>JAKFES010000148.1:0-4324 GCA_036675585.1 Burkholderiaceae bacterium
GCGGCAGCGGCTGCGCCGGCCGAAGCCTGCGGCGACGCCGCGGCCGGCCTGGCATCGGTGTCGAGCCGCGCGATCACTTCGTCGGCGACGACCGTGCTGCCGTCGCCCTTGACGATCTCGGCGAGCACGCCGTCGGCGGGCGCCGGCAGCTCGAGCACGATCTTGTCGGTTTCGATGTCGATCAGGTTCTCGTCCCTCGCGACGGCTTCGCCGATTTTCTTATGCCACTGCAGCAACGTCGCTTCGGCGACCGACTCGGACAGTTGCGGAACCTTGATCTCGATAACGGGCATGGACTTCGATCTCCGGGCGACGACTCAGGCGGTCTCGCGATTGGTTTTTCTGGCGCGCGGACGGGCTGCGCCCAATGCGGCGGCGAGCAGCTCCTTCTGTTGCGCGTAATGCTTGTCGTAATAGCCGACGGCCGGTGAGGCCGAAGCCGCACGGCCGGCGTAGCTCAGCTTCCGGCCGTCCTTGAGCGCCTCGCCGATCTGGTGCTGCACGTAGAACCACGCGCCCTGGTTCTGCGGTTCGTCCTGGCACCAGATCACCTGCGAGGCGGCGGCGTACTTCTTCAGCTCGGTCTCGAAGGCCTTGTGCGGGAACGGGTACAACTGCTCGATGCGCACCAGCGCGACGTCGTCGAGCTGGCGTTCGCGCCGCGCCGCGAGCAGGTCGTAATAGACCTTGCCGGTGCACACGACGACGCGCCGCACGCGGCTCGCCTCGACGCTCGGGTCGCCGATCACGGTACGGAACTCGCCGGAAGCGAGTTCGGTCAGCGACGAGACGGCTTCCTTGTTCCGCAGCAGCGACTTCGGCGTCATGATGACCAGCGGCTTGCGGAACATCCGGATCATCTGCCGGCGCAGCAGGTGGAAGATCTGCGCCGGCGTCGTCGGCTGGCAAACCTGCATGTTGTGCTCGGCGCACAGCTGCAGGAAGCGCTCGAGCCGCGCCGACGAATGCTCGGGGCCCTGCCCCTCGTAGCCGTGCGGCAGCATCATCACCAGGCCGCAGGCACGACCCCATTTCGTCTCGCCCGACGAGATGAACTGGTCGATGACGACCTGTGCGCCGTTGGCGAAATCGCCGAACTGCGCCTCCCAGATGACGAGCGTGTTCGGATCCGACGACGCGTAGCCGTATTCGTAGGCGAGGACCGCTTCCTCGGACAGCACCGAGTCGATGACGATGAACTGGCCCTGCTTGTCGGCGACGAACTGCAGCGGAATGTACGAGCCCTGGTCGTAGCGCTCGCGGTTCTGGTCGTGCAGCACCGCATGCCGGTGCGTGAAGGTGCCGCGGCCCGAGTCCTGGCCCGAGAGGCGAACGTCGTAGCCCGAAGCGAGCAGCGTGGCGAACGCGAGGTGTTCGCCCATTCCCCAGTCGAGCGGATGTGCGCCTTCGGCCATCGAGCGCCGGTCGTTGATCACGCGCTCGACGAGCGGGTGGACCTTGATGTTCGGCGGCACCGTGGTGATCTTCTCGCCGAGCCGACGCAGTTCGGCCATCGGCACGGCGGTCTCGGCGGCGTCGGTCCACTTGCGGTTCAGGAACGGCATCCAGTCGACCGAGAATTTGCTCTTGAAGTCGGTGATGACCGGATCGAAGGTGTGCTTGCCCTCGTCCATCGCCTTGCGGTACGCGGCGACCATCGACTCGGCGTCGCCCTCGGCGATCACGTCCTGGCGCAGCAGCTTCTCGGCGTAGAGCTTGCGCGTGCCGGGATGCTGCGCGACTTTCTTGTACATCATCGGCTGCGTGACGGCCGGGGTGTCCTGCTCGTTGTGGCCGAGCTTGCGGTAGCAGACGATGTCGACGACGACGTCCTTGCGGAACGCCTGCCGGAAATCGAGCGCGAGCTGCGTCGCATAGACGACCGCCTCCGGATCGTCGCCGTTCACGTGCAGCACCGGCGCTTCGATCATCTTGACCACGTCGGTGCAGTACAGCGTCGAGCGCGTGTCGCGCGGATCGGAGGTGGTGAAGCCGATCTGGTTGTTGATGACGATGTGCACCGTGCCGCGCGTGCCGTATCCGCGCGTCTGCGCGAGATTCAGCGTCTCCATCACGACGCCCTGCCCGACGAAGGCCGCGTCGCCGTGCACGAGCACCGGCAGGACCTGGTCGCCGTTGCGGTCGCCCCGGCGCGTCATGCGCGCCCGGCACGAACCCTCGACGACCGGGTTGACGATCTCCAGGTGCGACGGATTGAACGCGAGCGACAGGTGCACCGGCCCGCCGGTGGTCGTCACGTCGCTCGAGAAGCCCTTGTGGTACTTGACGTCGCCGCTGGGCAGGTCGTCGGCATGCCGGCCTTCGAACTCGGCGAACAGGTCCTTGGGCATCTTGCCCAGCGTATTGACGAGCACGTTGAGCCGGCCGCGGTGGGCCATGCCGATGACGATCTCCTGGATGCCGGCGTCGCCCGCGCGCTGGACGAGCTCGTCCATCGCCGGAATGAAGCTCTCGCCGCCTTCGAGCGAGAAGCGCTTCTGGCCGACGAACTTGGCGTGCAGGTAGCGCTCGAGCCCTTCGGCGGCGGTCAGCCGCTCGAGGATGCGCTTCTTCCTGGCGATCGAGTAGCTCGGCCGCGAGCGCGTCGATTCGAGCCGCTCCTGCAGCCAGCGTTTCTGCGTCGGGTCGCTGATGTACATGAACTCGGCGCCGATCGACCCGCAGTAGGTGTCGCGCAGCGCCTTGATGATGTCGCGCAGCGGCGCGCTGTCGAAGCCGAAATAGGTGTTGGCGGCCGAGTAGATGTGCGCGTGGTCGCCTTCGGTGAAATCGTAGAAGGCGGGCTCGAGCTCGGGGATCGGCGGACGCTCCTGGCGTTTGAGCGGATCGAGATCGGCCCAGCGCGAACCGAGGTAGCGGTACGCGGCGATCAGTTGCTGGACGAAGACCTGCTTGCGCGCGGTCGCCGCGTCGCCGCCCATCTGCTGCGGCTGCAGCAGGCCCTCTTTCGCGCGCTCGGCGAAGGACTGGACGATCGGTGCATGCGCGACGTCGCGCGTCTCGGGGCTGCCGTCGGCCGCGGGAACGCCTTGCAGGCTGTCGAACCAGGCGCGCCAGGCCTCGGGAACCGAGGCCGGGTTGTCCAGGTAGCTTTCGTAGAGTTCTTCGACGTACGGGGCGTTACCGCCGAACAGATAGGAGTTCGACTGAAGCGCTTTGAACATGGTTTCTTCACCTTACGGAACGAGTTTCTCGCCCAAGATGCCCGGTGTGCGCAGTTGCGGCACCCGGCGAACGCTGTCCGGCTTCCGGATCGGACGTTCGAGATTCGGCGGTCGGGATGGACGAGCTCAGGTCATGGGCGTGCGGGAAAAGCGGGCTCGCGCAGGAGCGGCGGACCGCTCGATGGTATCACCGAGCGGCGGCACCCGTGATCGCGTGCATGCGCGCGGCGGTCTGCCGGTAGACGCCGATCGACGGACCGCCGAGCGAAACCGCGCGATCGGCGGCCTCGCGCGCCGCCTGCACGTCGCCGACGTCGGCGAGCGCGTGCGCCAGGTTGTTCCACGCGTCGGCGAAACCGGGATGCTCGGCGAGCAGCGCACGGTACGCCGCCGCGGCCGCCTGCGACTGCGAGTCGGCGTGCAGTGCGTTCGCGCGGGCGAACCCGACGAAGCGGTCGTGCGGCGCGCGCGCGAAGAGCGTCTCATAGGCGCGCAGCGCGGCGGCCCGGTCGATGCGTTCGAGCGCGACGGCCGCACGTAGCGCGGCGCCCGGATCGACCGTGCGCGGCACACGGGCGGGATCGGTCACCGTGATCGCCCAGTGCCCCGCGCGCGCCCACGTGCGCTCGAATGTCTCGAGCGAAATCGCGCTCGCTGCCTCGGTGCCCGAATGCAGCACGACTTCGCCGCGCCGCAGGTCGTAGCCGATCAGCACCGCGTAGTGCCAGACCGGCGCCCACGACAAACCGAGGTTCTGGAAGACGAGAACGGGCGTGCCGTCGGCCACCGTCTGCAGCAGCGTGTCCAGGCGCGGCGCCAGCGGCACGGCGAGCATGCCTTCGCGCCGCGGTTGCGCGAGCATCTCGGCCTGCAACGACCCCTTGCGTGCCGGCAGGTACACCGCGTCGATCAGCGTCGCCAGCGCCACCGTGCGGCCGGCGGCGCCGAGCACCATGGCGAGCGCGGCCGGCCCGCATTGGTACGCGTCCTGCGCGACGAACGGCACCGACGCGATGCGCGCCTGCAGCGGCAGCGCCCCCACGCGCGCATCGCGCTCGAGCGCGCGATTGCCGGCCGACCCGGGCGCGAGCGCGGAGCGCAACGCCGTGCTCTGCGGCGCCGCGCACCCGGCGAGAAAC
>JAKFES010000194.1:0-24783 GCA_036675585.1 Burkholderiaceae bacterium
CAGCCATGTCGAGCACCGTCACCTGCTTGCCCTCGAGATGCGCGGCCATCCCGAGGAGTTGTCCGATCGTGACCACCCCGGTGCCGCCGATCCCGGTGACGAGCAGCGAGTACGCGCGTTCGAGCCGCGCAATCGCCGGCTGCGGCAGCGCGAAATCGGGCAGCATCGGGGCCGCGCGCACCTTGCCCGCCTCGCCCGCCTCGCCCGCCGCTTCCGCGGCGCGCGCGGACTGCGCGCCGCGCCGCAGTCGGCCCCCGTGCACCGTGACGAAGCTGGGGCAGAAGCCCTGCACGCACGAGAAGTCCTTGTTGCACGAAGACTGGTTGATCGCTCGCTTGCGGCCGAACTCGGTCTCGACCGGCTCGATCGACACGCAATTCGACTGCACGCCGCAATCGCCGCAGCCTTCGCACACCGCCTCGTTGATGAACACGCGCCGCGGCGGGTCGGGGAACTCGCCGCGCTTGCGCCGCCTGCGCTTCTCGGCCGCGCAGGTCTGGTCGTAGATGAGCACCGAAACGCCTTCGTACTCGCGCAACTCGCGCTGGACTTCGTCGAGGCGCCCGCGCGGATGCACCGCGATGTCGGCATCGAAGGTTCCGGCCGCGTATTTCCCCGGTTCATCGCTGACGACGACGATCTTCTGCACGCCCTCGGCGCGCACCTGCTGCGCGATGCGCTGCGGCGTCAGCTGGCCGTCGTGCCGCTGGCCGCCGGTCATCGCGACCGCGTCGTTGAACAGGATCTTGTAGGTGATGCGCGTGCCGGTCGCGACCGCGTGCCGGATCGCGAGCGAGCCCGAGTGGAACCAGGTTCCGTCGCCGAGGTTCTGGAACACGTGCTTCGTGTCGCTGAACGGCGCGAGGCCGACCCAGGTCATTCCCTCGCCGCCCATGTGCGTGAAGGTCGCCGTCGAGCGGTCCATCCATTGCGCCATGTAGTGGCAGCCGATTCCGGCCAGCGCGATCGAACCTTCGGGCACGCGCGTCGACGTGTTGTGCGGGCAACCGGAACAGAAGTACGGAATGCGCTCGATCGTCTCGAAGCGCTTCTCCGCGCCCTGCTCGCGCGCGTCGAGCTCGGCAATCCGGGCATCGATGCGTGCCCACGCCGCGCCGTCGCGCGCGCCTTGCGCATCGTCGGACGCGACGCGCCAGCGCCCGAGCCGTTGCGCGATCCGGCGCGCGCACAGCGCGGGCGTCAACTCGCCGTAGTCGGGAACGAGCGGCGCCCCGCGCTCGTCGTGCTTGCCGACCACGCGCGGTCCGACGGATGCGCCGTAGAGCAGCTCCTTGCACTGCGTCTCGATCAGCGCTCGCTTCTCCTCGAGAACGAAGACTTCCTCGCAGCCTTCGGCGAAGGCGCGCATCGCGCGCGGCTCGAGCGGCCAGGGCATCGCGACCTTCATCACCTTCAGGCCGAGCGTTCGCGCCGCCGCCTGGTCGATGCCGAGGTCGGCCAGCGCCTGCATCACGTCGAGCCAGCTCTTGCCGGTCGAGACGATGCCGAGCCGGGCCGGCTCCCCGTCGGCCCGGCCGAACACGTTGCGATCGAGCCGGTTGACGTGCGCATAGGCGAGCGCCGCGGGAATCTTCCAGCGCGCGAGCCGCTCCTCGAGCTTGAGGAACGGCTCTTCGGGCCAGCGCAGGTGCACCCCGCCCGGCGGCATCGCGACATCGCCGGGCAGCACGATGCGCAGGCGTTGCGCGGAGACGTCGACGATGCCGGCCGACTCGACCGTGTCGGTGACCGCCTTCATCGCGACCCACACGCCGGCGAAGCGCGACATCGCAAAGCCGTGCAGCCCGTAGTCGATGTAGTCCTGCACGGTGGCCGGCGCGAGCACCGGGATCGAGACGGCCTGGAACACGAAATCGGTCTGCGCCGCCACGGTCGAGGACTTGGCGCCGTGGTCGTCGCCGGCGAGCGCGAGAACGCCGCCGTGACGCGCGGTGCCCGCCTGGTTCGCATGCCGGAAGACGTCGCCGCACCGGTCGACGCCCGGGCCCTTGCCGTACCAGATCGAGAACACCCCGTCGTAGCGGCCGCCGGGTAGCGCCTCGATCTGCTGCGTACCCCAGATCGCGGTTGCGGCCAGGTCCTCGTTGAGCCCGGGAACGAAACGGACGTGATGCGCATCGAGGTGCGCACGCGCCTTCTCGAGCGCCTGGTCGTAGGTGCCGAGCGGCGAGCCGCGATAGCCGGAGACGTAGCCCGCCGTGTTCAACCCGGCGGCGACGTCGCGCTGGCGCTGCATCATCGGCAGGCGCACGAGCGCCTGCGTGCCGGTCAGGTACACCGGGCCTTCGGTCGCGGCATACCGATCGTCGAGCGACGCGTCGCGCAGCACCGGATCGCGGGGAGCATTCATCGGATTCGTTCCTCTTCCTCGAACATCGTTTCAGCGAATCTCGCCGCCGAGCGTGTCGACCCCGGCGCGCAGCGCCGAGAAGGCCTGGTCGACCGCCGGTGCCGGCCCGCGCACGCCCAGCTCGATGTGGCGCCGTCCGCCGTCCTCGCCGACCGACGGCAGGCTGAACACGCGCACTTCAGCGTAGTCGCGCTCGATCGATTCCATCAGCGGCGTGATCGTCGATTCGGCCAGCCCGAACACGAGAAACGAGCGCTCGCCACGCGCTTCGCGATGGAAATACGGGGCGAACCGCGCTTCGAGCACCGATTCGATCATCGGCCAGGCCATCACCGGGAAACCGGGAACGAAGAAGTGCGTCCCGACCGAGAAGCCGGGAATCCGGTTGAACGGATTCGCGATGATCTCGGCGCCGCGCGGGAACTCGCCCATCTTCAGCCGCTGCCGATTCTCCGGCAACGCCAGATCGGCGCTGCCGCCGCTTTCGCCGGCCATCTCGGCGATGCGCTGCGCGATCAGCTCGGCGGCCTGCGGATGCAGCACCAGATCGACGCCGAGCGCGGCGGCGGCCGCCTGTCGCGTGTGGTCGTCGGGCGTCGCGCCGATGCCGCCGCAGCAGAACACGACGTCGCCGGAAGCGAAGGTCGAGCGAAGCAGCGCGGCGATCGCGTCGCGATCGTCGCCGAGGCAATGCGCCCACGACAACGCGAGGCCGCGACCGCGCAACATCTCGACCACGCGCGGGAAATGCCGGTCCTGCCGCTTGCCCGACAGGATTTCGTCGCCGATCACGATCAGTCCGAAGCGCATGGTCATCGTCCGTGGGCCGTCCGTCGCTGGCGCAGCGACGCGAGCGAGTAATGGGTGAAAGCGAGTGCCGAGAGCACCGGCGTGATCAGGAACAGCGGCGGGATGTAGTTCAGCAGCGTCACGAGCAGCGCCAGCCCGAAATAATCGCGCCGGCGCTCGACGATCGCCGCGCGCCGCTCCTCGACGCTTGCGTGCTCGACCAGGCTGTCGAAGCGCATGACGCGCGCGGTCAGCCAGCTCCACCACAGCCACGGCACGACCAGCGCCAGCGGCGGAATCAGCCACAGCGGCAGCGACACCAGGTAACCGATCGCGAACAATGCCGTGCTCGACAGCGCGTTCCATACGCTCGGGCCGACCGCCATCGATCCCC
Source organism: Burkholderiaceae bacterium (assembly GCA_036675585.1). Taxonomy (GTDB): domain Bacteria; phylum Pseudomonadota; class Gammaproteobacteria; order Burkholderiales; family Burkholderiaceae_E; genus Zeimonas. The sequence continues at coordinate 3,555 of JAKFES010000194.1, forward strand.
GGGTGTCGACATCGCGGTACGGGCCGTTGCCGAGATGACGGACCACCATGGGCATCGCGAACACCGCGATCAGCACGACCGCCGTGGCGAACATGACGGGGACGACGACGAGCAGCGCGAGCAGCGCGACGGTCCAGTCGGCGAGCCCCGCGAAGCCGCGCGCGGCCGCCCAGGTGTCGACGGCGGTCAGCCAGCCGCCGTCGAACAGCAGCGCCTGCAGCCCGCCCGTGATCGGGTCCCAGAGCCAATAGGCGGTCGCCACCCAGAACACGATCGCGAGCACGAAGGGAACGACGAGCAGCGCGAGCATCTTCGGGTGGAGCTGGCTGACGATCGCGCGCCCGAACGCGGCGAGGACAGGGTGCATCGGTCCATGATACCGGCCGGCGTGCGCGTCGGCCCGGTGCGGCCGTTCGTCGCGCGGCGCGATGCCCGCAGCGCGCTCACCGGCTATGCTCGCGCTCGGGCCCGCTGCCGATTCCGCGCGCATCCGGCGAGCCGTCCCGTTTCGCGCGTCGCACGCCGCCATGCTCAATCTGCTCGTACTGCTTCGCTTCGAATCGGGAGACGTCGCCGCAACACCGCCCGAACCGGCGATTCTCGAGTACGCCGAACGCGTTCGCGAGGCGGGCGGATCGATCGTCGATCGCGAAGCCGACCAACTGCTCGTGTGCCTGACCGACATGCGCTGGGGCCTGCAATCGCTGCGCAACCTGCTGTCGCAGGCACGACGCGAGCGTTTCGTCGTCCGCGCGGCGATGGTGCAGGCGGTGCTCGCGCGCGCCGACCCGGCGAGCGACCGCCCCGGTTTCACCGCGCGCACGCTCGACACGCTGCTGCGGCTCGCCGCGCACGTCGATCGGCAGCAGGTGGGCATCACGCCGAAGCTGCTCAGCCTCATCCAGTTGAGCGCGCCCGAGTACGCCGAGCTGTTCGCGAAGCTGCCCGATCCGATCGGTCCGCTGCCGGGAGAGACGCGGCCGCAGCCGGTGCTCGTGATGGCCGTCTGAACCTCAACCGCGCAACGCATCGATCGCCTTCGCCACGCGCTTGGCCGACACCGGCATCGGCGTGCGCAGCGTCTGCGCGAACAGGGAAACTCGCAGCTCCTCGAAAAGCCAGCGCACTTCGTCGGCGCGCGCATCGTGCTGGCCCCGCCGCTGCGCGACGATCTGCCGCCAGCGCCGCTGCAGCGGCTCGAGCTCGGCGAGCACGCGTGCGTCGCGCGCCGGCTCGGCACGAAGCTTGTCCAGCCGCATCGCGATCGCCGTCAGATAGCGAGACAAGTGCCGGAACTGCGCGGCGGGCGTACGCGACACGAACCGTTTCGGCAGCAATTCGGCCAGCTGCGCCTGGATGTCGGCGTGCGCGGCCGGGTGCGCCCGGGCGGCGCCGAGCTTCTTCTGCACGACGGCATGCGCCTCGAGCACGTCGGCGAGCATTCGCGCGAGCTCCTGGCCGACCAGGTTGATGCGCGTGCGCGCGTCGGCGACACGAGCCGAGAACGACGACGCATCGGCGGGCAACGGATCGACCAGGCAGGTGCGCTCGACCACCGCCGCGACGAGCTCGTCGCGCAGCGACTCGGCGGCGCCGAACGGCGTGTAGAGCAGCGACATCCGCTGGAACCCGGCGATATGTCCGGCGAAGAACTTCAACGGTTCCCGGAGTGCGATCGTGAACAGCCGCGCCAGCCCGCCGCGCATCGCGTCCGCCGCCTTCACCGGATCGTCGAAGTACTGCAGCTCGACCGCGTCGCCGCAATCGACGATCGCCGGATAACCGATCACCGCGTGGCGCTGCCCGCCGTCGGCGTGCACGGCCTCGACCGAATCGGGCAGCGTGCCGAAGGACCAGTCGACGAAACGCCGGCCGGTGGGCAGGCGCGCGGGCGCGAGGCTCGGGTCGCCGGGCGCGCCGCCGTCGGTGCCGCCCGGCGTGCTTTCCTCCGAAGCGGTGGGCGCGCGATCTCTCGCGGCGCGCGCAGTGGCGATCGACGCCTGCTCGAGCGCCTGCTGCAGCGCGCCCTTGGCGCGCGCGCCGTATTCGGCGCGCAACGCCGACAGCTGGCGCGACTGCGCGAGGACACCGCCGTGGGCGTCGACGAGCCGGAAGTTCATCGACGCATGCGCGGGCAGCGTCTCGAGCCGGAAATCGGTTGCCTGCGCGCGCACGCCGCGCTGCTCGACGAGATCCGCGAGCAGCGCATCGACCAGCGAATGCCCGGACTGCCGGTCGCGCCACCGCTCGACGAAGGCGGCCGCGTATTGCGGCAGCGGGACCAGATGGCGCCGCAGCTTCTGCGGAAGCGACTTGAGCAGCGCCTGCACCTTCTCGGCGAGCATCCCCGGAACGAGCCACTCGCAGCGCGTCGCATCGACGAGGTTCAGCGCCGCGATCGGCACCGTCATCGTGACGCCGTCGTCGGCGGCGCCCGGATCGAAGCGGTAATCGAGCGCGAACGCCGTCGCGTGCGACTCGAGCGCACGCGGGAACGCCTCGGCGTTGACCGCTTCGGAGTCCTTGCGCAGCAGCGCCTCGCGCGACAGCAAGAGCAATTTCGGCGTCTTGCGCGACGCGTCGCGCCACCAGCGCTCGAGCGCCTGCGTCGAGTCGACGTCCTCGGGGATGCGCGCGTCGTACCAGTCGAACAGGTCACGCTCGTCGACCAGCAGTTCCGGGCGACGGATGCGCTGCTCGAGCGCTTCGATCTCGGCGACGAGCTTGCGGTTGTGTACGACGAAAGGCAGGCGCGTATCCCATTCGCCGGCGACCAGCGCCTCGCGGATCAGCAGTTCGCGCGCGTGTCGCGGATCGATCGGCGCGAGCGCAACGCGTCGCTGGGCGTACAGCGTCAGGCCATACAGCGTGCCGCGTTCGTGCGTCATCGCCTGCCCGCTCGCGCGCGACCAGATGGGGTCGGACGTGCTGCGCCGGATCAGGTGCGCCGCCGCACGCTCGATCCAGGCCGGATCGACGCGCGCGACCGTGCGCGCGTACAACCGGGCGGTGTCGACCATCTCGGCAGCCATCACCCACGCAGGCGGCTTCTTCGCCAGCGCGCTGCCCGGGTGGATCGCGAAGCGCGTCTGGTGCGTTCCCACGTACTGCGCATCGTCGGGCGCCTTGCTGCCGAGGTTGCCGAGCAGCCCGGTGAGCAAGGCGCGATGGATCGCATCGAACGGCGCGGGCCGTTCGTTCTCCTTCCAGCGCAGGCCGCGGCACGCTTCGACGAGCTGCTCGTGCACGTCGGCCCACTCGCGCAGGCGTCGCACCGACAGGAACTCGCGCTCGAGTCGTTGGGCGAGCTTGCGGTTCGACTCGCCGCTGGCGTGCCGCTCGCGCTGCGCGCCGGTCCAGTAGTCCCACAGCTTCACGCAGGAGGCGAAATCCGACTTCTCGTCGGCGAAGCGCCGGTGCGCCTGGTCGGCCGCCTGCTGCGCATCGATGGGCCGCTCGCGCGGATCCTGCGTCGACAGCGCAGACGCGATCACCGCCACCTCGCGCAGGCAATCGAGCTCGTGCGCGGCCAGCAGCATGCGTGCGATGCGCGGGTCGACCGGCAGGCGCGCCAGCGCGCGTCCGACGTCGGTCAGCGCCTGGCGCTCGTCGACCGCACCCAGCTCCTGGAGCAAGGCGTAGCCGTCGGCGATCGCCTTGCGCGGCGGGGCGTCGAGAAACGGGAAACGCTCGATGTCGTCCAGGCGCAACGACTTCATGCGCAGGATCACCGCGGCGAGCGACGAACGCAGGATTTCCGGGTCGGAGAAGCGCGGCCGCGCGGCGAAATCGGCTTCGTCGTACAGGCGCACGCAGACGCCGTCGGAAACCCGCCCGCAGCGCCCTGCCCGCTGGTTCGCCGCGGCCTGCGAAACGGGCTCGATCTGCAGCTGCTCGACCTTGCCGCGGTAGCGATAGCGCTTGACGCGGGCGAGGCCCGGGTCGACGACGTAGCGGATGCCGGGCACCGTCAGCGAGGTTTCGGCGACGTTCGTCGCGAGCACGATGCGCCGTCCGCTCGAATGCGCGAAAACGCGCTGCTGCTCGGCCGTCGACAGCCGCGAGTACAGCGGCAGCAGCTCGATCGGCCCGCGCGCCCACGGCGAGCCGCTGCGCGCCGCGCTCGCGCGCGCATGCAGCCGGCGCAGGTGCTCGGCCACGTCGCGGATCTCGCGTTCGCCGGGCAGGAAGACGAGCACGTCGCCCGGCGCCTCGCGCCACAGCGCCTCGATCGCCTCGTCGATGCGCGACGGCAGGTCCGACTCGTCGTCGTCGTCGCGATGCGCGTCGTCGAAGCCGCGGTAGCGGATCTCGACCGGATACAGCCGGCCCGACACCTCGATGACCGGGGCCGGCTCGATCACGGCCCGGCCTTCGGCGTCGACCTGCCCGCAGGCGCGTCCGAAATGCCGCGCGAAGCGCTCGGCGTCGATCGTCGCCGAGGTCACGACGAGCCTGAGGTCGTCGCGCCGCGGCCCGTCGAGCAACTGCTTCAGGTAACCGAGCAGGAAATCGATGTTCAGGCTGCGTTCGTGCGCCTCGTCGACGATCAGCGTGTCGTACTGGCGCAGCAACGGGTCCGACGGCGTCTCGGCGAGCAGGATGCCGTCGGTCATCAGCTTGATCGTCGCACCCGGCGAGAACCGCTCGTCGAAGCGGATCTTGTGCCCGACGTGCATCCCGAGCGGCGAGCCGATCTCCTCGGCGATGCGTCGGGCAACCGATGTGGCGGCGATGCGCCGCGGCTGCGTATGCCCGATCAGCCCCGCGCGGCCGCGGCCGGCGAGCGCGCAGATCTTCGGCAACTGGGTCGTCTTCCCCGAGCCGGTCTCGCCGCAGACGATGACGACCGGGTGGCGACGGATCGCCTCGGCGATCTCGTCGCGACGCGCCGAAACCGGCAGATTCTCGGGGAAGCGCAGCGGCGGCAGCGGTCGCGGAGGCGTTCGCTGCGGAGAAAGCATGAGACCGAAATTATAATGCGGCGATGAATGCTACCCACGAGCCGGATCCGGCCCTGCAGCCGCCGGCCGGCGACCCGTCCGCCGAGGACGAAGCGCGGTTCGTTGCCTGGCTGCGCCAGGTCGCGCCGTACATCCACGCCTTCCGCGGCAAGACCTTCGTCGTCGCCGTCCCCGGGGAGCTGATCCAGGCCGGCCGGCTGAACGCGCTCGTCCAGGATCTCAGCCTGCTGCACGCGATGGGGATGCGCATCATCGTCGTGCACGGCTCGCGCCCGCAGGTCAACGAGCAGCTGCGCCTGCGCGCGGTCGAGACTTCGTACGCCGAGGGCCTGCGGATCACCGGGCCGGTGGCGCTCGAATGCGCGAAGGAGGCGTCGGGCGAGATCCGCCTCGACCTGGAGGCCGCGTTTTCGCAGGGGCTGCCGAACACGCCGATGGCGCATTCGGCGGTGCGGGTCCTCTCGGGCAACCTCGTCACCGCGCGGCCGGTCGGCATCGTCGAGGGCGTCGATTACCAGCACACCGGCCTCGTGCGCAAGATCGACGTGCCCACGATCCGCTTCGCGCTCGAGGGCGGATCGATCGTCCTGCTGTCGCCGCTCGGCTATTCGCCCACCGGCGAGGCATTCAACCTGAGCATGGAAGACGTCGCGGCGAGCACCGCGGTCGCGCTCGACGCCGACAAGCTGATCGTGCTCGCCGAAACCGCGATCGCCGGCGTCGACGGCGTACTGCAGGGCGAGATCTCGGAAGCCGAAGCCAAGCGCCTGCTCGACTCGGGTTCGCTCACCGAGGACAGCGCGTTCACGCTGCGCCATGCGCTGCGCGCCTGCGAGGGCGGCGTGGCACGCGCGCACATCATTCCGTTCGGAATCGACGGCAGCGTGCTGCTCGAGCTGTTCCAGCACGACGGGGTCGGGACGATGCTGGTCGAGGAAACGCTCGAGGCGCTGCGCGAGGCGGGCCCCGACGACGTCGGCGGCGTGCTGGCGCTGATCCGCCCGCTCGAGGAGGACGGAACGCTGGTCAAGCGCGATCGCGCACTGATCGAGCGCGAGATCGGCAACTTCACCGTCATCGAGCACGACGGCGTCATTTTCGGGTGCGCCGCGCTCTATGCGTTCCCCGCGGCGTCGATGGGCGAGATGGCGTGCCTCGCGGTGAACCCCAACGTGCAGAACCGCGGCGACGGCGAACGACTGCTTCGCCGCATCGAGCAGCGCGCGCGGGCCGCCGGACTCAAGCGGCTGTTCGTGTTGACCACCCGGACCATGCACTGGTTCCTGAAGCGCGGATTCGTCGTCGCGCCGGTCGACCAGCTTCCGGCCGAACGCCAGAACCTGTACAACCTGCAGCGCAAGTCGCTGGTCCTGATCAAGAACCTGTAGGAATCGCCATGGCGCGCACCGTCCACTGCATCAAGTTGAACCGCGAGGCCGAAGGCCTCGACTTCCCGCCGTACCCCGGTGAACTCGGCAAGCGGCTGTTCGAGAACGTGTCGAAGGAAGCGTGGCAGGGATGGATCCGCCACCAGACGATGCTCGTCAACGAGAACCGGCTCAGCCTCGCCGACGCGCGCTCGCGCAAATACCTCGCCGTGCAGATGGAGAACTATTTCTTCGGCGACGGCGCCGATCGGGTGGCGGGGTATGTGCCTGAGGAGGGGAAGGGGGAAGGGTGAAGGGGGAAGGGGAAAAGCAGGCGCGGCGTTCGTCGCAGCGGCTCGGCCCCCTCCCCCCTTCTCCCTTCTCCCTTCCCTGCCTCAATTCTTGCGCCAGCAATAGCAGCGCATCGGCGGGATATTGACCAGCTCGAGCGACACGTCGGGTTCGCCGAGGATGGGGCGTGCGCGGTCGGCCACCGCGCTGCGGAACTGATAGGCGACGAAGCAGCCGCCCGGGGCGAGGACGTCGCGAACGGCCTCGATGACGCGCCGGCCGACGTCGACCGGCATCGTCGAGAACGGTATCCCCGACAGGATCGCCTTCGGCGGGCGCAGCCGGTGCGTGGCGATCACCTCGCACAGGTTCTCGGCGCTGCCGTGGTGCACGATCAGCCGCTTGTCGTCGAATCCGCGCACGAGATCGGCGAACACCGGATCGAGTTCGACGGCCAGCAGCGTCGACGACTCGGGCATTGCCGAGAGGATCGCACGGGTCGTCCCGCCGGTGCCCGGGCCGAGCTCGATGACCGAATCGGCCTGCGCGACGCCGGCCATCCGGACCATGCGTCGCTCGAGGAAGCGCGAGCTCGGGATCACCGAGCCGACGCCTTTCGGTTCCCGCAGGAACCCCTTCAGGAAGGCAAGACGATCATCATGCTGCGGCAGCAGCGCTTCGAGACGAAACATCGCGCGATCTCCTCCGGCTGGCACGTCGATTCGATGGGCCGGAGGGGGCGATGGACCTCATCCCCGCGCCCCGGTCGCCTTGCGGCGCTCGACCCCGTCGGGCGCCGCGATGATCACCACGTCGGCTCCGCGCGCGGCGAACAGTCCTGCCGCGACGACGCCGGGCCATTGCTCGATGCGAGCCTCGATCGCCTGCGGATCGGAGAGATCGAGCCCGCTCACGTCGAGAATCACGTTTCCGTTGTCGGTGACGAAGCCTTCGCGCAGGCGCGGGCTTCCGCCGAGCGCCCGCAACCGCCGCGCCACCAGTTCGCGTGCCATCGGAACGACTTCCACCGGCAACGCAAACGCTCCGAGCCGCTCGACGCACTTCGACGAATCGACGATGCACACGAAATGCCCGCTCGCGCTCGCCAGGATCTTCTCGCGCGTCAGTGCGCCGCCGCCGCCCTTGATCATGCGCAGATGCGAATCGATTTCGTCGGCACCGTCCACGTAGACCGGGAGCGTCTCGCCGGCGGCGAGGACGTCGTTGAGGTCGAGCACCGGGAGCGCGTGCGAGCGCGCGCGGGCGGCGGTGCGCTCGGAAGCGCACACGAGGCCGCGCGGCCGCGTGGCGAGCGCGGCCAGCTCGTCGACGAAGCAATCGACCGTCGAGCCGCTGCCCACGCCGACGACGGCGCCGACGACGAGATCGTCGAGCGCCGCGCGCGCGGCCGCCCGCTTCAGTTCGGAGGGGTGCATCGGCGCGAGTTTACACTCCCGATCCGGCCCCCCAGGGAGGCCGGCCCGAGCGCCGTTGCGCTGCGTCAGGCAACCAGCAGGTCGGGCGCCGTCAGCGCGCGCAGCACCGCCTGATTGCAGTGCGCGAGCGACATCACGCAGTCGTCGAGCCGCGCGGGCAGCCTCGGATCGGGGCCGTTCTCGATCGATTCGACCACTTTCAGATACGGCATGTACGGGCCGCGCTGCTCGACCAGCGTCTCGTGCACGCGTTCCGGGACGTGCAGATTGCGGAACAGCTCGCCGAACGGACGCTTGAGCAGCTTGTCGAGCAACGAGAGCACGCCGAGGATGAACACTTCGTCGCGCAGCTGGTCGTCCTGCCCGGCTCCGAGAAGGTGTTCGAGGAACACCCCGCGCCGGAACGACGCGACCATCGCCGGACGCAGGTTCGAGTCCTTGCAGGCGGTGGCGAGCAGCAGCGCGCACCAGCGCTTGAGCCGCCCGTAGCCGAGCATCATCACCGCGTGCCGGAACGACTGCACCTCGACCGACAGTCCGAATCCGGGCGAATTGATGTAGCGCAGCAGCTTGTAGGCGAGCGCCGCGTCGCGCCGGATCACCTTCTCGATCGCGACCGGGTCCTCGCCGCGGTCGATCATCGACATCATCTCGACGATCGTCGTGTAGTTCGGATTTCCGTTTTCCCTTCCGACATGATCGAGCGCGTCCTCGGTCGGCCAGCCGACGACGGCCGCGGCGCCGCGCTCGAAGCATTTCTCCATCAGCGCGATCGTTCGCACGCCGTCGTTGACGTGCGGGATCGCACGCTGGACGTTCGCCTGCGTCTGCATGGCCTGCAGCAATGGCTGATGCAGGCGGCGATCGTCGTCGACGTGGATGATCGACATGCGGAACGCCGCAACGAGCTCGGGCGGCAACGCCTGCTCGGGGCGGCCGCCGAGCATCATGGGGAATCCGGCTTCGTGCAGTCGGGCGACGAGGGCGCGACCGTCCCCGTCGGCGACCAAGCTCGCCGGAATCTCGATCCACAGGCGCTCCGACGGTTCGAGCGCGAGCAGGTCCTCGTCGATCGGCACCTGCGAGCGCAGTGCGATGGTTCCGCCGGCGCCGGCGTGCTGCTCGGCGAACTCACGGTAGAGCATCGCCATGTTCACGGCGGGCTGGCGAGGCGCGACACTGACCCGCATTGCGAGCGCATTGCGCTGCCGGTCGACGATCGGCTCGTAGCCGATCAAGGCATTCGTGAACAGCGGGGTGGCGCCCATGGTGCTTCAGAGGTAGTCGAACAGCGACAGCCGCGCGATCTGCGCGTAGGTCGCCATGGCGGCGTCGAGCGCCGTGCGGTTGTTGTGGAAGCTCGAGATCGCTTCCGCGTAATCGAGGTCGACGAGGTCCGAGAGCCGGCCGCGCGTTTCGAGTTCGCCGCTCTCGAGTGCGCTCTCGTGCGCGTCGATCGCGCGCAACTGCTCGCCGGCGCGCGTGCGCGCGAGCAGCACGCGCTCGAGCGCCGAGTCGATGCCGTCCATCGCCGATTGCAGACCCGCGGTTCGCGCGGCGTTCGTCGTCGCAGGATCCTCGAGCAGGGCGATGACCGCATCGAGCGTCGCGAACACGGTCGGCGTTCCGGCAGCGGCATGATCGACGAAAATCGCCCGGCCGTCCTGGCTCGTCGTGTACGAGACCTCGAGCCCCGTCGATTGCTCGCCGGCGTTCGGCGGCGCGATCGGCACGCCGTCCGGGTCGAAGGGCGGCGTCGTCGTCCCCTGCCCGCCGAACACGTAGCCCCCGGCGCCGTCGCGCTGATTGGCCAGAGAAACCAGCTGGTCGCGAACGCCGCGAAGCTGTTGCCCGATCAACGCGAGCTCGCCCGCTCCGTAGGCGCCGTTGCCGGCCGACACCAGGCTCTCGCGCGCGAACTGCAGCGCATCGCCGATCCCGCTCATCGCGTTCTCGGCCTGCGACAGCATCTGCCGCGCGAACCCGATCATCCGGGTTTCGATCGCGCTGCGCGCGAGCTGCGAGCGCAAGCGCTCGGCCTGCGCGGCCGCCAGCGGGTCGTCGGAGGGATCGTTGACCCGCTTTCCGGTCGACATCCGCAACTGGTCCTGCGCGAGCGCCGTTCGGCGCTGCGCCATCGCCTCCAGGCTGCGGTCGTAGGCCAACATCGTCGGGAAGCGGGTCATCGTTCCGGCCCTCGAAGCGCGCGCATCGATCAGCGCGCGGTTGCACTGAGCAGCGTGTCGAACATCGACTGCGCCGCCTGGATCACCTTTGCCGCCGCCTGGTACATCTGCTGGTACTGCATCAGCCGCGCGGCTTCCTCGTCGAGATTGACCGCGGCGTATTCGGCCTGCGCGGCCTTCGCGCTCGAGGCCAGCCCCTGCGAGGCGGTGAGGCTCGCGTGCGCGGACTGCGTGCGGGCGCCGACCTCGGCGAGCATCGACGCGAACGCGTCGTTGAAGCTCGCGCCGGACACGAGCGGACGATCGGCCAGGGCGATCATCGCGCGCGCATTGCGGTTGTCGGTTCCCGGGCTCGCGTTCGGCACGATCTCCAGGCGATCGCCCGCCTTCGGCGTCCCGCGCAGCGTGACCGACCATCCATTGAACGAAATCGGCGCCCCGGCGGTGAACGCGCCGCCCACCGAAGCGCCGGTCACGCCGTCGCTGATGACGTAATTGCCCGCGCCGTCGAACGCGATCGACACCGGGTTCGCCAAGCTCGCTCCGGCCGAATCGACCGAGAATGCGGCGACCTTCAGGTCGCCCAGGTTCGTTGCGGGTACCTGCGTGGTCACCGCGTACCCGGTCGCCAGCCCCGAGCCCGATTCGAGCGCACGCGACAGCACCCCGCCCGAGTACGCGAAAATCGGCGCTCCGGGCGCGCCCGACGCGTCGACCCCGAGCGCCTGTTGTGCGTTGTAGGCCGTCGCGATCGCTTCGGCGAGCGTTGCGAGGCTCGCGCGCGTCTGCGCCAGGTCGACGTCGCGAAACCGGATCAGCCCGGCGATCGATCCGCCGCCGAACGAGTTCGCGCCCATCGGCAATTGCGCAGCGCCGTTGGCGAGAACGATCCGCTGCTTCGATGCATCGAGCGGATCGGAATCGACGACCAGGCGCGCCGCGCGCGTGCCGACCAGCAACCCCTCGCCGCCCGACGCGAACAGGTTCATCGTCCCGTCGTCCTGCTCGTGCGCGGTCACCTTCATGTAGGCATTCAATTGCAGCAGGACGCGGTCGCGCTCGTCGAGCAGATCGTTGGGCATGTGGCCCGAGCCGCGCACCTGCGCGATCCGGTCGTTCAAGCCCGCGAACTGCCCGAGCAGTTCGTTGACGCGCTCGGTCGCCTGTGCGATCTGGTCGTCCGCGTCGCTCCCGAGCGCCCACATCTGCGAATCGGCGCTGCGCATGCGCTGCGCCAGCGTTTCGGCACGCTGCAACACGATCTGTCGCGCGGTCGGGTCGGCCGGGCGATTGACGACATCGGCAAGCGCCGCGTTCAGCTCGTCGATCGCCGCGCCGATGCCGTTGTCGGTGTCGCCGAGCACACGCTCGAGCCGCTCGAGATGCGTGGCGCGCGCGTGGTCGGCGGCGGCCGCGGCCGTGCTCGACGCCAACTCGGCGGTCAGGAACCGATCGTAGCGGCGCTGCACGGTGACGAGGTCGACCCCCATGCCGAGAAAGCCGCCGCCGGTGTAGGTGCCGCCCGCGGTCGCGAACACCGCCTCCTGGCGGCTGTAGCCCGGCGTGTTCGCATTGGAGATGTTGTGACCGGTCGTCTGCAACTGCGCATAGGCCGCGAGCAGCGCGCTTTGTCCGATCCCGAGCAGACCCGCCATTGCCTTTTCCTCTTTCAGACGGCCAGCCGCTTGAGCAGCAGCGTCTGGTTGATCGTTCGCTCGAGCTTGTCGCCGTAGCGCGGATCGGTCGCGTATCCGGCGCGCTGCAGGCCCCGCGCGAATCCCTCGACCGACTGTCCGGCGCGCAGCACCGACCCGTAGCGCGCACTCGTCGACATCAGCGATGCCCAGTCGCGGAACGCCTCGGCGTACGACCCGTAGGCACGGAACTTCTCGACGCTGCGGACCGCCTGGCCGTCGACGTACTCGGTCGTCGCCACGTCGACCGTCGGCCCCGACCACCCGCCGGTGGCCTTGATCCCGAACAGGTTGTGCGCGCTGCGACCGTCGGCGTGGCGGATCTCGTGCCGTCCCCAGCCCGATTCGAGCGCCGCCTGCCCGACGACGAACGCGGCGGGAACGCCCGTCGTGCGCTGGGCATCGATCGCGTGCGCCCACATCCGGTCGACGAACGCGGCCTGCGGGGCATCGAGCCGTTTTTCGAGCGAGCTCTTCAGCGCGCGCGCCGCGTCGGCATCGAGCGACGGCGCCGATCGCGATACGGACCGGGCCGCGCCGGAGGTACCCGGCGGCGCACCGGCCGCGGACGCAGCCGTCGGGCTCATGTGCCGTTCGAGTTGCTTCGCGATGATCGCGGCGAGCCCGCCCGGGCGGTTGGCGAGCGATTGCGACAACTGCTGGTCGAGCATGCCGACGTAGGTCTCGTGGCCCGGGCCGTCGAACATCCCGCTCTTCGGCATCGCGTCGCGCATGCTCTTGAGCAGCTGCTGCATGAACAGCGCCTCGAACTGCCCGGCCGCCTGGCGCAGCGCCGCCTGCGGATCCTGTGAAGCGTCGCGGCGCAACGCGTCGAGCGAGCGCGCGTCGAGCGCGAGCCCCTGCAACGACGTCGACGGCAGCGCCATCAGATGATCTCCAGCTCCGCCTTCAGGCTGCCCGCGGCCTTGAGCGCCTGAAGAATCGCGATCAGGTCCTGCGGAGTCGCACCGAGACTGTTCAGGGCCTTCACCACGTCGGGCAGCTTCGCCGACCCCTCGAGCATGTGCATCGACCCGCCGTCCTGGCGGATCTCGATATCGGCTCTTTCGGCCACGACGGTCGAACCTTTAGAGAACGGCCCGGGCTGGCTGACCATCGGCGTCGCCTGCACGGTGACGGAGAGGTTGCCGTGCGCCACCGCGCTCGGTGCGAGCGTCACCGACTGGTTCATCACGACCGAACCCGTGCGCGCGTTGACGATCACCCGTGCGAGCGGCTGCGCGAGTCGCACGTCGAGGTTCTCGAGCCCGGCGAGGAACGGCACGCGCATCGCCGGGTCCGCCGGCATCTGCACGCGGATCACGCGCGCATCGAGCGGCTGCGCGATCGGCGCCGTCGCGCCGGATCCCGGCAGCACGCTCGCGTTGATCGCTTCGGCAACGCGATGCGCGGTGGCGAAATCGGTCTGGTTCAGCTCGATGTGGACGACATCGGACGCCAGCGTGTGGTTCGGCACTGCGCGTTCGACGGTGGCCCCGCCCGGCACGCGCCCGGCGCTCAGGTGATTGATCTGCACCTTGCTGCCCGCCGCCGACGCGCCCGCGCCGCCGACGACGAGATTGCCCTGCGCCATCGCGTAGACCTGGCCGTCGGCGCCGCGCAGCGGCGTGAGCAGCAGCGTCCCGCCGCGCAGGCTCTTGGCGTTGCCGAGCGACGACACCGTCACGTCGATCGCCTGGCCGGGTTGCGCGTACGGCGGCAGTTGCGTGGTGACCATCACCGCGGCGGCGTTGCGCAACTGCGGCGTGATGCCCGGTGGCAGCTGCACGCCCAGCTGCGAGAGCATCGACTGCAGGCTCTGCACGGTGAACGGTGCCTGCGTCGTCTGGTCGCCGCTGCCGTCGAGCCCGACGACGAGCCCGTAGCCGATCAGCTGGTTCGCGCGCACGCCCTGGATCGAAGCCAGCTCCTTCACGCGATCGGCGTGCGCCGGGATCGCGGCGAGCGCGCACAACGCCAGTGCGGCACACCGGACGGCCACCCGCGGCCGGAAAATTCGCATCATCGTCGAACCCATTCCTTTGCCGGCATCGCTCAGATCGGCAGGAAACTGAGGAAGAAGCGCGCGAGCCACCCGACCGTCTGCGCGTGGTCGATGTCGCCGCGGCCGCGCACCTCGAGCCGCGCATCGGCCACGCGGGTCGACGACACGAGGTTGCCGGGCAGCAGCGTCGCCGGATCGACGACGCCCGAGAAGCGCAGCACCTCGACGTTCTGGTTGATCCCGACCTGCTTCTCGCCGGAAACGACGAGGTTGCCGTTGGGCAGCACGTCGACGACGGTGACGGTGATCGTTCCCGAGAACGCGTTGTCGGCGCCCGTCTCGCCCTTGCCCTCGAACGTGTTGGTCGAACTGCCGGCAACGCCGAGCTTCGGCAGCAGGCTCGACGTGGGCGACCTGAACGGCAGCCGGCCGATGCTCGCGTCGACCGATGCGTTGCGGTCGACCGAGCTGTTCGAGCTGCTGCGCGCCGACGTCTTCTCCTGGATCTGGATCGTCAGGATGTCGCCGACCAGCCGCGCGCGACGATCCTCGAACAGCCCGCGAAAGCTCGACGGGTGGTAGATCGCGCCGTTGGCCACCGGCGCACGCGCCGCGCTCGCCGCGGCGACCGTGGCCGACGTCGGCGGGGGGCGCACGCTCGTGGGCTCGAGCACGTGCACGCTCGGGGTCGTCATGCACCCGGCGAGCACGGCTGTGCCGAGCGCGAGCGCGAAGGATACGAGTCGACGCCTCACGAGTGCACTCACAGTTGCGACAACCGCGCGAGCATCTGGTCGGAGGTCTGGATCGACTTCGAGTTGATCTCGTACGCACGCTGCGTCTGGATCATCGCGACCAGCTCCTCGACGACGTTGACGTTCGAGGTCTCGACGTAGCCCTGGTTGATCAGCCCCGCGCCGTTGTTGCCCGGCGTGCCGATCGTCGGCGCGCCCGAGGCGGCGGTTTCGTGGAACACGTTCTGGCCGCGCGGGTCGAGGCCGGCCGGATTCACGAACGTCGCCAGCTGCACCTGCCCGACCTGGACCGGGTTCGGTTGCCCGGCCTGCATCACCGAGACGACGCCGTCGGCGCCGATCGTCACGCTGATCGCGTTCGGCGGAATCACGATCGGCGGCGACATCGGCATGCCGTTGGAAGTGACGAGCTGGCCGGTCGCGTCGACCCGGAACGACCCGTCGCGCGTGTAAGCGACGGTGCCGTCGGGCATCTGCAGGCTGAAGAAGCCGTTGCCGTCGATCGCCATGTCGAAGGTGTTGCCGGTCTGCTGCAGGTTGCCTTGCGTGAACAGACGCGCGGTGGCCACCGGGCGCACGCCGGTGCCCACCTGCAGGCCGGTGGGAAGCTGGTTCTGCTGCGTTTCCTGGCCGCCCGCCTGACGCATGTTCTGGTACAGCAGGTCCTCGAAAACCGCGTGCGAACGCTTGTAGCCGTTCGTGCTGACGTTGGCCAGGTTGTGCGAGATCGTGTCGAGCTGGAGTTGCTGGGCATCGAGCCCGGTCTTGGCGATCCACAGCGAGCGAATCATGTTCGGTTCCTTTTTCGGCGCCGCCAGGCGATCAACCCTTCAGCGACAGCAGCTGAGCGGCCTTCTGCTCGTTTCCTTCGGCTGTCTGCAGCATTCGCATCTGCATCTCGAACTGCCGCGCGAGCGCGATCATTCCGACCATCGACTCGACGACGTTGACGTTGCTGCCCTCGATCGAGCCGGCGACGATGCGCACCGATTCGTCGGCCGGCGCGGCGTCGCCCGCGCGCAGGCGAACGAGCCCGTCGGCCTCCTTGCGCAGTTCGTCGAGTGGCGGATTGACCAGCTTCAGCCGACCCACCTGGAACGGCGGCTGGTGGCCGATGCGCGCGCTCACCGTGCCGTCGCCGCCGATCGACGCCTCGGCGCCCGGCGGAACCGTCAGCGGGCCGCCGTCGCCGAGCACGACCTGGCCGCGCCGGTTGCGCAGCGTCCCGTCGGCGCCGACTTCCAGCGCTCCATCGCGCGTATACGCTTCCTCGCCGGCGGCGTCCTGCACCGCGAACCAGCCCTCGCCGGCGATCGCGACGTCGAGCGCACGCCCGGTCTGCCGGATCGGCCCCGACCCCGCGTCGAATCCGGCGCTGGCCTCGAGTGCCCACACGCGCGTCGTCGCCGCACCGGGCTGCTCGCCGGGCACTGCCCGAAACGCCATCCGGTCGGCGCGAAAACCGTCGGTATTGCCGTTGGCGAGGTTGTGCGCGAGCGCGTCCTGGCGCTGCATCAGCGCCTTGGCCCCGCTCATCGACAGATAGATCATCCGGTCCATTTCGTCTTCCGCTGCCCGGTCGCCGCGCTTTCGGGCGAAGCGCCGGGCGTCCCGATCGATTCCATCAACGCAGGTTCACGATCGTCTGCATGACCTGGTCCTGCGTGCGGATCGTCTGCGCATTCGCCTGGTAGACGCGCTGCGCGGTGATCATGTTCACGAGCTCGGCGGTGAGATCGACGTTCGATTGCTCGAGCGCCCCCGACTGGATCACCCCGAGGCTGCCCGCACCGGGGCTGCCGGCCATCGGCGAACCCGAATCGGCCGTTTCGGCCCACTGGTTTCCGCCGAGCGGCTGCAGCCCTTGCGGGTTCGTGAAGTTCACGAGCACGACACGGCCCTGCGCGAGCGTCTGGCCGTTCGTGTAGCGCGAGATCACGGTGCCGTCCGAGGCGATCGAGAAACCCGCCAGGCGCCCGGCGGCGTAGCCGTCCTGCGAGAGCTCGGACACCGAGAACGGCGAACCGAACTGCGTGATGTCGGACAGATCGAAGGGCACCGTCATGATTCCGCTCGGCGAGACCGCGGTGGAGACGGGAACGTCGACGCTCAGCGACGTCGGCGACGCGGCAGTGAGCTTGCCGTTGGCACCGAAGCCGAAGGTCGCCAGCGGCGGGTCTCCAGGGGCACCGACGAGGGCGCCGTCGGCCGCGGCGTAGGCCTCCCAGGTGTTGTCGCTCACCTTGCGGAAGTACACCGCGACGGTGTGCTCGGCGCCCTGCGAATCGTAGACCGCGATCGACGTCGCGCCGTTGTAGCTGGTTCCGTCGGAGATGCTGAACGGGTTCGCGGGATCGGCGTCGGCGGTTCGTGCATCGAGGTTCAGTGTCATCGCGCCCGACGTCGTCGCCCGCGGCGCCACGTCACCGGTCTGCAGCCGCAGCTCGGTCGGCGCGCCGGCGGTCACGCGCCCGTTGGCGTCGGCCGGATACCCGGTGAGCCGACCGCCCTGCGCGTTGACCAGGTACCCGTCGCGGTCGAGCTGGAACTGTCCGTTGCGCGTGTACGTCAGCTCGCCGCCGTTCGACATCCGGAAGAAACCGCGACCGTTGATCGCCATGTCGAGCGCGCTGTTCGTCGTGCTGATGTCGCCCTGCGTGAACTGCTGCGTGATCGCCGCGACGCTCACGCCGATTCCGTTGTAGTGCGCGCCCGCGCCGTACAGCGACGTGGCGTAGATGTCGGCGAACTCCGCGCGCGATGCCTTCGCGCCGACCGTGTTGCTGTTCGCCACGTTGTTGCCGATCACGTCGAGGTTGCGCGCCGCGGCGTTCAGCCCGCTCAGGCCCTGCTGGAAAGACATGCGGTACTCCTTGCGTAAGAGGGGGTCGACTGCGGATCAGAGAACGGCGCGGATCGCCGACGCCGGCACCGACGCGCGCCCGACGAGCTCGAGCCGTGCACCGCCTGCGGCCTGATTCACGCCGTGCACGCGCGCGGACACCAGCGCGCGCACCTGCGATTCGCCGCCGCCCTCGTCGATTCCGTAGGCGCGCAGCGTGTAGTTGCCCGGCGGCACCGCCCGCCCGTCGGCGTCGACGCCGTCCCAGTCGAAGGTATGCACGCCGGCCTCGGGTTCGGCGTAGTCGCGCGCCTGCACGATGCGACCCGACGCATCGACGATCTCGAGGCGCACGGCGCGCGCCGGCGCGGCGATCTCGAAACCGACGCGCACCGACTTCGCGCCGGAGACGTCGACGTCGGGCATCGTCGGATCGTTGCCCGGGATGCCCGCATCGCCGTCGCTCCAGGCGAACTGGTCGCCCTCGACGAGCACCTGGCGCCCGAGCAGACCGACGGCCGACAGCGGCGAAACCGCGGTCGAAGCCGATGCCACTTTCGTCATCGACGCGTTCAACTGCTCGATGCCGCGCACGGTGTTGATCTGCGCGAGCTGGCTGGTGACCTGCGCGTTGTCCAGCGGATTCAGCGGATCCTGATTGCGCATCTGCGCGACCAGCAGCTTCAGGAAGCGGTCTTCGGTGCCGGCGGCGGTATCGGTGCCGTCGGCGGGCGCGCCGTAGGCGGCGGCCGCGGCGTTCGCTGCGGCCCCCCGTTGAGCGGCGTCGTTCTGCGTGCTGGGGATCATTCGGGTTTCCGGTGGAGCAGCATCACTGGCCGAGCTGCAGCGTCTTCAGTGCGAGCTGCTGCGTCGTGTTCATCACTTCGATGTTGTTCTGGTACGAGCGCGACGCCGAGATCATGTCGACCATCTGCTCGACCACGTTGACGTTGCTCTGCGTGACGTACCCTTCGGCGTCGGCGAGCGGATGCGCGGGATCGTGCAACCGCTTGCCGGGCGTTGCGTCCTCGATCACGTCGGCCACGCGCACGCCGACCTGCGCCGCCCCGGTGCCGCCCGTCGGCTGCGCCTGAAAAACGACCTGACGCGCCTTGTACGATTGGCCGTCGGGTCCGGCGACGCTGTCGGCATTGGCCAGGTTGGACGCGACGACGTTCAGCCGCTGGCTTTGCGCGGACACCGCGCTGCCCGAGATCCCGAGAATGTCCAGTAGCGACATCGCCTCCCTCCTTCGTTCAATCGCCGCGGATCGCGCTGAGCACGTTGCGCACGTTGCCGTTGATGAAGCGCAGCGTCGCCTCGTAGCGCAACGAGTTGTCGGCGAAGCTGGCGCGTTCGCGGTCGAGATCGACCGTGTTGCGGTCGATCGACGGTTGTTGCGGGGTGCGCCACAGCATCGACGGATGCGACGAAGACTGCGATGCACCGATCGGCAGGAAGCCTTTCGACGAATCGACACGCGCGCCGTGCGAAACGCCCGGGTCGGATACGGCACGCTGCAAGGCCTGCCCGAAATCGAAATCGCGCGCCTGGTAGTTCGGCGTATCGGCGTTCGCGATGTTCGAGGCAAGCACTTGCTGGCGCTGGGCGCGCAGCGCGAGCGCCTCGCCCTGGAACTGCAGCGTGCCGGTGATCCGATCGAGCATCTCGCACCTCGTGTTTTTCCGATTGCTGCCGATTATTCGGTGCGGGCCTCGCGCGAATGCCCCGATAAGAACGGACTTTGTCCCGCATCTCCGGGCACGGGGCGGTGCGCGGCGACCGTAGGCTGCGCACATGGACTCGTCGATCCGCCTTCGCCGCTCATTTCGTGCCGCCGCGCTCGCGTCGCTGTTCGCCGCGGCGACGTCGGCGGCCGCCGCTTCGGCGCCGAACGTCTCCGCGCCGCCCTCGCCGCTGCTCGATGCCGCGCCGCAGTTGCAGCGCTGGCTCGAGGAATCGGCGGCCGCGACGTGGACGACGCACCCGGCCGGCGAGACCGGCGAAACCAGCCCCGGGGGTTCGGCGGGCGAAGGGCTGCGCATCGAAGTGCGCGTCGAGCGCCTCGATGCGCGCGTTCGGCTCGCGCCGTGCGCGCGCATCGAACCGTTCCTGCCGCCCAACGCCAGGCTCTGGGGACGCAGCTACGTCGGCGTTCGCTGCGCGCAGGGCGCGTCGTGGTCGACGATGATTCCGGTCACGGTCTCGGTGTACGGGCCTGCGCTCGTCGCGAACCTCCCATTGCCGATGGGCGCATTGCCGCGCCCCGACGACTTCCGGATCGAGGAGATCGACTGGACCCGTTCGACCGGCGTTCCGGTTTCGGATCCCGCCTTGCTCGAGGGCCGTTCGCTCGGCCGGCCGCTGTCGGCGGGGCAGGTCCTGCGCGCCAACGACCTGCGCGTCCCGCAGACGGTGACGGCGGGCGATCCGGTCCGCATCCGGATGGTCGGCGCCGGATTCAGCATCTCGGCCAGCGGCTTCGCGATGGCGGGTGCCGGAGAAGGCCAGTCATTGCGTGTGCGTACCGAAAGCGGCAGGATGCTGGTCGGCACCGTGCGCGACCGGACCGTCGAGGTGCGACTCTGATCGCGCGCTCAAGTTCGGCAGATTCGGGCCGAAACTCCCGACATCCGGAATCCGTTCCGGGTTCGATAGGGGAATCGCCA
This sequence comes from Burkholderiaceae bacterium, assembly GCA_036675585.1. Taxonomy (GTDB): domain Bacteria; phylum Pseudomonadota; class Gammaproteobacteria; order Burkholderiales; family Burkholderiaceae_E; genus Zeimonas. Next base: position 23,764 of record JAKFES010000194.1, read on the forward strand.
TGAAAATCGGCAAACCCGCTGATCTCCAGCAAACCGACGCGCTGTCGCGCCCCGGTCAACCGGCCGCGGGCGTCGTATCCGGCACGAGCCGCTCCGACGCGGTCGAGAAGGCCGCCGCGGCCGATGCCGTCCGGCTGTCGCACACGTCGCGCAACCTCGCTGCCGAAGGGGCAGCCGACGAGATGCCGGTGCGCGCCGCGAAAGTGGCCGAAGTGCAGGCGGCGATCCGCGAGGGCCGCTTCCAGGTCGACACGCACGCGGTCGCCGACAAGATGATCGAGCAGGCGGCCGAGCTGCTCGAGACGCTGTCGCGGCGCAAATGACCGACGCCGGGCCTCGCGCACAGGCACCGCTCGAAGACGGGCTTGCGCTGCTCGAGGAGCAGCGCGAAGCGATGCTCGCACGCGACCCCGCTCGCCTCGAAGCGGCGAACGTACGCCTGTCGGCGTGGATCGCCGCATGTCGGCAAGACGGCCAAGCGCCCGGCGCGTCCGCCGACACCCGTTCGCCTGCGCTCCCGGCCACCCCGGCGACGCCCGGCTCGCCGATCCTGCGCGCGCTGCAGACGGCGCTCGGCGCGAATGCGCGGCTCGCCCAGCGCTCGTCGATGCAGGCCGCGCGCGCCTTCGATGCGCTCGTCCGGCCCGAAGCCGCCCCGTACACCGACGAAGGGCGCACCCCCGCGCGCGCACCGCGGCGCGGCGTCGTTTCCGCCTGATTGCGGATTTTCGGCGGAATCCGTATTTCCAGCGCATTCCGGCTTTCCGCGGAATCCCCGTGCCGCAGGAAAACATCGGCCGGCGCCGAAGAGCGCCGCGAAGTGCGGCGCCCCGCCGAACGAACCGGCGACCCTCGCTCAGGTCGCTGCGACCAGACACCATGGTCGCCCGCGCATTGGCGGGCGACCACGGTGTCTAGAACGTTTCCCAGCCGTCGTCGATCCGCGCCGCGGCAACGCGGCCTGCCTCGGCCGGCGACGCAACCGGCACCTGCGCCGGTGCACGCGCCGTGGCGCGCGCG
>JAKFES010000155.1:0-24634 GCA_036675585.1 Burkholderiaceae bacterium
GGCTCGCGTCAGCTGCTCCAGTCGACGAGCCCCCACGCCGCCGTCGCCAGCACGACGAGCCCGAAGGCGATCCGGTACCAGGCGAAAGGCATGAAATCGTGCGTCGCCACGTAGCGAATCAGCCAGTGCACGCACGCGAGCGCGCTGAAGAACGAGAACAGCAGCCCGACGGCGAACATCGGGATATCGGCGGCGCTGAGCAGCGAGCGGTACACCCAGGCGTCGTAGACACCGGCGCCGATCAGCGTCGGGATCGCCAGGAAGAACGAGAACTCGGTCGCGGCCCGGCGAGACAATCCGAACAGCATTCCGCCGATGATCGTCGCACCCGAGCGGCTCGTTCCGGGAATGAGCGCGAACGCCTGCGCGATGCCCAGCTTCACCGCGTCGCGCGTCGTGAGCGCGTCGACGTCGTCGACCCGCGGCACCACGGCGCCGGTCCGCCGACGGCTTTCGACCCACAGGATGACGAGCCCGCCGACGATGAACGCGATCGCGACCGGAACCGGCTGGAACAGCCTCGCCTTGATCGCGCTCGCGAACAGCACGCCGAGGATGGCCGCCGGGAGGAAGGCGACGAGCACGTTCGCGGCGAAACGCCTCGCGCGCGGGTCGTCGCGCACGCCCGCGACGGTCGCGGCGATCCGCACGCGGTAATACCAGATCACCGCGAGCATCGCGCCGGTCTGGATGCCGACCGAGAACATCTTCTCCTTCTCGCCCTCGAAACCGAGGACGCTGCCGGCCAGGATCAGGTGCCCGGTGCTGGAGATCGGCAGGAACTCGGTCAACCCTTCGACGACGCCGAGCAGCGCGGCCTTCAGGAGCAGCGGAAATCCGTACAGCAGCTCGATCATCGACCCCACCACGCATGGAAATGGTGGACCGGACCGTGACCCGAGCCGACGGCCAGGCGATCCGCGTGCCGGATCGCCTCGGTGAGCCAGCGCTTCGCTTCGCGCGCCGCGTCGACCGGATCGAGCCCGCGCGCGAGCAGCGCCGCGATCGCCGCCGACAGCGTGCAGCCGGTGCCGTGCGTGTTGCGCGTATCGATGCGCGCCTCGGTCAGCTCGATCATCGAATCACCGTCGTGCAGCAGGTCGGTCGCGTCGCCGCTGAGGTGGCCGCCCTTGAGCAGCACGAAGCGACGTCCGTCGTCGCTCATCAGCCGGCGCAGGCGCTCGGCCGCGCGTCGCATCTCGCGGGCCGTCTCGGGGGCGCGCTCGCCCAGCAGTACACCCGCCTCGGGCAGGTTCGGCGTGATCATCGTCGCGAGCGGCACGATCGCCTCGACCAGCGTGCCGATCGCATCGCGCTCGAGCAGCAGGTCGCCGCTCTTGGCGACCATCACGGGATCGACCACGCGGTGCGGCAGGCGCCCCGATGCGATCGGCCCGGCGAGACCTTCGGCGACGGCGATGGCGATCGGCGTCGTGCCGAGCATGCCGATCTTCGCCGCGGCGATCGCCACGTCGGCGAACAGCGTGTCGAGCTGCAGGCGCACGAACGCGGGCGGGACCGGGTGCACGCCGGCGACGCCGCGCGTGTTCTGTGCGGTGAGCGCGGCAACCACCCCGGTGCCGTACGCGCCGAGCGCGGAGAACGTCTTCAGGTCGGCGAAGACCCCGGCGCCGCCGCTGGGGTCGACCCCGGCGATCGACAGCGCGTTGGGCGCGACATCGCGCGAAACGGGCGGCACGGCCGCCGACGAAGCGTGCACGGTGGCGCCCGGCGAGGGCGAGCGGGGGGTTCGGCTCTGGTTCACGACGACGCGCCGTACGAAGCGGCGATGAGCGGGAGGGCCGGCGCGACGATGCGCCGGACGCGATGGTACCTGCCCCGGCGATTCAGCGAAGCGTTTCGCCGCGCCACGCGGCGAGCAGCGGTACGCGCATCTCGTCTTCGCTGATCCCGCCGTGCATGCCGATGAACCGCATCGGCTCCTCGCCTTCGACCTCGTCGACCAGCGTGACCCCGCGGTTGGGCACCAGCACGTGCGTGCCGACGCGCCCGGCCAGCGCGTCGCCCGCACCGAACCATCCGGCTTCGAGCAGCTCGCGCGATTCGTGCACTTCGAATGCGTCGCCGAGCGACGCGCGCACCGTATCGGCGAAGCGTTCGCGCGCGTCGGCTCGAACCGAGCAGAACGGAACGCGCGGCTCGCCGGTCAACGGGCCGTCCAGGCATGCGGCGATCGCGGGGAAGGCCTCCAGGTGCAGCTGGTCCTCGGCGGCGACGTCGATGAAGCCGTGATCGGCGGTGGCAAGCACCAGCGCGTCGCGCGAGCGCATCTGCTCGACCAGCCGGGCGAAGAAGGCGTCGAGCCGACGAACGACACGAGCCGCCTTGTCGCTGGCGCAACCCGCCTCATGGCTCACCGTGTCGAAGTGCGGCAGGTAGACGAACACGCTCGCATCCTCGGGCGCGGCGCCGAGCGCCTCGTCGAGCAACACGCCGATTTCGTCCATGCTGCGGTACGCGACGATCGTCGAGCCGGCATACGTGTGTCGCGAGAACTCGGAGTCGGCGATGTGCTGCGGCAGCAGCGAGAACGAACGCGCTGCGCTGCGGACGGTCCACGGTTGCCAGTGCCAGTGATCCTTCGCGAGCACCTTGGCGGCATGCTCGGCGCGCAGGTCCATCGGCAAGGTGCGGATCACCGCGCCGGCGGCCTGCGACCACATCAGCCAACCGGGGTTGCCGTGCGCCGCGGGCGGTGCGGCCGCCGACAGCGAGCTCAGCGCCGGCGCCGTGCTCGACGGAAAGACCGAATCGAGCGAACGCAGCCGAAAGTGGCTCAAGGCCGAATCGGCCGCGTGCAGGGCGAGCTGGCGTTCACCGAGCCCGTCGAACAGCACGAACACGGCGACCCGGCTCGACACCAGCGCGTCGGCGATCGCCGGGTCGCGCAGCGGTGCCGCCGGAGCCCCCGCACCGAAGCGCTGCGCGAGCGAGGCGGCGAGGGAGACGATGCCCGACCCGGCCGCGAAATCGCTCGGGGCGGCAAGCCGGGATCGGAGCATCGCAATACCTCCACTCGGTGATCGGCTCTCCTACAGCGGCGACGCAGTGCTGCGTTCGAGCGCGGGTTCGTTCAGTGGCGGTGGCCGCGATGATGCCCGCGGGCATGGACGGCGCCGCGATGCCCGCGGTGCCCATGCTGCGACCAGCCGTGCGCAGGACGATACCGCACCTGCGGCGGCGACGTGTACACAACCCTCGGCGCCGCGCGGTACACGACCGCGGGCGGCGCGTAATAGACCGGCGGCGCGTAATAGACCGGCGGCGCCGGGTAATAGACCGGCGGCGGCGACACGTACACCGGATGGCCGAAGCTCACCGACGCGCCGTAGCCGACATGCCCGTGGCGCACGCTCTGCGCGGCCGCGACACCGGCGGCTGCGCCGATCGCGCTGCCGATGACGGCGCCGTCGCGCCCTCCGATCGACTGGCCGATCATCGCGCCTGCCCCGCCGCCGACGATCGCGCCGAGCACCGGTTGCGAGGCCTGCGCCGGCGTGGACACCACGGCCGTCGCCGAAAAGGCCAGCGCCGATGCGGCGACCCATCGCAACACGCGTCGCGTCGCTCGCTGCGTGGCCCGGCTTTCCTGCGCTCGTTTCATTCCCGACTCCTCGACTCGTTCGCGCCGGACGCGGTTTCGCCCGACGCTCGATGGCAGACTACCCGCCCGCCCCCCGCGGAACCAGCCTCGATCCTGCAAAAGGCGTAACAGACTGTAAGGTGCCGGCTCGACGCCGCACGCCAACGAACCGCGCCGCGCAATTCCCGTAGCATCGACACTTGCGAAGCACGAAACTACCGCCGAAACGAAACGCACCATGCGCCTGCGCCGTGTCCTGATCGCCATCGTCACTGTCTTCGTGCTGGTCGTTCTCGCGCTCGGCGTATTCGTTGCGACCTTCGACGCGAATCGCTTCAAACCCACGATCGTCGAACTCGTCGAGAAGCACACCGGGCGCCAGTTGACGATTGCGGGCGACCTCTCGCTGTCGGTCTGGCCGCGCATCGCGCTTTCGATCGGACCGGCGCAGCTCTCGGGTCCGAAAGGCAGCGGCGAGTTCGCGCGCATCGAGTCGGCGCGAATCGGCGTCGCGCTTCGGCCGCTGCTGGCGCGCCGCGTCGAGGTCGAGCACGTCGCGCTCGATGGCCTGAAGCTCGATGCCGTCCGCCACCGCGACGGCAGCACGAATTTCGACGACCTGCTCGCGTCGATGAAGACGCAGCCCGGCGGCGCAGCCCCCTCGGCACCCGCCTCGCCCGCCGATGCCGCGTCGGCCGCCGCCACCACCGTTTCGGTGGCCGCAGTCGCGCTGCGCAACGCTTCGCTCGGCTGGCGCGACGAGTCGACCGGGGCCGAATGGCGCCTGCAGGAACTCGCGCTCGAGGCCGATCGCATCGGCAGCGGCGAACCGGGCCGGCTCGAAGCGAGCGGCCGGCTCAGCGGAACGAAGCCGGTCGTCGACGCCGGGCTGAAGCTCACGAGCGGCTACCGCGCCGATTTCGCGACCGGGCGCATCGAGCTCGTCGGCGCGAAGCTCGACGCCCGCACGAGCGACGGCATCGACGCGCACGTCGACGTTCCGGCGCTGTCGATCGCCGACGGCGGAATCGACGGCGAGCCGATCTCGCTGCGGCTGCAGGGCGAGCGCGACGCGACGAAGCTCGACGCGGCGCTCGCCGTCCGGGTCGTGGCGCCGGCGAACGAGCCGATCGCGTTGCGCGACCTGCGCGTCGACCTCGGTGCCTCGGGCGCAGCACTTCCTCCCGACGGCGTCCAGGCGTCCTTCGCCGGCGCCGGCGTGGTCGATCCGAAACGCAAGACCGCGGCGCTGACGCTCAAGGGCACGCTCGACGGTTCGCCGGTGCAGGCACGGCTCACCGCACCCGGCCTTTCGCCGCTCGTGCTGCAATACGACGTGCAAGCCGACCGGCTCGACGTCGACCGCTACGGTGCGGGCCGGCCGGCTCCGGCGAAGAATGCCGGCGACACGAAGACGGCGCCGGAGCGCACGACGTCGGGCACGACATCGGGCACGACGCGGGCGCCCGCGGCCGGCGCCGAAGCGATCCCCGTTCCGCCCATCGCCGACGTCGACACGAGCGGATCGATCCGCATCGGCGCGCTGCGCGCGGCGGGCGTCGATGCGACCGACGTGACGATGACGTTGCGCTCGGGCAAGGGCCGCATCGACGTCACCCGGCTCGTCGCCGCACTGTACGGCGGAACCCTCGCCGGCAACGCTTCGCTCGCGACGAGCGGGCGCGCGGCGCTGAAGATGCAACTGAACGGCATCGACGTCGGCGCGGCGCTGCGCCAGTTCGCCCAGCGCGAGATCCTCGACGGCCGCGGCAACGTCTCGCTCGATGTCCACGGCACCGGCACGACGATACCCGCACTCGAACGCTCGCTCGCCGGCAGCGCGCGCATCGCGTTGCGCGACGGCGCGATCCGCGGCATCGACCTGGGCAAGGTGCTGCAGCAGGTGCAGACGACGATCGCCGCGGTGCGGGGCGGCGGCGCTTCGGCGCTCGAGCAGCAGTCCGCCGGCGGCGAGAAGACGGCGTTCTCGTCGCTCGACGCCAGCTTCGCGATCCGCGACGGCGTCGCGCACAACGACGACCTCGATGTGCGCTCGCCGCTGCTGCGCGTCGGGGGCTCGGGCCGCATCGACCTGCCGGACTCGACGCTCGATTACCTGCTGCGGATCTCGCTGGTCGGCACGCTCGCCGGACAAGGCGGCGCCGAGCGTTCGGCGCTGCGCGGGGTGACGATCCCGGTGCGCGTGCGCGGGCCGATGGCTTCGCTGTCGTACCGCGTCGAGGTCGCCGACCTGGCGCGCGACGCGGTCAAGCAGGAGTTGACGCGCCAGATCGAGGAGAGGCTGCTCGGCCGAGAGCCGTCGGGTGCGACCCCGGACGCGAAGCCCGGCCAGTCCGCGAAGCCCGATCCGCGCGATCTGCTGCGCGGCCTGATCGGGCGCTGAGCGCCCACCCGCCCGGCCGGCGGTGCCGCGAGCGAATTTCCGTATCATTGCGGCGATGTGCGGCCTGAGACCGGTCGCGTGACCGCGGCCCTTCTCACCGACCGATGCGATGAATTCTCCCCTGGCCCTCGACCCGATGCGTTTCACCCCGAAGTCGAGTTACGGCTACGAAGAGCTGATCGAATGCGGGCACGGCCGGCTGTTCGGCCCGGGCAACGCCCGCCTGCCGCTGCCGCCGATGCTGATGTTCGACCGGATCACCGAGATCTCGGCGGCCGGCGGCGCCTTCGACAAGGGATACATGAAGGCCGAGTTCGACATCCAGCCCGACCTGTGGTTCTTCGCCTGCCACTTCGAGAGCGACCCCGTCATGCCCGGCTGCCTCGGGCTCGACTCGCTGTGGCAGATGCTCGGATTCTTCCTCGGCTGGACCGGTGCGCCGGGCTCGGGGCGAGCACTCGGCCTCGGGCAGCTGAAGTTCACCGGTCAGGTGCTGCCCGACACCCGGCACGTGCACTACAGCATCGACATCAAGCGCGTGATCAGCCGTCGCCTCGTGCTCGGCGTCGCCGACGGCCAGGTGCTGGCCGACGGTCGACTGATCTACCAGGCCACCGATCTGCAGGTCGGCCTGTTCGAAAACCCCAAATCGATCTGAAATGAGCGAGGCCCGCATGCGACGCGTCGTCGTCACGGGAATGGGCATCGTTTCGTGCATCGGCACGAACGTGCAGCAGGTGCTGTCCTCGCTGCGAGAAGGCCGCTCCGGAATCGCGTTCGTCCCCGAATACGCGGAGCTCGGCTTTCGCAGCCAGGTGGCCGGTCGCCCCGACATCGACCTCGACGAAGCGATCGACCGCAAGCTCAAGCGCTTCATGGGCGACGGCGCGGCGTACCTGCACCTGTCGATGGAGCAGGCGATCGCCGATTCCGGGCTCGCGAGCGACGAGGTCTCGCACGAGCGCACCGGCATCATCGTCGGCTCGGGCGGGCCGTCGACGCGAAACCAGGTCGAAGCCGCCGCGATCTGCAAGGAACGCGGACCGAAGCGCGTCGGCCCGTACATGGTTCCCCGGTGCATGTCGTCGACCACGTCGGCGACGGCGGCGACGAACTTCCGCATCCACGGCGTCAACTACTCGATCTCGTCGGCGTGCTCGACGTCGGCGCACTGCATCGGCAACGCGAGCGAGCTGATCCAGTGGGGCAAGCAGGACGTGATGTTCGCCGGCGGCGCCGAGGAACTCGACTGGACGCTCTCGGTGCTGTTCGACGCGATGGGCGCGATGTCGTCGAAGTACAACGACCGACCGCAGAGCGCATCGCGCCCCTACGACGCGAACCGCGACGGCTTCGTGATCGCCGGCGGAGGCGGCATCGTCGTGCTCGAGGAACTGGAGCACGCGAGAGCGCGCGGCGCGAAGATCTACGGCGAGATCACGGGCTACGGTGCGACCTCCGACGGCCACGACATGGTCGCGCCGAGCGGCGAAGGCGCGGTGCGCTGCATGCGCCAGGCGCTGGGCACGGTCAAGACGCCGATCAGCTACATCAACACGCACGGCACCAGCACGCCGGTCGGCGACATCACCGAGCTCGACGCGATCCGCAAGGTGTTCGAGGGCCTGGCGCAGCCGATACCGCACGTCTCGTCGACCAAATCGATGACCGGGCATTCGCTCGGCGCCACCGGCGTGCAGGAAACGATCTACAGCCTGCTGATGCTGCAGCACGACTTCGTTGCGCCGAGCATCAACATCGAGACGCTCGACCCCGGCGCGGCCGGCATTCCGATCGCGCGCGAGCGCGTCGATGGCGTGCGGCACGAGACGATCCTGTCGAACAGCTTCGGCTTCGGCGGAACGAACTGCACGCTCGCGCTGGCGCGATACGAGGGCTGACGCGCGCTGCCGGCCCAGGGCCGGCCGGGGGTCGGTTGACGCGACCGGGCCCGGACCGATAGCATTAATGACTCCCGGGTCATTTGCATGCCATCGCCGCTCGCCCCCACCCACGCAGCCGCCCGCCCCGCCGACGGGCCGGCGCAGGCACGACGCTGGGTCCGGCGCAAGGATGCGCGACCCGGCGAACTGCTCGACGCCGCGCTGGAGCTGTTCGTCGACAAGGGCTATGCGGCCACGCGCCTCGAAGACGTCGCGGCGCGCGCCGGGGTCAGCAAGGGCACGCTGTACCTGTACTACGCGAACAAGGAAGAGCTGCTCAAGGCGGTCGTTCGCACCAATCTGGTGCCGCTGATCGACGCCTTCGCCGGCGAGATCCGCGCATCGAAGGCCCCGGGCGCCGACCAGCTCCGGCTCTTCTTCCGCAGTTGGTGGTCGACGATCGGCGCCACGCGGCTGGCGGGAATCGCGAAGCTCGTGGTCGGCGAGTCGGGCAATTTCCCGGAACTCGCGCGCTTCTTCCAGATCGAGATCATCCGGCCGGTGATGTCGTTGCTGGCGTCGATCGTCCGCCGCGGCATCGCGCACGGCGAATTCCGCGAGGTCGACCTCGAAGCCTCGGTGCCGCTGTGGATGTCGCCGCTCGTGCTGCGGGCGATCTGGTCGCATTCGATCGCGCCGTGCTGTCCGGCCGATTTCGACGTTCCGGTCGAACGTTTCCTCGACGCGCACCTGCAATCGGTCCTGTGCGCGCTGCGCCCGACGGGCGATTGCTAGAATGCGGCCACCTCAAAGCCTCCCAGAACGAGTCATGGATTTCGAACGCGCGCGCTTCAACATGGTCGAGCAGCAGATCCGCACGTGGGAGGTGCTCGATCAGGACGTGCTCGACACATTGCTCGTCGTTCGCCGCGAGGATTTCGTCCCGCCGGCGTACCGGGCGCTCGCGTTCAGCGATCTCGAGATCCCGCTGAACCTCGACGGAAAGTCCACCGGCGAGACGATGCTCTCGCCGAAGCTCGAAGCACGCATGCTGCAGGCCGTGCTGCCCGAGAAGACGCACACCGTGCTCGAAGTCGGCGCCGGCTCCGGCTACATGGCCGCGCTGCTCGCGCAGTTCGCCCACCAGGTCGTCACCTGCGAGCTGCGCGAGGATCTCTGCCGCTTCGCGACCGCGAACCTGCGCTTCGCCGGCATCGACAACGTCCGCGTCGAGCCCCGCAACGGGCTGCTCGTCGCCGACGAAGGCCGCTTCGACGTCGTCGTGCTGTCGGGGTCGGTGCAGTTCGTTCCCGACGCGCTGCTGCAGCGGCTGAACCTCGGCGGGCGCCTGATCGCCATCGTCGGCGAGCCGCCGGTGATGAGCGCGCAACGCGTCGTGCGCCGGGGCGAACGCGAATTCTTCACCGAGACGCTGTTCGAGACCTCGGCTCCGCCGCTGCGCGAGTTCCCGCAGCGCGATCGCTTCCGCTTCTGATGCGCTGCAAGCGCGCCGCAGAACATGCAACCCATCGCACCCCGGGCGCTTGCGGCCTGGCTCGACGAGAACGAAAGCCCGTTGCTGCTCGACGTGCGCGAACCGTGGGAAGTGGCGATCTGCTCGTTTCCGGGCGCCGTCCACATTCCGATGCGCGAAATCCCCGCCCGGCTCGACGAACTCGACGGCTCGCGTCCGCTCGTGTGCGCCTGCCATCACGGCGGACGCAGCGCCAAGGTCGCTCTCTTCCTCGAACAGAACGGCTTCGAGCGCGTCTTCAATCTCGTCGGCGGGATCGACGCGTGGGCGTGCGAAGTCGACACCACGGTGAATCGATATTGAACGGGCCGCCGCGCCGAAGCGCTGCAACCCGTTCGCGGAGCATGCGATGAATCCGAACCCGGCGGTGAAGGCGTTCGTCGCCGCGCTTCTCGCGACCTCGCTGTACGCCGGCTTCCCGGCGCCGTCGTTCGCGCTCGACCTCCTGCAGGCATGGCGCGACGCGCTGCCGAACGACGCACAGGTGGCCGCGGCGCGGGCGCAGCTCGAGGCAACGCGCGAACGCGTCCCGCAGGCACGTTCGCTGCTGCTGCCCGCGGTTGGCGCGAGCGCGGCGATGAACCGCGTGAACACCGACACGAACATCCTGCCCACGCGACGCTTCACGTCCGAGAGCTATGCGATCCAGCTCACGGTTCCGCTGCTCAGCCTGCCCGAGACGGAAGCGTGGGAGCAGAGCAAGCTCGCCGTCGGCATCGGCGAGGCGCAGTACGCACTGGCGCAACAGGACCTGATCGTTCGCGTTTCGCGCGCCTATTTCGACGTGCTCGCCGCGCAGGACAGCCTCGAGACGACGCGCGCGCAGAAGCGCGCGATCACCGAGCAGCTCGAAGCGGCGAAGCGCAATTTCGAGGTCGGCACGGCGACGATCACCGACCAGCAGGAAGCGCAGGCGCGTTTCGACCTCACGGTCGCGCAGGAGATCGCCGCGATCAACGCGCTCGAGGTGCAGCGCGCGCTGCTCGCGCAGCTCGTCGGGCGGCCGGTCGGCGAGCTCGAGGCGCTGCGCCCGGGCGTGCTGCTGCAGCCCCCGCAGCCGACCAGCGAAGCCGCGTGGGTGCAGCAGGCGACCGACGGCAGCCTGCTCGTGCAGCAGCAGCGGGTGAACCTCGAGCTCGCGCGCCGCGAGATCGAACGGCGCCGCTCGGTCAAGTACCCGAGCGTCGATCTCGTCGGATCGCTCGCGCGCAGCGAGAACGCGGCGCTCAACACGGTGGGCGTGCGCGCGAACTCGGCGACCATCGGCGTGCAGCTCTCGCTGCCGCTGTACACCGGCGGCGGAATCGACGCCAGCGTACGCGAAGCCGCCGCGCTGCTCGATCGCTCGCGCTCGGACCTCGAGACCACGCGCCGCCAGGTCGAGCAATCGACGCGTGAGGCCTACCTCGGCGTGAACAGCGGGCTGGCGCAGGTGAGCGCGCTCGAGGCGGCCGAGCGCTCGAGCCAGCTCGCGCTCGAATCGAACCTGCTCGGCTACCAGGTCGGCGTGCGCATCAACATCGACGTGCTCAACGCGCAGCAGCAGCTGTTCAGCACGCGCCGCGACCTGGCGCGGGCGCGATACGACGTGCTGGTCAACGGGCTGCTGCTGAAATCGACCGCCGGCGTGCTGAGCGAGGACGACGTGGCGGCGGTCAACGCGCTGCTGGTCCCGCCCGCTCCCGCCCGGCCCTGAGCGTTGGGCCGGCGCCTGCGAGCCGGCACTCAGGGACCGGCGCCGAGCAGCGGCGCGAGCGCCGAAACGGTCCGGTCGGTCGCGCCCCGATGGTGCGCCGCGAACGCGAGCGCACGATCGCTCATCGACTGGCGCCGCTCGGCGTCGAGCACGATCGCGAGCGATTCCTTGACCGCGCGTGCGGCATCGGGAACGCGAACGGCTGCGTCGGCCTCGATCGCCCGGTCGGCGGCTTCGGCGAAATTGAAGGTGTGCGGCCCGACGATCACCGGTACGCCGGCCGCGCACGCCTCGATCAGGTTCTGTCCGCCGTGCGGCAACAGCGACCCGCCGATGATCGCGACGTCGGCGAGCGCATACCAGGCCGGCATCTCGCCCATCGAATCGCCCAGGATCACCTGCGCTTCGCAGCGCTCGCCCTCGACGAGCCGACTGCGCCGCGCGTAGCGCCAGCCGCGCGACGCGATCGCCGCGGCGACCTCGTCGAAGCGCTGCGGATGGCGCGGCACGATGACGAGCAGCGGCGGAAACCGGCTGGCGAGCGACGGCGGCTGCAGCGCCGCCGCCCACGCGTCGAGCAGCAGCGCTTCCTCGCCGTCGCGCGTGCTCGCGGCGACGACGCAGAACCGCGGCAGCCCGTCCTTGCGCTGCCTGGCCAGCCAGTCGAGGCGCCAGCGATGGCCGAGTGCCTCGAGTTGCGGCGACGAACCGACGTCGAACTTCAGGTTGCCGAGCACGCGCGCGTCGGCACGGCCGAGTTGCGCCAGCCGGCGCGCGTCGGCCTGCGACTGCGCGAGCACCAGGTCGAGCGTGGCGAGCGCCGGCTCGATCAGGCGCGCCCAGCGCTGTCCCTTGCGCAGCGAACGCTCGGAGAGCCTGGCGTTGACGAGCGCGAGGCGCACGCCTTCCTCGTGCGCGATCGTGACGAGATTCGGCCACAGCTCGGTTTCCATCAGCAGCCCCACCGAAGGCCGCCAGGCGCGCAGGAAACGCCGCACGGCGAACGGGAAGTCGTACGGCAGATAGGCGCGATGGATGCGCGGATGCGTGAACAGCGACGCACCCGCCTGGCGCCCGGTCGGCGTCATGTGCGTGATCAGCAGCTCGTGCCGCGGATAGCGCTCGAGCAGCGCCTGGACGAGCGGCTGCGCCGCCCGCGTCTCGCCGACCGAGACCGCGTGCAGCCAGACCAGCGGCTGCAGGTCGCCGCGCGGGCGATGCGCGCCGAAGCGCTCGCCGATATGGCGGCGATATCCGGGCTGGCGACGCGACCTCCACAGCAGATGGACGAGCAAGCACGGCATCGCCAGGTACCAGGCGATCGTGTAGAGCCATCGTGCCATGTCGCGCGAAAGTCGCCCGTCTCGTGAAAGGTCGACGGCTATTCTAGCGGCCGACGAGCGCCTTTCGATTTTCGGTATTCTGCCGCGATGATCCTCGTCACCGGCGGCTGCGGATTCATCGGCGCGCGCTTCGTCCTCGACTGGCTCGCCGGTTGCGACGAACCGCTGGTCAATCTCGACGCCCTCACCTACGCCGCGCGGCCCGACGCGCTCGCACCCGTTGCGCACGACCCCCGATACCGCTTCGTGCACGGCGACATCTGCGATCGCGCGCGCGTCGACGCGCTGCTCGCCGAGCATCGCCCGCGGGCGATCGTCCATCTCGCCGCTGAGACGCACGTGGACCGGTCGATCGAAGACGCGACCGAGTTCGCGCGCACCAACGTGCTCGGCACGCTGGTGCTGCTGCAGGCCGCCTGCGCGCACCTCGCCTCGCTCGCGCCCGCGCCGGCCGCCGGGTTCCGCTTCCTGCACTGCTCGACCGACGAGGTCTTCGGCTCGCTCGAGCCCGACGACCCGCCGTGCGACGAGCAAGCACCATACCGCCCGCGCAACCCGTATGCGGCATCGAAAGCCGCGGCGGACCACTTCGTCGCCGCTTTCCACGCCACGCACGCGCTGCCCACGCTCGTCACGCGCGGCTCGAACACCTACGGACCGGGGCAGCACCCGGAGAAGCTCGTCGCGCTCGCCGTCGAGCGCCTGCTCGCCGCGGAAGCGGTGCCGCTGTACGGCGACGGCCTCGCGGTGCGCGACTGGCTGTACGTGAGCGACCACGTGGCGGCGCTGCGCGCGGTGCTCGAGCGGGGGCGCCCCGGGGAAACCTACAACGTGGCCGGTCACCAGAGCCTGACCAACGTGGAACTCGTCGGACACCTCGTCGACGCGGTCGATGTCGAACTCGCCGCGCATGCGGCGGCCGGCGAACGGGGCGAGCGCGGCGCGCGCATCCGGTTCGTCGCCGACCGACCGGGGCACGATCGCCGCTACGCGCTCGACGATCGCAAGTTGCGCAGCGAAACGGCCTGGGCGCCGCAGATCGCGCTCGACGAAGGCTTGCGCGCGACGGTCCGCGCCGCGCTCGCACCGATCGATTCGACGAGCGATGCACCGAACGAGCGCAACGGGACATGAGACTGCAAAACGCGCATGCGAGCGGCTGGGTACTGTTCGACGCCGAGCCGCATCGCGACGAACGCGGCTGGCTCGCCGAAACGCTGCGCCTCGACGCGCTGCGCGCGCACGCCGGCGACGTGCGCATCCAACAGCAGAACCTCAGCGCGAGCCACCGCGGCGTGTTGCGCGGCCTGCACTACCAGCTCGAGGCGCCGCAGGGCAAGCTGGTGCAGGTCATCCACGGTCGCGTGCACGACGCGATCGTCGACCTGCGCCCTTCGTCGCCCACCTTCGGGCACAGCTTCACGTTCGATCTTCGCGCCGAAGCGTTGCAGTCGCTCTGGGTCCCGCCGGGTTTCGCGCACGGCTTTCTGGCGCTCGAGGACTCGGTCGTGCTGTACGCGTTGTCCCGGCCTCGCGTGCCGCACGCCGAGCGTGCGGTCCGCTGGAACTCGCCGGAATTCGGCATCGAGTGGCCGCTGCCCGCCGGGCCACCGGTGCTTTCGCCGCGCGATCGCGACGCGCCGCTCTTCGGCGAGGTCGACGTGTTCGAGGACCCGCCGGCACCCGGCCTTTCGACGCCATGAAGGAAACGCCCGCGAGCCGCGTATTGCTGCTCGGATCGAGCGGGCGGCTGGGCGGGGCGATCCGCCGGGCGCTCGAACCGTCCGGTGGGGCGATCACGCTCGTCGCGCCGTCGCGCGGCGCGCTCGAGGGCCTGGCGTCCGTGCGCGAATCCGCCGAGCGCTGGTTCACGACCTGGCGCCCGGACGTCGTCGTCAATTGCATCGCGATGAGCGACGTCGATCGCTGCGAGCACGAGCCGCGCGCAGCGCGCGAGACGAACGCCGATCTCCCCGAAGCACTCGCCGGCAGCGCGCGCCGCCACGGCGCGCACCTGGTTCACTTCTCGACCGATTTCGTTTTCGACGGCGCCTTGCGCCGCCCGTATCGCGAGGACGACCGGCCGAATCCGTTGTCGGTATACGGATCGACGAAGCTCGACGGCGAATCGGCGATCGCGGCGCAAGGCGCCGGGCACTGGATATTCCGCGTGAGCTGGTTATACGGCAGCGCGGAAAGAAACCTGGCGGCGAAGCTCCTCGACCCGGCCAATGCCGGTCGATCGATTGCGCTTGCCGATGATCGCGTCGGCGTGCCCAACCCGGTGCAACTGCTCGCCCGCGAAGTCGCCGTCGCCATCGCCCGCCTTCGCGCCTCGCGAGCCGATGCACCCGCTTCGGGCGTATATCACCTGTCGTGCCACGGCCATACCACCTGGTATTCGTTCGGGCGCGAATTCGTCTCGCGCGCCGTTGCCGCATCGCGCCTGCCGGCGGCGCAGGCGCCGCGCATCGAGGCTTTCAGCGAGAAAGCCGCCGATCGGTCCGCACGCAGACCGGCCTGGTCGGCGCTCGATCCCGGGCGATACGAGACGACATTCGGGCGGACGTTGCCGCACTGGCGCGACGCGATCGAACTTGCGCTGCAATAACCCGTCGGGATAACCGGATTGCCCTGGATTCCCGTATGCCCGGATTCGATCGTGTGGCAGTATTCGCCAACCCGGGTCATTCGATCGGGTGAAAACGAATCGAAACACAGGATTAAAACAAATGCCGCGTCGATCTTATGAAGCGATCCGTAAGCAGATCGAGAAATTGGAGGTGCAGGCTGCCAGGCTGGAAGCGGTCGCCGACGACAAGAAGAAGAAGGCGGTCGGACAGGTCGTCGCGCTGATGAAGAAACTCGGCGTCACCGCCGAAGACCTGTCCGAGCACCGGCCGCGTCGCGGACGCGGGGCGAAAAAAGCGCCCGCGCGCGCTCGCAAACCGGTGGCCCCGAAATTCCGCAACGGCAAGACCGGCGAGACCTGGAGCGGCCGCGGACGCACGCCGCGCTGGCTCGCGGCGCTCGAAGCGCAGGGCAAATCGCGCGAGGACTACCGGATCTGAATCGCCCGGGCCCCACGCCCCGAAACGGCCGGCGCAGGCAGGAAGCGCCGGCCGTTCGCGTCAGAACGGCAATTCGGCTCGAGGGGCGATCGAACGGATCGCGCGGCGAAAGTCCGCCTGAATCCGCTCGAGCGCTGCCGGCGTGTCCGCCTCGAAGCGGATCACGACGACGGGCGTCGTGTTCGACGCACGGGCGAGCCCGAACCCGTCGGGGTATTCGACGCGCACGCCGTCGATCGTGATGACCTCGGTCGCACCCTCGAACGTCGCCGAACGTTGCAGTTTCTCGACCAGCTCGAAATTCTCGCCTTCGGCGGTGTGCAGGTGCAGCTCGGGCGTCGCCGGAGACTCGGGCAGCGCCTCGAGCACGGCACCGCAATCGGCGTGACGCGAGACGATCTCGAGCAGGCGCGCGCCGGTATACAGGCCGTCGTCGAAACCGTACCAGCGCTCCTTGAAGAACACGTGTCCGCTCATCTCGCCGGCGAGCGGGGCGCCGCTTTCCTTCAGTTTCGCCTTAATCAGTGAGTGCCCCGTTCGCCACATCGTCGGGCGCCCGCCGTGCGCACGCACGTGCGAAGCGACGTGTCGACTGCATTTCACGTCGTAGATGATTTCCGCGCCGGGGTTTCGAGACAGCACGTCCTCGGCGAAGAGCATCAATTGGCGATCGGGATAAATGATGCTCCCGCGCTTCGTCACCACGCCGAGCCGGTCGCCGTCGCCGTCGAAGGCCAACCCGATCTCCGCGTCGGTCTCGCGCAGGCAGCGGATCAGGTCCTGCAGGTTCTCGGGATGCGCCGGATCGGGGTGATGATTGGGGAAGTTGCCGTCGACCTCGCAGAACAGTTCGATCACTTCGCAGCCCAGTGCACGGTACAGCGCAGGCGCGATCGCGCCGGCCACGCCGTTTCCGCAATCGATCGCGATTTTCATCGGCCGCGCGAGTTTCACGTCGCCGACGATACGCTCGATATAGCGTGCGAAAAGGTCCTCGGTGCGATAACCGCCGCGCCGCGCGGACGGAAGCGGATCCGGCAGGCCCGATTCGATCGACGCGCGCAGCGCCTGGATCGCGTTCCCGTACAGGGCGTCGCCGCCGATCACCATTTTCAGGCCGTTGTAGTCGGGCGGATTGTGGCTGCCGGTCACCGCGACACCGGTGTCCGTGTCCAGCTCGAAGGTGCCGTAATAGACCACCGGCGTCGGCACCATTCCGATGTCGACGACCGAAACCCCCGCATCCCGAAAACCTTCGGCGAGCGCACCCGACAACTCGGGACCCGAAAGCCGGCCGTCGCGGCCGATCACCGTTTCGTTCGCGCCCGCACGGAGCGCCAGCGCACCGAGCGCCCGGCCGATCGCGCGCACGACGGGAACGGTCAACGTTTCGCCGACGATGCCGCGAATGTCATAGGCCTTGAAGATCGACGGGGACAACGGAAACTTCTGCATGGATCGCGCTCGTCCTTCAGGCCCGCATCGACGAAGCGCCGCCGCGAGCGGCCGCATCCTTGCCGGCAACGACGCGCAGCGCCGGCTTCGAAACGAAGGGGGTGTATTCGGGGACGCGCGCGGCGAGCTCCTTGCGCACCTCGTCGTCGTCGGCCGTCGCCTTGCGCTCGAGCCAGCTGCGCAGCGAGGCGAGGAAATCGACGGCGACCGGCCGCGAACGCGCGACGCGCAGCTTCGGATGCGGGGTCTCGCGCGTCTGCTCGGCATCGGCCAGCAGCTCCTCGTACAGCTTCTCCCCGGGACGCAGGCCGCTGAACTCGATCCGGATATCGTTCTCCGAGTACCCCGACAGGCGAATCATGTTGCGTGCGAGATCGACGATCCGCACCGGCTCGCCCATGTCGAGAACGAAGATCTCGCCGCCCCCACCCATCGCGGCCGCCTGCAGCACGAGTTGCGCGGCTTCCGGGATCGACATGAAATAGCGCGTGATCTCCGGGTGCGTCACGGTCACCGGCCCGCCGCGCGCGATCTGCGCCTGAAACTTCGGGATGACGCTGCCGGCGCTGCCGAGCACGTTGCCGAAGCGGACGACCTCGAACTGCGTACGCCCGCCGGCGGCCTGCAGCGCCTGGCAGGCCATCTCGGCCAGTCGCTTCGACGCGCCCATCACGTTCGTCGGATTGACCGCCTTGTCGGTCGAGATCAGCACGAAGCGCTCGGCATCGAAGCGCTGCGCGCACTCGGCAACGCACAGCGTGCCCAGCACGTTGTTGCGCACCGCCTGCCAGGCGTTGCCCACCTCCATCAGCGGGACGTGCTTGTACGCCGCGGCGTGGAAGATCACCTGCGGCCGGTGCATCTCGAAAACCTGGCACACCCGCTCGGCATCCTTCACATCGCCGGCGAGCGAAACGAGGGCGACGTCCGGACGGTTCACCGTGAACCACTGCTCCAGCGTGTACAGCGCGAACTCGCTCTGCTCGAAAAGAATCAGCTTCGCCGGCTCGAAGCGCGCGAGCTGGCGGCACAGCTCGCTGCCGATCGATCCACCGGCCCCGGTGACGAGGACCGATTGGCCGGCGAGCATCCGGTGCACGTGCTCGGTGTCGATCTGCACGGTTTCCCGACCGAGCAGATCGTCGATCTCGAGGGGGCGGATCGAAGAGACCGAGACGCGGCCCGAAATGATGTCGTCGACCCCGGGCACGGTGAAGACACGCGCGCCGGCGCGCACCGCGAGATCGGCGGCGCGACGACGGACCGCCGTCGTCGACGAGGGCAGCGCGAGAATCACGTGCCGAACCTTCTCTTCCGCGATGACGCTGGGAAGCGTCTCGATCGCACCGAAGATGGGCGCCCCGAGGATCTAGCGTTTCCATTTCGACGGATCGTCGTCGACGAGTCCCACCACACGCCAGTCGGCATTGCGCGCAAGATCGCGCACGAGCATCGCCGCCCCTCGGCCCGCCCCGACGATGATCACCGGCTTGCCTTGCGCGATGAGGCCGCCATACAGGCGATGCTCCTTGAGCATGCGATACGCCACCCGCCCGCCCGCCATCCACGCGATCAGCAGAAGCGGATACAGCACGACGACCGAACGCGGAACGGCGAGGCCGTCGCGATACAGGACGCCGAGCACCAGCGCCGCGATCGAAGAGGCCGCGACCGCGCGAAACACGCGCTTCAGGTCGGGCAGGCTGGCGAAGATCCAGAGACCGCGGTAGAGCCCCGCAAGTCGGCACGCCAGTGCATGCGCCGGAAACAGGACGATGAGCCCGGTCAGGATGTGGCTCTCGTATCCATAGGGCCATTCGAAGTTGAAGCGCAGCAGAAAGGCGCCCGCCCAGGCGAAAACCGGCGCTGCGAGATCGAAGAGGAAGACCAGCGTCGTTCGCAGGGAAGCGCGCCAGAGCGGCCGGTCGTCTCGTTGCAAAATCACGCTCTCGAGTCCTTCAGTTTCCGTGCGTCCGAACCCGCACGAGCAAAAGTTCCGGCGGCAAATATACCGCGCAGCGCACGCGTGCCATCCTGCGGTACCTGCTGCAATCCCCGCTACAATCCCGAGCCTTCCGAAAGGCCGCAATGGGAGCAATGCCGGTGCCGGTGGGTGATACCGATGCGCGACGCATCGAGGAAGCAGCGACGTGAAGCGCGACGACCGACTCGTGGAAGTGCCCTGCCCGATCTGCGGAAGCGCCGACCGCCGACCCTTGTTCGTCACCCGCGACTACAAGCAGGGCATCACCGACGATCGCTTCACGGTGAGCCGCTGCCGCTCGTGCACGGCCGGCTACCTCTCCTTTCGACCCACCGAAAATGAACTGAGCTGCTATTACGACGAACATTTCTACTGGTCCTACGAGAACGACGAATCGACGAAGGAGAGCACCGAGAAACTGCTCGCCCTGCGCGCCCCGCAACTCGACGCCAAGGCGGCCTGGCTCGAGCACATGCCGCCGGGCCGATTGCTCGATATCGGCACCATGAAGGGCGATTTCATTCATCACATGAAGTCGCTCGGCTGGCACGCAGAAGGCGTCGAATTCTCGACGAAGCCGCCGAACCTTTTCGACATGCCGATCCGGTACGGCAATTTCCTCGAGATGCAATTCGAGGACGAGAGTTTCGACTGCGTCACGATGTGGGCGGTACTCGAGCATGTATACGAGCCGGCCGAGTACGTTCGGCGAATCGCCCGGCTGCTACGCCCCGGCGGGCATTTCGTCTTTCTGGTGACGAATTTCAACAGCGTTCAGGGTCGGTTCTACGAAATGGACGACTTCCCGCGCCACCTCAATCTGTTCACGCGAAAATCCGCCCGGCTCATGCTACGCCGCGCCGGGTTGGAGATCGTTCGGGAGCGCACCGACCAACGGGTTTTCGGCGGTCACCTCCAGGGCGGACTCGTCTATTCGTTCAAAAGGCTGTTCGGCTACAGCCGCGCGGAGGCGATGCAGGAGTGGAAGAACGATCGCACGCTCGATCCGTTCTTCAACGGTTGGCGAGGCCGCCCGAGCCGCGCGATGCGCCTGCTCGCTCGTCTGGACGGCGCGCTGCTCGGACCGCTCGAATGGCTCTTCGATCGACTGGGCTTCGGTTTCATTCTCACGATCGAAGCCCGCAAGCCACTGAACGCATCGATACAGGGATGAACGCGTGAGCGACCGGTGGTGGGATTACTTCAGCAGCCATATGGCGAGCGAAAAGCACTGGCTGCAGGGTGCGGTCAGTCATTGGCAGTTCTTCCAGACCTTCTACGGCGTGCTGCTCGGCCGGTATCCGGCGGGCACGCGGATACTCGACGTGGGATGCGGCCCGGGATACACCGATCTGTACCTCGCGGCGAACGGATACCGCGTCACGGGGATCGACAACGATGAGCGGATCGTGCAACTGGCCGGCGATCTTGCGGCACGGCTCGGCGTCGAGGTCGACTACCGGCAGGCGGACGCCTTCGAGCTGGGCCGATTTCACGGCGCGTTCGACGTCGCCTACTCGGTCGGCGTTCTCGAGCACTTCGATCGCGACGTGACGATCGAACTGCTCAAGGAGCAGGCACGCTGTGCGCGCGACGTCGTCATCTGCATCCCCACGCGATATACCCGGTACTCGGACGGGATCACCGACGAACGGATCTACCGGATCGACCAGCTGCGGCAGATCGTGCGCGAAGCCGGCCTGGACGTCACCGGCAGCTTCGGCTTCGGCGACGTAACGGTGACACGCAGCCAGGTCTGGCTGAAGCGCATTCTTCCGCACGCGATGTATCGGATCCTCCAGAACAACGGGTACGGGTTCAACATCACGGTCATCGGAAGCCGCCGCCAAGGCAACGAGCCGGCCGGGCACTGAACGTCAATCGGGCGTACCGGCGCCGAGCCACAGAACGCCGGCGACGACGGGCGCGTAGGCCAGCAGCGCGATCGCCCAGGCCCTCTCCGGCCAGGCCACGCAGGCGAGCGCCAGCGGCGCCAGCCAAAGCACGTTCACGCCCATTGCGAGCATCACGACCCCGCGGTGCGCGCCCCAGCGTCGCGCCAGCCGCTGATACGCGTGGCTTCGATGCGCTTCGTGCGGGCGTTCCCCGCGCGCCAGGCGAACGACGAGGGTCGCGGTCGCATCGGAGACGAACGACGCACCGAGCACGGCCCACGCGGCCACCGTGAGACGACCGTCGACGACGGTCCAGAGCGCCAGCGCGAAGATCATGTACGCGAGGTACGTGCTGCCGACGTCGCCCATGAAGATCCGTGCCGGCGACCAGTTGTGCAGCAGGAACCCGACGGCCGCCGAGGCGAGACACAGCATCCAGATCGCCGCGGGGTCGGCCGGAATTCCGCCAGCCGAAGCCAGCAGTGCGCCGGCCACCAGCATGAACAGCGCCTGGCTTCCTGCCAGGCCGTCGATGCCGTCCATGAAATTGAACAGGTTGATCCACCAGACGCCCGCAAGCAGCACGAATGCGAACGAGGCCGCATCGCCCAGCTCCCGCGCCAGAGGCAGCGGCACGCCCGATGCGGCCGACCACGCCATCAGGAGCCCGCCGACGGCGACGATCTGGATCGCCAGACGGACGGCGGCCGGAACCGGGCGCAAGTCGTCCCACAGCCCGAAGGCGGCGACCAGAAGCGCGAGCCCCAGCACGGTCCCCGCGCGCTGCGCATCGCCGGTGGCGATCGCCGCCACGCCGGCGAGCGTACCGGCGACGACGATGCCGATTCCCCCGCCGGTCGGCGTCACGACGACGTGCGACGAACGGTGACCGGGACGATCGAGCAACCCGAGCGCATTCGACGTCCGGATCAGGCCGGCCGCGACGCCCCAGGCGAGCACGCCCGCTGCCAGACAGACGGAAAACGTCAGCACGACGCCGCTCGCGTCCATTGGTGCTGCAGGAAATGGAGCGCCGTGCACCGAAGCGCTTCGTCGACGTCGACGATCGGCGCCCAGCCGAGCATCGAACGGGCCTTGTCGGTGCGAACCTGCAGCGAGCCGCACAATCGACGCGCGGCTTCGCGTCGACCGAGAGCCGCCGCGACGCCGGTCAGCAGCCAGGCGGGTGCCGGCCACAGTCGTTCGGGTCGCCCGAGCGCCCGGGCGACTCGTCGCAGCAGTTCGGTCGTCGACAGATCGACTCCGTCGCTCACGAGAAAGGCTTGATGCGCCGCCGCGGGATGGCGTGCGCACAGCAGGAGCAGATCGACGAGGTTGTCCACGGCGACGAGACTGCGCCGGTTCGACAACGAGCCGAACGGCAGCGGCACGCCTCGCTGCACCCAGCGCATCATTTCGAGGAAGTTCCCGCCCACGCCCGCTCCGTAGACGAGCGGCGGGCGCACGATCGCCGCTTCCAGCCCGGTCTGCGCGGCAACGCCGCGCAAGCGCTCCTCGGCGCTCCATTTCGAACGCGCATAGGGTCCCTCGGGGGCCGCCGGGTCCTGCTCGTCATACGGAACCGACCGCTCCTCGCCGTGCACCTTCACCGAACTGGCGAAGACGAAGCGACGAACCCCGACCGCCGCCGCCTGCATCGCCAGGCGGGAGGTTCCCAGGCTGTTGACGCGCTCGAACTCCGCCGCCGGATCGGCAGCGACATCGCGCATCACATGCACGCGCGCGGCGAGATGAACGACCGCGTCGCACCCGCGCAGCGCGTCGCGCCATTCGGTATCGGGACCGATTGCGCCGACGACGCGCACGTCGCACGCGGCGGGCAAGGGCACGTCTCGACGCACCGCCGCCCGAACGAGCCAACCGCGTTCGAGCGCCTGCTCCACGAGCGCGCGCCCGACGAAGCCGCTCGCTCCGGTCACGAGCAACCTCATCTCGCGACGAGCTCCTCGTATAGCGCGAGCGTCTGCGCGATGACCTTGTCCTCGGCAAACTCCCTTTCGGCCCATGCGCGCGCATTCGCGCCGAATCGATTGCGCTGGTCTTCATCGACCAGCAACGTCCGGATCGCGGCGGCGAGCGCTTCCGCGTTGCGTACCGGCACGAGCAGTCCGGTGACGCCGTGCCGAACCGCATCGCGGCAACCGGGGACATCGGTGGCGACGACGGCCCGGCCGGCGGCCGCCGCTTCGAGCAGCACCTTCGGAAGCCCCTCGCGGTACGACGGAAGACAAACGAGATGCGCGCGGCGAAGTACGTCCGGCATATCGTCGCGCCAACCCCAGTTCTCGACGATGCCCTCTCGCACCCACGCGTCGATCTCGCCGCCGGAAACCGAAGCCGGGTTCTCCGGGTCGGGCGCGCCCACCAGCGCGAAACGCGCCGCGATGCCCGTCGCGCGCAACGCGCGCGCCGCGGCGACGAACTCGAGCACGCCCTTGTCCTTCAGCATGCGCGCGGGAAGCACGACGAGAGGCGGGGGCGGCGTCGGTTCGACGACGGGGTACAGCCCGAGATCCACGCCGACGCCGGGCACGAGTCGCACCGCCGAGGCGTCGATCAGCCCGCGGCGCGTCAACAACGCGCGATCGTCGTCGTTCTGCACGATGAGACGGCTTCTCCGTGCGCCGAGCGCGGCCCTCAGGCACGCGGTCACCAGCGGTCGAAGCGCCGATGCCTTGCACGACGGCGACGCGAAGACGTATCCGAGGCCGCCCAACGCGTTCACGACCGCCGGACGCCGGGCGCACCGCGCCGCGATCGACCCCAGCACCACCGGCTTCAAGGCGACGTGATGCACGAGATCGGGCTGAAGCCGCCGATACAGGGCGATCAGGCCGAACAGCACGCGAAGGTCGTGCAGCGGGTTCATTCCGGCTCGACGAAAATCGACGTCGATCGGTTCGATGCCCGCCTCGCGGATCCGTGCGCCGTGCTCGCGAATGCGCGTCGCCACGCTGACGCGATAGCCGGCCGCCCGCGCCGCGCGGGCGAGCGCCAGCCGGTGCGACACGAAATACCAGTCCTCGGTAACGACGAACAGGAGGTGACGCGCCACGCCGGGCATGGAGACCCGGTTCACACCGGCACCGGGCAATGGCTCGACGGCGTCGTTTCGTCGTTCTCGAGCCACGCCTGGAACATCAGTACGTCCCACAGCGGGTATTGCCAGTTGCGCGTACCCGACTGGTGCTCGTCCCAGGCCCGGCGAACCGCTTGCGCATCGAAATAGCCCTCGCTGCACAATCGCGTCTCGCCCAGAAGCGTTTCGCCCCAGTCGCGCAACGGTCCGCGCAGCCAGCCGTCGATCGGCACACCGAAGCCCATCTTCGGCCGGTCGACAAGCGCTTCGGGAACGTACCGATACAGCACCTGACGCAGCGGCCATTTCGATTGTCCGGCGTGGCGCGCGATCTCGAGCGGCAGGCTCCAGGCGAACTCGACGATCCGGTGATCGAGAAGCGGCACGCGTGCCTCGAGCCCCACTGCCATCGATGCCCGATCGACCTTGACGAGGATGTCGTCGGGCAGATAGCTCACCAGATCGTAGAACATCATGCGGTGCACGAGGCTCTGGAGCTCGGGCGGATCGACCAGGCCGGTCAACGCGGTCTTCGGTTCGGTCGAGTGCAACACGATCGCGCACGGATCGTGCCAGTGCGACACGAGCCGTCGGTATACCGCTTCGCCGCTCTGCAGCGCCAGCACGTCGGCCGCCTTGTGCAGCCGATCGCCGATATTGCGCGC
>JAKFES010000027.1:0-4093 GCA_036675585.1 Burkholderiaceae bacterium
GCCTTGCTGAAGGCGATCGCCGAGTCCCACCCACTGCTGATGCTCGGCACCAAAGCGGATTCGATGCCCCGCGACTTTCGGCGCAGCCATCAAGAAGCGCGGGAAGAGGTGGGCGCGTTCTTCAAGCGGCCGTCTAGCTAGGCGGAGCCGGCTCGCGTGCGTTTCACGGCTCACTGCGTCTGTTTCGCCTGCGCGACGCGGCCGCTACGGTTTCGCCGCTCGGCCCGCGCCTTTGCACGCTCCGTGTCTCGCCCGCCAACATGCCCCGACCGTCCAACGCGGTATTCTCGGCGCCCATGAGGGTGTTGCTCGTCGAGGACGACCGCATGATCGGGCAGGCGGTGCAGACCGCGTTGCGCCAGGACGGCTATGCGATCGACTGGGTGCGCGACGCCGAAACCGCCGACACGGCGCTCGCCACCGGGAACTTCGATCTGGTCCTGCTCGACCTCGGGCTGCCGGGCCGCGACGGCATCTCGCTGCTGCGCTCGATGCGCGCGCGCAAGGACGCCACGCCGGTGCTGATCGTCACGGCACGCGACGACATCCAGGACCGGATCGGCGGGCTCGACGCCGGCGCCGACGACTACCTCGTCAAACCCTTCGACCTCGAGGAACTCGCCGCCCGCATGCGCGCTCTCCTGCGGCGCAGCGCGGGCCGGGCCGAATCGGTGTTCGAGCGGGGCGGCGTGCGCATCGACCCGTCGACGCGCGAGGTCACGCGCGACGGCGAGCCGGTTTCGCTGTCGTCCCGCGAATACGCGGTGCTCGAGGCGCTGATGATGCGCCCCGGCGCGATCCTGTCGCGTGCGCAGCTCGAGGACCGGTTGTACGGCTGGGGCGAGTCGGTCGAGAGCAACGCGGTCGAGGTCTACATCCACGGACTGCGCCGCAAGCTCGGGCACGACTTCATCCAGAACGTTCGCGGCGTCGGCTATTTCGTTCCCCGGCCCGATTCGCAGGAAGGCGGATGAGGGGTTCATCGATCCGCACGCGGCTCCTGCTGTCGCTGCTTCCGCTGTTCATCCTCGCCGAAGCGGTGATCGGCACCGTCACCTACCGGTACGTGCTGCGCGACAGCCACGAGCTGTTCGACTACCACCTGCGCCAGATGGCGCTGTCGCTGCGCGACCAGGGGGCGGTCCTGCCCCCGCCGGGGCCGCCCGAGGACCGCGAGCAGTTCGATTTCGTCGTGCAGATCTGGAGCGCCGACGGCTCGAAGATCTACCTGTCGCACACGCGCTCGCGCGCGCGCCTGCCCGAGCGCGCGACGCTCGGCTTCTCCGACGTCGTCACGGGCGGCGAGCGCTGGCGCGTGTACAGCACGCTCGCGCGCGGGCGCGTGATCCAGGTCGGGCAGCCCTTCGAGGTACGCGAGCGCATCGCGGCGGCCGCCGCGCTGCGCAGCCTCACGCCGCTGCTGTTCTTCGCGCCGCTGGTCGCGCTGGCGATCTGGTGGCTCGTCGGCAAGTCGCTCAGCCCGGTCGAGCGCATCACCTCGGAGTTGCGCCGGCGCGATGCGACGCGGCTCGACCCGGTCTCCGAGGCCGAGATCCCGACCGAAGTCGAGCCGATGGTGCAGTCGCTCAACGGGCTGCTCGGACGGCTGCGCGGGTCGTTCGCCGCGCAGCGAGCGTTCGTCGCCGACGCGGCGCACGAGCTGCGAACGCCGATCGCCGCACTGAAGCTGCAGGCCGGGCTGATGGCGCGCGCACGCGACGACCGGGCGCGGGCCGAAGCGCTGAGCGAGCTTCACGCGGGCATCGACCGCTCGGCGCACCTGGTCGACCAGCTGCTCACGCTCGCGCGCAGCGAGCCCGAGGCGCGCGGCGAGCCCGGGGACTCGATCGACCTCGCCCGCGTGTGCGCAGAGGTCGTCGGCGAAATGATGCCGCTCGCCGCCGCGCGCGGCTCGCGCATCGAGTTCGACGCACCCGAGAGCCTGCGGCTGCGCGGCGACGCCAATGCGCTGCACAGCCTGTTGCGCAACCTGGTCGACAACGCGTTGCGTCACACGCCGGAAGGCAGTCGCGTACGCATCGAGATCGACCAGGACGAGCGTTTCGTCCGGGTCGGCGTCGACGACGATGGCCCCGGCATCGCGGTCGAGGAGCACGACCGCGTATTCGACCGCTTCTACGGACGGACCGCCGGCGGCGACGCGGGCAGCGGGCTGGGCCTCGCGATTGCGAAGGCAGTGATCGACCGGCACGGCGGGCGCATCGAGCTCGACCGGTCCGCCCTGGGCGGGCTGCGCGTGCTGGTGTCGTTGCCGCGTGCCCGCGAGGACGTAGCCGCCTGAAGGCAAGCCCGCCGAAGGCCAGGGTGCTTAAGCACCTGCTAAGGCGCTCGTTCCAGCATCGTCGGTGTCCGGGCAGCCGCCCGCAATCGAATCAGGGGCCCGAAGATGAAGCGCAGGATCCTCGTCGCGGCGATCGCCGCAGCCAGTGTTTTCGCGACCACGACGACGTACGGCTGGTCGCTCGACCCGACGAAATGGTTCGACCGCGACGAAGCGGTCGCGAGCGCGAGCGAGCCCGCCGCGCAGGCAGCCGCCGAAGCCGCGGCGAACCGGCCCGTACCCCCGGTCGCGCGCGCGGCGACCGACCCGGGCACGACCGGCACCGCGCCGGCCGACCGCGTCGAGCCGCCGTCGACGACCGCCGAAGCGGTGATTGCGCCGACCAACGCGCCGAACTGGACCGAGGTCGTCGAACGTTTCGGTCCGGCGGTCGTGGGGCTGCAGATCGAAGGCTCGCGCGAGGCCGCGCAGCCCGAGACGCCCGACCTCGAGAACGACCCGTTCTTCCGCTTCTACCGCGGACTGCCGATCCCGCGCATGCCGCGCGGCGAGGTGCCGATCCGCGGCCAGGGGTCGGGTTTCATCGTGGGCGAAGACGGCGTGATCCTGACCAACGCACACGTCGTGCGCGACGCGGACCGCGTGCGCGTGAAACTCGCCGATCGGCGCGAATTCAATGCCGACGTGCTCGGCGTCGATCCGGCGACCGACGTCGCGGTGCTGAAGATCGACGCGAAGGACCTGCCGACCGTCACCTTCGGCAAGTCCGAACGACTGCAGGTCGGCGATTACGTGCTGGCGATCGGCTCCCCGTTCGGCTTCGAGCAGAGCGCGACCTCGGGGATCGTCAGCGCGAAGGGCCGCTCGCTGCCGGGCGACACCTACGTCCCGTTCATCCAGACCGACGTTGCGGTGAATCCGGGCAACTCGGGCGGACCGCTGTTCGACGCGGGCGGGCGCGTCGTGGGCATGAACGCGCAGATCTTCTCGCGCACCGGCGGCTACGAAGGTCTTTCGTTCGCAATTCCGATCGACGTCGTGCTGCGCATCAAGGACCAGATCGTCGCGAGCGGTTCGGCCCGCCATGCGCAGCTCGGCGTCACGATCCAGGAACTGAATCAGGCGCTGGCCGATTCGTTCCAGCTGCCGAATCCGGCCGGCGCGCTGATCTCGAGCATCGCACCGGGAAGCGCCGCGCAGAAAGCCGGGCTGCGTCCCGGCGACGTGATCCTCTCGGTCGACGACAAGCCGGTCGTGCACTCGGGCGACCTGGCGGCGATGGTCGGGATGGCGCAGCCGGGCGACACCGTCGCGCTCGAAGTGATGCGCGACGGCAGCAGGCAGGAGATCCGCGCCGTGCTCGGCGAAGCGAAACCCGAGCAGGCCGCGTCGGCCGAGCCGCACAAGCCCGACACCTCGGGGCGCCTCGGGCTCGCCGTGCGTCCGCTCGACAGCGACGAGCGCAGGAGCGCGAAGATCGACGCGGGCGGGTTGCTCGTCGAGGACGTCACCGGCGCCGCGCAGCGCGCGGGAATCCAGCCCGGCGACGTGATCCTGTCGGTCAACGGCCAACCGGTCGACAGTGCCGAAGCGCTTCGCGCAAAGGCGAGCGAGGACAAGCCGCTCGCGCTGCTCGTGCAGCGCGGTGGCATGCGGATCTTCGTTCCGCTGAACCTGGGCTGAGAGGGAGGCGCGCCCGGCGCCGCAAATCGGACACGCCGCGGCGTCCAGCGCCGCAATCCCCGGACACGCCGCGGCGTCAAGCGCCGCAATCCCCGGACACGCCGCGGC
>JAKFES010000248.1:0-24337 GCA_036675585.1 Burkholderiaceae bacterium
GAATGCGTTCTCCGCCTGGCGCACGCACGACGCCGGTGACAGCGAGACCTTGCAGACCGCGTTCAACACGCGGTGTCCGTGCCGCCTGCCCGCGACGAACCACGCGTAGTTGCCGATGGACGACGCGACGACCGAGAGCACCAGCGCCCACCCGCCGTGCGCAGGATCGTCGAGGGTCTGAGCGCCGGCCAAGATCAGCAGCGGAAACGCCGGAACCGGCAGTCCGAACTGCTGCAGCAGCACGGTGCCGAAGACGATCCTCGGAATAGAACGAATCGATGCTCACGCGTCCGGCCGGCGATCGGAAAGAAGCAGGCGCGCGACTTGCGCCTTGTCCTCCGCTCAACGCTGCCGTACGGAGGCACAGATGCACGCCCGGATGTCTTCCCCGCTGCTCCTCCCCGTTTCGCTGGTCCTTGCGGCTTCGCTCGCATCGTGCGCCCAAACCGGCGACACGCGAAGCGGAACCGCCGCGCCCGGCGAACCGGCCCGGTTCGCCGACTGGAGGTCCGACGCGCCCGGGGTCGTCCATCGCATCCAGCCTTCCGACCTGCCGGCGCCGCCCGCCTCCGCGGGGGAGGACATGGACCCCGAAGCATCGGTCGCGAAGAACGCGAACGTGGTCGATCGGCCGCAGGGCGCGCTGCCGAAGGTACCGAGCGGGTTCGCGGTAGAAGTGTTCGCCACCGGGTTCAAGCAGCCACGCACGCTGCGCGTCGCGCCGAATGGCGACGTCTTCCTGTCCGAGAGCGGCACCGGGCGGGTTCTCGTGTTCCGCTCGACCGCGGGCGGCGCACCCGCGAACTTCGCGGTGTTCGCCGATAACCTGCAGCGGCCGTACGGCATCGCCTTCGTGCCGCCAGCCGATCCGCGATACGTCTACGTCGCCGCGGCCAACCAGGTGGTCCGATACCCATACCGAAGCGGCGATGTCCAGGCGTCGGGTCCGGCCGAGGTGATCGTCGCGAACATTCCGACCAAGCGCCACTGGACGCGCGACCTGGCGGTCTCGCGCGACGGCAGCCGCCTGTTCGTCGCGGTCGGCTCGGCTTCGAACCTCGGCGCAGGCGGAATGCCCGACATGGCGCCCGCCGACATCCAGCGATTCGAGGCGTCGCACGGTGTAGGCGCCGCCTGGGGCGAAGAAGAGAACCGAGCCGTCGTGCGGGTGTTCGATGCGAACGGCAAGTCGATCCGCAACTACGCCACCGGACTGCGCAACTGCTCGGGGCTGGCGATGCAGCCCGGCACCGACAACCTGTGGTGCGTGGTCAACGAGCGTGACCATCTCGGCCCGTACCTCGTTCCCGATTTCATGGCCCGCGTGCAGGACGGCGCGTTCTACGGCTGGCCCTGGTACTACGTCGGCAACAACGAAGATCCGGCCCGGCAAGGAGAGCGTCGCGACCTGATGGGTAAGGTGCGCGTGCCCGAGGTTCTGTTCCAGTCGCATTCGTCCGCATTGAGCGCCGCGTTCTACGACGGCGATGCCTTCCCCGCCGAATACCGTGGCGACGCGTTCGTGGCGCTGCACGGCTCGCACAGCCGGCCGGAGCGAACCGGATACAAGGTGGTCCGCGTGCGCATGAACAACGGCAGCCCCACAGGCGCGTACGAAGACTTCATGACTGGCTTTGTCGTGAACAACGACACCGTCTGGGGCCGCCCGGCGGGAGTGGCCGTCACTCGCGACGGTGCGCTGCTGGTGAGCGACGACGCGAACGGGACGATTTTCCGGGTCACGCGGAAGTGAACTGGAGGGATCGTCCGGCGAAATCCTTTCCAGGGCGATCCGGTCCGAGCCGGCCGGCGACCGGCCGCGCGTCACTCGTCGAGCAGCGCGCGCAGGTCGTGCGCGATCGGCTCCGGGCCGGTTCCGTGCTTGATGAACAGGCGCAGCTTTCCGGACGGATCGTAGACATAGCTGCCGGCCGTGTGGTCGACCGTGTAGCTGCCCGCCGTCTTGCCGGGCACCTTCTGGTAGAAGACGCGGAACGTCTTCGCGGTGCGCTCGGTCGCCTGCACGTCGCCGTACAGGCCGAGGAAGCGGCTGTCGAAGGCCGGCACGTAGCTCGCCAGCAACTCGGGCGTGTCGCGCTCGGGATCGACGGTGACGAACAGCACCTGCACGCGATCCGCGTCGGCGCCGAGCGTCTTCATCACCTCGGAGAGTTCGGACATCGTCGTCGGGCACACGTCGGGACACTGCGTGTAGCCGAAGAAGACGACCACCGCCTTGCCGCGGAAGTCGGCGAGCGTGTACGACTTGCCGTCGTGACCCGTGAGCTGGAAATCGCTCGCGAAGTCCGCGCCGGTGACGTCGGTGTTGCGGAACTCGGGCTTGCTCTGGCAGCCGGCGAGCACAGCCGCGGCGGCGAACATCGCCGCCAGCGCCGAGCGGCGCGACCAGCGCCGCAATGCCGGCGCGGCCGCATCGAAAAGAGACATCGAGAACGTCCTCCGGGCGTCAGCCCTCGTAGATGAGTCAGCCCATGAAGTGATCGACCAGCAACGCGCCGAACAGGGCCGCCAGGTAGAAGATCGAATAGCCGAAGGTGCGCCGCGCGAGCTCGTCGGAATACGCGCGCCACATGCGCCAGGCGTAGACGAGGAAGATCGCGCCGAGCGCGAGCGCGCACGCGAGGTACAGCGGCCCGCTCATCTGGATCAGGAACGGCAGCACCGAGGCGGCGACCAGCAGGATCGTGTAGAGCAGGATGTTCAGGCGCGTGAACTCGGGCCCGTGCGTGACGGGCAGCATCGGCAGCCCGGACTTGCGGTAATCGTCGATCCGGTACAGCGCGAGCGACCAGAAGTGCGGCGGCGTCCAGACGAAGATGATCAGGAACAGCACGAGCGGCGCCGCGGTGACTTCGTTGGCCACCGCCGCCCAGCCCAGCACCGGCGGCATCGCCCCCGAGGCGCCGCCGATCACGATGTTCTGCGGCGTGGCCGGCTTGAGCACGACGGTATAGACGCCGGCATAGCCGACGAAGGTCGCCAGCGTGAGCCACATCGTCAGCGGATTCACGAAGCGATAGAGCAGCGCCGCGCCGACCACGGCGAGCACGGTCGCGAACGTCGCGGTTCCCGGTGCGCCGACCTCGCCGCGCGCCGAAGGCCGGCCGCGCGTGCGCGCCATGCGCGCGTCGATGTGGCGCTCGATCAGGCAATTGAACGCGAAGCCCGCCGCGGCGAGCAGCGAGATGCCGAGCGTGCCGAACAGCAGGATCGGCCACGGGACCTGCGACCGGCTCGCGAGCAGCATGCCGATCAGCGCGCAGAACGCAGCGAGCAGCACGATGCGCGGCTTGGTGACCGCGACGTATTGCGAGACGGCCAGGCGCCAGCCTGCCGGACGAGCAACGGGCATGTCCATCGCGTTCAGACCCTCAGTCGCGCCTCGCGAGCGCGGAATACCAGCGTGACGAGCAGGCCGAGCAGCAGGGCCGCCCCGCCGTTGTGCGCGACGGCGACGGCGAGCGGCAGGCTGAAATACACGTTGGACAGGCCGAGCAGCCACTGCGCGACGAGCGCCACCAGCACGGCGGTGCCGAGCGCACGCACGCCCTGCGCATGCCGCGCGCGCCAGCCGAGCCAGCCCAGGAACAGCGCGACGGCGACGGCACCGGCACGATGCATGAAGTGGATCGCGGTCAGCGCCTGCGTCGAGAGCAGCTCGCCGTCGCCGGTGCGGCCGAGCTCGCGCACGAAATGGAAGGCGTTGGCGAAATCCATCTCCGGCCACCAGCTTCCGCCGCAGGTCGGCAAGTCGGTGCAGGCGAGCGCGGCGTAGTTCGTGCTCGTCCAGCCGCCGAGGAAGATCTGTACGCTCAGCAGCACGAGCCCGAGCACGGCCGGGCCGTGCAGTGCCGCGACGGGTTCGGCGTCGACGTAGCGCGGGCGCGCGCTCTGGCGCAGCCACAGCCACAGCAGCAGCGACAGCGTCAGCAAGCCGCCGATCAGGTGCCCGGTGACGATCGCGGGCTTGAGCAGCAGGGTCACGGTCCACATGCCGAAGATGCCCTGCAGCACGACGACACCGACGAGCGCGATCGGCAGCGCCGGCGACTGGCGCAACTCGGCGCGTCGGCGCCAGGCGACGAACGCGATGCCGATGACGAGCAGGCCGAGCAGCTTCGCGAAATACCGGTGGACCATCTCGCGCCACGCCTTGCCCATCGAGACCGGACCGTGCTCGCCGCCCTGCTCGGCGACGGCCTTCGCGATGTCGTCCTGCGCGTGGAACGGGCTGAGCGTTCCGTAGCATCCGGGCCAATCGGGGCAGCCGAGCCCGGCGTCGGTCAGCCGCACGTAGGCGCCGAGCATGATCAGCCCGAAAGTCAGCACGACGGCCAGCGCGATCATGCGCCGGTAGCGGACCGCCGCGCGCGCGTGCGGCCGGGCGGAAAGCAGGGAGGGACTCTCGATCGTGGCGCTCATCTCGTCATCGCAGCGGTGCAGGGTGAAACGAAGCCTCGGCCGCCTTCAACCGATCTGCGAGGCCCGCAGGGCCTTCGCCAGATCCTTCTTGATCCGGTTGGGGTCGGCGTCGCGCGGAAACCGCATCATCAGGTGCCCCAGCGGATCGATCAACCAGATGTGGTCCGAAGCGCTCGTCGCCTCGGACGCCGGCAGGTGGGCGGAAATCGCCTGCCCGGGCGCGCGGATCACGACGAGCCCCTCGTGCTCGGCGAGAAGCTGCGGATCCGGCGTGCCCGCATCCGGCAGCAACCATACGCGCTCGACGCGGTCGCGGTCCTTGCCCGTGGTCAAGCGCAGTTGACGAACGTGATACAGGCGCGTGCGGCACGCCTCGTCGCAGTCGGACGGCGCGACGACGAGCATCACCCAGCGCCCGCGAAACGCCGCCAGTGTCTGCGGTGCGCCGTGCAGGTCGGTGCCGCCGAGGGCGTCGACCGGACGCTGCTCGAGCAACGTACCGTAGTTCGTGCGTGCGTCCGGGCGCACGAAGTAGTAGGTGTAGTACGAAGCGATCACCGGCGAGGCGAGCACGAGCAGCAGCGCGAGCAGCTTCAGGCGCGCGCGGCGCGCGCGCCGCTGCGCTTCGGTCCGCCCTTCGCTCGCGTTCGGTGCAGTCGAATCCGTCACTCGTCGTCCTTGCCAGCCCGTTGCGCGGCGGCGCGCGTTTCCCCGCGTCGGCCCGCGCACCAGCGCGCGAACGCGACGAACCACAACCACAAGCCCGCGGTGAGCGCCGCCAGGGCGTACCACTGGAACGCGTAGGCGACGTGCCGATCCACGTCGTTGCCCGGCCGCGGCCAGTCGCGAACGAGCCCGTCGTCGAAGACGCCGTCGGCCGTGCGCGGCGCCTGCAGCGCGCGCACGATCGGCGGGCGCATCGACAGCCCCGACCAGCGCGCGAAGCGCGCCAGATCGGCGTTGAACCAGATGCGCTCGTCGGGCCCCGGCTCGTGCACCGCGCCCAGTTCGAGCGTGCGCGGCAACTCGCGCAGCGCGATTCCTTCGACCTCGACCTGGGCCACGGGTGCCGGCACGGTCGGTGCCCGCCAGCGCGCTCTCGGATCGCCCGCGATCCAGCCACGCAGCACCAGCACGTGCGAATCGGCGCCCGCGATGCGCAACGCCGACAGCACGTGGAACCCGGCGACGCCCCGATGCGTGCGATTGTCGATGAAGACGTCGAATTCTGACACGAAGCGGCCCCGGACCCGCACGCGACGGCCTTCGAGCGCCGCCGCGTCGGCGCCGGCCGCCGTGACGTCGATCGCCACGTCGCGCTCGGCGGCGTCGCGCTGCGCCTGCAGCGCGCGCTTCTCGTCGGCGCGGCGAAGTTGCCAGTTGCCGAGCGAAACCGTGACGAGAACGACGACGAGCGCTCCGACGGTCGGCGCCCAGGCGCGGAACGTCACCCGCACCGGCATCGCGCGCCGCCTGCGCGCAACGAAGCGCCATCGCCCGGCCTGCCGCGGCCGTCCACTAGAATCGGATCCTCACCGGAGCCGTCCGTGAAGTGGATCGTCGTTCTCGCCTTCGTCCTGATCATCGGAAGCCTCGCTTCCGCGCTGTTCTTCCTCGTGCGCGACCGCGGGCGCACGCGCAACACGATGCGTGCGCTCGGCTTTCGGGTCGGGTTCTCGATCGCGCTGTTCGCGTTCATCCTGCTCGCGCAATACCTGGGGTGGATCCACCCGACCGGCGTGCCGCTCGTCGGGCGCTGATTCCGTCCCGTTCCCGGCTTGCCCTCGCCGCCCGCCGCGGCGGGCGGCGAACCGCCCCGCGGACGGGCGCCGCCGGAGCGCCTACAGCCAGTAGACGACGACGTACAGGCCGAGCCAGACCACGTCGACGAAGTGCCAGTACCACGCGGCGCCTTCGAAAGCGAAATGGTTGTCGGGCGTGAAATGCCCCTTGATCACCCGGAACAGCACCGCCGTCAGCGCCACCGCGCCCACACAGACGTGAAAGCCGTGAAAGCCGGTGAGCAGGAAGAAGGTCGAGCCGAAGACCCCCGACGACAGTTTCAGGTTCAGGTCGCCGTACGCATGCGCGTATTCGTAGATCTGGAACCCGAGGAACGTGAAGCCGAGCAGCACCGTGATCGCGAGCCAGAAAATCGTCGCGGCGCGCCGGGCGTCCTTCAGCGCATGGTGGGCGATCGTCAGCGTCACGCCCGAGCTGAGCAGCAGCGCGGTGTTGATCGTCGGGATCGGCCACGGGCCGATCGTCTGGAACGGCTCGATCGTCCCCGCGGGGCCCATGTTCGGCCACACCGCCTGGAAGTCGGGCCACAGGATCATCTTGTGGTCGAGATCGCCCAGCCATGGCATCGAGATCGTGCGCGCGTAGAACAGCGCGCCGAAGAAGGCGCCGAAGAACATCACCTCGGAAAAGATGAACCAGCTCATCGACCAGCGGAACGACGTGTCGACGCGGTCGCTGTACAGGCCCCGCTCCGACTCGCGCGCGACCGTCGTGAACCAGCCGACGAGCATGTAGATCATGACGACGACGAAGGCCCAGAACAGGTACGGACCGAAGGACGCGTCGTTGAACCAGCTCGCCAGGCCGAAGCCGAAGAGCATCAGCGCAAGCGCGCCCACGGCGGGCCACTTCGACGGACTCGGTATGAAGTAGTACGGCGCCTGCGTTTGCGCACCCGAAACCATGTCCTGCCTCCCGATGAAGATCCGTTGTTACCGTTGCATCAGGCCGCGGCGAACCGGGCCAGCATCACCAGCACCCCGACGAACACGAGCGCGAGCAGGAGGCCGACCAGAATGACGTGCACCGCGTTCAGGTGGTGCATGTCGTACTCGTGCGAGCGCCCCTTGCGCACGCCGAAGAACGCCCATCCGACGGCCTTCAGCGTGTCTACGAAGCGCCCCTTTCGCTGCGGGCGCTGCCCGTCCTGCATCCTGCTTCCCCGCCGAACCGCCCCGCTGCCGCTACCCGTTGCCGTCACCGCTTCCACCCGCGACGCCGGCGCTCCTGCCACGACCCGCCACCTCGAAGAACGTGTACGACAGCGTGATCGTGTTCACGTCTTTCGGCAACTTCGGGTCGATCACGAAGACGACCGGGAACTGCTTCTTCTCGTGCGCACCGAGCGCCTGCTGCTCGAAGCAGAAGCACTCGAGCTTGCGGAAATACGGCGCCGACTGCTGCGGCGCATAGCTCGGCACGGCCTGGCCCACCGTTTCGACGTCGCGCGTGTTGACGAGGTCGTAGACGACGGTGACGAGCTCGCCCGGGTGCACCTCGAGCGCACCGACTTCCGGCTTGAAGCGCCATGCACCACGACCGTTGGCATCGAATTCGACGACGACCTTGCGCGTGCGATCGACCTGCGTGTTGCGCGCGAAGGACTTCGCACCGCGGTCGGCCTTCACCAGGTTGTTGATCCCGGTGACCTCGCAGAACGCGTCGTACAGCGGGATCAGCGCGAAACCGAACGCGAACATCAGCGCGCAGAAAACGAGGAGCTTCCCCACCATGCCCGCATTCGCCGACTTCGTGCGCGCGGGCGCAGCGGCGTCGTCCGCAGCGCCCCGCATGCCTGATTTGCGCTCGTCCAGGTCAGCCTCCGGACAACCAGCGGTCGACGATCACCGCGAAGAAGGACGCCAGCGCGATCGACAGCAGGATCAGCGCCGTGCGCAGGTTGCTGTGCCGGCTCACTTCACCACCGGGGGCGTCTCGAAGGTGTGGAAGGGCGCCGGGCTCGGAACGGTCCACTCCAGGCCGTGCGATCCCTCCCAGACGCGATCGGTCGCCTTCTCGCCGTTGCCGCGCAGGCACTTGATCACCACCCACGGCAGGATGAGCTGCGCGATCCCGAAGCCGAACGCGCCCACCGTGATGATCGCGTTGAAGTCGGCGAACTGCATCGGGTAGTCGGCGTAGCGGCGCGGCATGCCGGCCAGCCCGACGAAGTGCATCGGGAAGAACGTGAGGTTGAAGAAGATCATCGACAGCCAGAAATGCCACTTGCCGAGCTTCTCGTCGTACATGCGACCCGTCCACTTCGGCAGCCAGTAGTACGCACCGGCGAACATCGCGAACAGCGAGCCCGCGACCAGCACGTAGTGGAAGTGCGCAACGACGTAGTAGGTGTCGTGCAGCTGCAGGTCGAGCGGGGCGATGGCGACGATGACGCCGGTGAAACCGCCGATGGTGAACACGAAGATGAAGCCGATCGCCCACAACATCGGCGTCTCGAAGGTCATCGAGCCGCGCCACATCGTGGCCGTCCAGTTGAAGACCTTCACTCCGGTGGGCACCGCGATCAGCATCGTCGCGTACATGAAGAACAGCTGCCCGGTCACCGGCATGCCCGTGGTGAACATGTGGTGGGCCCATACGATGCACGACAGGATCGCGATCGCCGCCATGGCATAGACCATCGAGCTGTAGCCGAAGAGCTTCTTGCGCGCGAAGGTCGGGATGACCTCGCTCACGATCCCGAACGCCGGCAGGATCATGATGTACACCTCGGGATGTCCGAAGAACCAGAAGATGTGCTGGAACATCACCGGATCGCCGCCGCCGGCCGCGTTGAAGAACGACGTTCCGAAGTGCCGGTCGAAGAGCACCATCGTGACGGCGCCCGCCAGCACCGGCATCACCACCAGCAGCAGGTAGGCGGTGATCAGCCATCCCCAGCAGAACATCGGCATCTTCATCAGCGACATGCCGGGCGCGCGCATGTTCAGGATCGTCGTGATGATGTTGATCGCGCCCATGATCGAACTGGCGCCCAGGATGTGGACGGCGAAGATCGCCAGATCCATTCCGGGGCCCATCTGGATCGATAGCGGCGCGTACATCGTCCAGCCGGCGGCATTGGCGCCGCCCGGAACGAAGTACGAGACGATCAGCAGCAACGCGCCCACCGGCAGCAACCAGAAGCTGAAGTTGTTCATCCGCGCGAACGCCATGTCGGAGGCGCCGACCATCAGCGGAACCTGCCAGTTCGCAAAGCCGACGAAGGCCGGCATGATCGCGCCGAAGATCATCAGCAGCCCGTGCATCGTCGTGAGCTGGTTGAAGAACTCGGGCTGGACGATCTGCAGGCCCGGCTCGAACAGCTCCGTGCGCAGCATGAGCGCGTTGACCCCGCCGATCAGGAACATCGCGAACGAGAACACCAGGTACATCGTCCCGATGTCCTTGTGATTGGTCGCGAACAGCCACCGCCGCCAGCCGTGCGGATGGTCGTGCGAGTGGTCGTGTGCCGCGCCGCCGTGCTGACCGAGGACTGCACTCATTTCGATGTACTCCTGACTCGCTGTGTTCCGTGCGGTGCGGTGCGTGCGTCGACGCCGACCGCGCCTGCCGTGGTGTGGGTGTACCGGTTTCCCCGGGGTCCGATCACTTGCGTGCCGACGCGACCTGCGAGGGCTGCACCACTGCCTCCTTCGCGTCGTTGCCCCAGGCGTGCCGCGTATAGGTGATCACCGAGGCGATCTCGGCGTCGGACAGCTGCTTGAACGACGACATCGCGGTGCCGGGGCGGCCGTGCAGGACGACGTCGAGCTGTTGCGCGGAATCGCCGAGCACGACCTTCGAGCCCTCGAGCGCCGGGAACGTGCCCGGAATGCCCTTGCCGTTGGCCTGGTGGCACGCGACGCAGTTGGCGGCGTAGACCTTCTCGCCGCGCGCCTGCAGGTCGGCGAGCTCCCAGACCTTGTTCGGGTCGTCGGCCTTCGCGAGCATCTCGGCGTTCTTCTGGTCGACCCACTTCGCGTAGTCTTCCTGCGAGCGCACGTCGACGACGATCGGCATGAACGCGTGGTCCTTGCCGCACAGCTCGGCGCACTGGCCGCGGTAGACCCCCACCTTCTCGGCGCGGAACCAGCTGTCGCGCACGAAGCCGGGAATCGCATCCTGCTTGACGCCGAAGGCCGGCACCATCCACGCGTGGATGACGTCGTTGGCGGTGATGACGACACGAACCTTCTTGTTCACCGGAACGACGAGCGGGTTGTCGACCTCCAGCAGGTACTCGTTGTTCGCCTGGCGCCTCTCCTTGGCTCCCGGGTACAGCCGATCTTCGATCTGGTCACGCGGGGTCTTCAGCGTGGACAGGAACGAGATGCCCTCGCCTTCGCCGTTCAGGTAGTCGTAGCCCCACTTCCATTGATAGCCCGTAGCCTTGACCGTGACGTCGGCGCTCGCCGTGTCCTTCTGGTCGACGACCATCTTCGTGGCCGGAATGCACAGACCGGCGATGATCAGGAACGGAACGATCGTCCAGGCGATCTCGATCGCGGTGCTCTCGTGGAACTCGGCCGCGCTATGGCCTTTCGACTTCCGGTGATACACGATCGACCAGATCATCACGCCGAACACGGCGACGAAGATCGCCAGGCAGACCCACATCACGAGCCAGTGAATCCAGTGCAGGTCGGCCGCGATCGACGTGGCCGGGTCCTGAAGGTTCAGCCCCCAGCGCTTCGGTCCGCCGGGCAGGTCTTCGACCGCGAATGCGACCGATGCCCAGGCGCCCAGCCAGCCCGACGCCAGAATGCCCGCCGCACGTTCCAGTTTCATCCGTCCGCTCCGTCCGTTCTTCGTATGTCACCCGTCGCTTCAGGCTCATTGCCTGGCGCCGAGCGCTCCCCGCAACTGCCGAACCAGCACCGCCTTGCCGTCTTCCGGAACGAACCGTCCGACCGCAACCGCCTCGCCGCCCGCGACGAGCCGGATCGGCTCGCGCGCACGCGGGTCGTACTCGACCCGGATCCGGCGTCCGGCGCACTCGAAGCGGTCGACGCGCAGGCCGCGTGCGCACTCGACGACGAGGCGATCGCGCGTGGCGACGATCCGCTCGTAATCGCCCGTGTGCCGCGCATGGACCACGAACGCCGCGGTCAACGCGATCGCCTCGACGAGTGCGAACGGAATCACGATCCAGGCCCCGCCTGCGGCCCACACGAGCGCGATCGCAAGCATGACGACCGCGAGCGTGGCGAACCACGAGACGAGCTGCCAGGGGCGCAATGCGCAATTGCGCTTGAGCAGCCATTGGTGCCGGTCGGCATCGACCTCGTACGACCAATGGTAACCCACGGCGCCGTTCCTTAATCCGGATCATGGCGCCCCTCAGCGGCCCGCATTATAGGAGCGCGCCCGGGGGCCGGCAAATCAGCCTGCATCGCCGCCTCCACGGCGGGGATGGATCTCGATCGACGCGAGCCCGTCGGAACGACGCTTTCGCTCGGGGCACCATGCATGGCCGAAGACGACCTCGATCGTGGTGCGCAACAGACCGTCGTCGCCACGCAGCGCTTCGAGCGCGCGCAGCCACTCGTCGCGATGGCGGCGGCCGAGCAGCCCGCGGAACCGGCCGCGCTGGGCATT
Source organism: Burkholderiaceae bacterium (assembly GCA_036675585.1). Taxonomy (GTDB): domain Bacteria; phylum Pseudomonadota; class Gammaproteobacteria; order Burkholderiales; family Burkholderiaceae_E; genus Zeimonas. The sequence continues at coordinate 11,848 of JAKFES010000248.1, forward strand.
GCCGCCCAGCGAGCGCACGTCGGCGAGCAGCGCCTCGGGCGACTGCCACGTCAGCGTCAGCCGCTGCGTGTCCATCACCGGCTCGGAAAACCCGGCCGACATCAGCACGTCGCCGATGTCGTGCATGTCGTGAAAGACCATCGTTCGCGCGCCGAGCGCACGCAGTTCGGCGAGCGTGTCGACGCTGAAGAACGAGAAATCGAGCAGCGCGCCCGGCCGCATCACGCGATACCACTCGTCGATCGCGCGCTGCGGAGACTGGAACCAGTGGAACGCGAGGTTCGACCAGACGAGGTCGACGCTTTTGTTGGCGAGCGGCAGCGCGTGCGCATCGCCGGTGACGACGCTCGCGATCGGCTCGGCGCCGGGCCGGCGCATCCGCGCGAAGAAGCCGCGCGACGGTGCCGCCAGCGCCTGCCGCGCGTGCCGCGCCGCGCCGGGCGACGAATCGACGCCGACGAGCCACGCTGCCGGGTACTGGCGCTTGAGCGCGAGCAGGCCCTCGCCGCGTCCGCAGCCGACGTCGACGACGCGCTGCGGCGCCAGGCGCACGAGCGCGAGGCGCTCGAGCATGCGGGATTCGATCTCGCGGAACAGGAAATCGGCCCGCGGCGGCTGCGCCGCGCGACGCGAGAACTGCAGGCGTACAGCCGACGGGTCTATGTCGGGAGGAATGAGCATCGCGAGCAAGTATAGGCGTCGCGCGCGTTCAATGCTGCGGATGCCGCATCCGTTCCGGGTCTCGACTTCGCGCGCGATGCGCACGATCGCGCGGCGCCTGGGTGCGCTCGTCGACCCGTGGCTGCCGGCCGCGTGCATCGTGTGCGGGCTCGACGCACCGTCGGGCCTGTGCGCCGGGTGCGAAGCTTCGCTGCCGGGCGGCACCGCGCCGCGATGCGTACGCTGCGGTGTGGTCGTGGCGGCGCAGTCGCTCGCACCGCCGCTCGATGCGACGTGCGCGGCCTGCGCGACGGCGCCCCCCGCCTTCGCGCGCACGCTCGTCCTCGCCGATTACGCGCCCCCGCTCGACCGCGTCGTGCACGCGCTGAAGTTCGGCCGCGACGCTTCGCTCGCCGCGCCGCTCGGGCGCTGCCTCGCGCGCCACGCCGACGAAGCGCTGGGCGCGCTCGGCGCACCGCGCATCGTCGTCACCGCGATTCCGCTGTCGATCCGGCGGCTGGCCGACCGCGGCTTCAACCAGTCGCTGGCGATCGCCCGCGCGTTCGCGCAGCGTCGATCGCTGCCGCTGCGGCACCGCCTGCTCGTTCGCGTGCGCGACGGCGCGCCCGCCTCGACGCTGCACGCGCACGAGCGCCGGCGCGCACTGCACGGCGCATTCGAGGCGCACGGCCCGCTCGACGGACAGGCGATCGTCGTCGTCGACGACGTCATGACCACCGGCGCAACGCTCGAGGCGGCGGCCGAAGCGCTGATGCGCGCGGGCGCGACGATTGTGATCAACTGCGTGGTCGCCCGCACGCCCGCCGCCGATGATCCACGTCGTCCTCGTCCACCCTGAAATCGCGCCGAACACCGGCAACGTCATCCGGCTGTGCGCGAACACCGGCGCGCAGCTGCACCTCGTCGAGCCGCTGGGCTTCGCGCTCGATTCCGCCCGGCTGCGGCGTGCCGGACTCGACTACCGCGAGTACGCGACGATCCACGTGCATCCGTCGTGGTGCGCGTTCGTCGCGCAGGCGAAACCCGCCCGCCTGCACGCCTTCACGAGCTCGGGGCCGACGCCGGCACATCGCGTGGCCTTCGAACGCGGCGACCATCTCGTGTTCGGCAGCGAATCGCACGGACTGCCCGACGAGATCCTGTCGGATTTCCCGGCTTCGCGGCGACTGCGCCTGCCGATGCGGCCGGACAACCGCAGCCTGAACCTGTCGAACGCGGTCGCCGTCGCGGTGTTCGAGGCGTGGCGCCAGTTCGGTTTCGAGGGAGCGGAGTAGGCGCGCGTTGCCGCTCACGCCGACTCGATCTTCGGCTCGCGCGCCAGCAGCGCGAGCACCGCGTCGCGTGCGCTGCTCGCGCCGGTGAGCACCGCGTTCACCGCGGCCACGAGCGGCATGTCGACGCCGTGCCGTTCGGCCAGAGCCGCCGCGGCGGGGGCGCAGGCGACGCCCTCGGCGACGTGGCCGAGGCGCGCGACGATCGCCTCGAGCGGATCGCCGGCGGCGAGGGCGAGTCCTACGCGCCGGTTGCGCGACAGGTCGCCGGTGCAGGTGAGGACGAGGTCGCCGAGCCCGGTCAGGCCCATGAACGTTTCGGGCCGCGCACCGAGTGCGGCGCCGAGCCGCGCGATCTCGGCGAGCCCGCGCGTCACCAGCGCGGCGCGCGCGTTCTGGCCCAGCGCGAGTCCGTCGCAGATGCCCGCTGCGATCGCCATCACGTTCTTGAGCGCGCCGCCGATCTCGACGCCGGCGACGTCGTCGCTGCGATAGATGCGCGCCGCGCCGTGGTGCAGCGCCTGCACCGTCGCGCGCTGCAGGCCGGGGATCGCCGATGCGATCGTCAACGCGACCGGCAGCCCGGCGGCGACCTCCTGCGCGAAGCTCGGCCCCGAGAGCACGCCGCCGGCGATGTCGGGCCGCAGCGTCTCGGCGGCGACCTCGTGCGGCAGTCGGCCGGAATCGGCCTCGAGTCCCTTGCACAGCCGGACGACGCCCGCCACCGCCTGCGGCAGGCGCTCGTCGAGCGCGCGCAGCGTGGGACGCAGCCCGGCGACCGACGTGGCGACGATCGCCAGCGACGGCGCCCGGCCCAGCCATCGGCAGGTCGCGTCCAGATCGGCGGTCGGTTCGATGCGCGCGGCGAGCGCGACGCCCGGCAGGTAGCGCTCGTTGCGCCGGTCGCGCCGGATCGCGTCGACCTGCGCCGGATCGCGCGCCCACAGGCGCACGTCGTACCGCAACGCGGCATGGCACGCGAGCGCGGTTCCCCAGGCGCCTGCACCGAAGATCGCGATGCGCACGGCGAGGGGCGCCGCCTCAGCGGCCCCAGAGTTCGAGGGCCTGGACGAAGCCGGTCACCCCGTCGCGATGCCGTACGTGCACCCAGCCGTCGGGCGCGTTCCGGTCGACGATCTCGAGCAGCACGCCGCGCTCGACCTGCACGAGCAGGTCGGCCTGCGGCTGCGGCGCCTTGCGCACCGCGGCGAGCGTGTTCGCGACGACGTGCCGCGAGTCGGTCAGTTCGCCGTGCTCGATCCACAGCACGTCGCCACCCAGGTCGCGCACCTTGACCCAGCCGGCGACCGCCGAGACGACTTCGAGCGGCGTACCGCGCGACACGATGAACAGCTTGCGCGCGCGCTCCGACGGCGCGTCGTAGAGCACCGCCGCAGCGCTCGCCACTTCACGGAACTCGGCCGCGCCGGCCGCCCCCGGGATCGCCAGCGCGAACGCGAACACCGCGATCCAGGCCGAACCGAGCGCCGAGCCAAGCGCGCGCACCGGACGGCCGCTGCGTGCCGTACGCCCGATTCGCGCGACGACGCCGGGCATCCGGTCCGCGCGATCCGCGCCGCGTCGCATTCAGTGCGTTCCGACCGACCCGTTGCCCGCGCCGCCGCCGCCCTCGCCCGACTCGGCCTTGCTCTGCGCGAGCCGTTGCTGGTACAGGCCCTCGAAGTTGATCTCGGCGAGGTGGATCGGCGGAAAGCCGGTGCGCTGCACGGTGTCGGCGATGTTCGAGCGCAGGTACGGGTAGATGATGTTCGGGCACACGACGTTGATCAGCAACGGCATCTGCTCGTCGGGCACGTTGCGGATCTCGAAGATGCCGCCCTGCTTGGCCTCGACCAGGAAGGCGACCTTGTCGCCGACCTTCGTCGTGATCGTGATCGTCACGGTCGATTCGTAGACGCCGTCGGCAAGCTGCTCGCTGCCGACGTCCATCTGGATTTCGACGTTCGGCTGCTGCGTTTCGAGAAAGATCCGCGGTGCATTGGGGATCTCCACCGAGAGATCCTTCAGGTACACGCGCTGGATGGAAAAGGCGGGAGCTTGCGCCGGGTCGGTCATGAGTGGTCCTCGAAGGACCGGCCAGCAGCCGGTCGGGTGGTCGTTCGTCGCATGCGCCGGACGAACCCGGCGGGCCTCAGCCCTCGAGCAGCGGAAGCAGCTTGCCCGCGCGGTCGAGCGCGGCGAGGTCGTCGTATCCGCCGACGTGCTGCTCGCCGATGAAGATCTGCGGGACCGTGCGCCGGCCGGTGCGCTGGATCATCGCATCGCGCTGCGCCGGATCCTGGTCGATGCGGACTTTCTCGATGGTCTCCACGCCGCGCGCCTTGAGCAGCTGCTCCGCACGTATGCAGTAAGGACACACTGCGGTGCTGTACATGACGACTTTCGGATTCATGCGCGCTCCTACTTGACGACCGGCAGACCGGCCTGCCGCCAGCCGCTCAGGCCGCCGGCGAGATTGAAGACGTCCTTGCGCCCCGCCTTGCGCAGCACGCCGGCCGCCCGCGACGACGTCGCGCCGGAAGTGCAGCATACGAGCACCGGCTTGTTCGCCGGCAACTCGCCGACGCGCTTCTCGAGCTCGGCGAGCGGGATGTTGCGCGCATTCGGCAGGTGCCCGGCGGCGAACTCGGCCTGCGGCCGGACGTCGACGACGATCGCCCCGGTGTCGTTGATCAGGCGCGTGGCGCCGAGCGTATCGAGCGCGGGCCCCGAAGTGCCGCGCATCACCAGCGGCCACAGGAGCATCGCGCCCGAAACGACGGCAATGGCGATCAGGACGATGTTGTCGACGACGAAATCCACGGGGAACCTGCGCTGCGGCACGAGCCGGAAGCGGCGGATTATAGAATAGCGGTCCCCTTCGGGCGCCCCGTGGACACATGACGCACCAGATCGTTCTCCTTCGGCACGGCGAAAGCCAGTGGAATCTCGAAAACCGGTTCACCGGCTGGACCGACGTCGACCTGACCGACAACGGGCGACTCGAGGCACGTCGCGCCGGCGAGCTGCTGCGGGCCGAAGGCTTCGACTTCGATCTCGCGTTCACCTCGGTCCTGCGCCGCGCGATCCGCACGTTGTGGATCGTCCTCGACGAGATGGACCGGATGTGGATTCCGGTCGTCCACGACTGGCGGCTCAACGAGCGGCATTACGGCGCGTTGCAGGGGCTCGACAAGGCCGAGACCGCGGCGCGCTTCGGCGACGAGCAGGTGCTCGTCTGGCGCCGGGCCTACGCGATCGCGCCCGATCCGCTGCCCGAGGGCGACCCGCGCTGGCCGGGCAACGACCCGCGCTACGCCGCGCTGCCGCCGGAGCGCATCCCGCGCACCGAATGCCTGCGCGACACCGTCGACCGGGTCGTTCCGTACTGGAACGAGGTGATCGCCCCCGCGGTGCGGCTGGGCAAGAAAGTGATCGTCGCCGCGCACGGCAATTCGCTGCGCGCGCTGGTCAAGTACCTCGACGGCCTGGGCGACGACGAGATCGTCCGCCTGAACATCCCGACCGGCCGCCCGCTCGTCTACGAACTCGACGATGCGCTGCGCCCGATCGGCCACCGGTATCTCGGCGACGCCGCCGAAATCGAGGCCGCGATGGCCGCCGTTGCCGCGCAGGGCAAGGCGCGCTGACCCCGGACCCTCCCGACGGCAAAAAACCGGCGCAAAAGCGCCTGCTTCGCGACGAGTGCGGTTTATACTCGTCCGCGTTCACAGACGGCGTTTTTGCGTGGCGCGGTTTCCTGTGCCGGCCGGTCTGCCTGAAGGGATTCACATGAAGGGTACGCTCAAGCCTCTGGGACTCCTGTCGGCCGGCGCCATCGCCGGCGTGCTGATCAGCCTCGGGCTGACGGCGGTCGCGCAGCGCGAGCCCGCGGCGACGCTGCCGCTCGAGGAACTGCGCCAGTTCAGCGACGTGTTCGGCGCGATCAAGGCGAACTACGTAGAACCGGTCGAAGACAAGCGCCTGATCACCGAAGCGATCGGCGGGATGCTCTCGGGGCTCGACCCGCACTCGGCGTATCTCGACGCCGAGGCCTTCCGCGAACTCCAGGTCGGCACGCAGGGCGAGTTCGGCGGACTGGGCATCGAAGTCGGCACCGAGGACGGTTTCGTCAAGGTCGTCGCGCCGATCGAGGACACGCCCGCCGCGCGCGCCGGCGTCAAGGCGGGCGACCTGATCGTGCGCATCGACGACAAGCCCACCAAGGGCCTGTCGCTCAACGAAGCCGTGAAGATGATGCGCGGCAAGCCGAAGACGACGATCACGCTCACGCTGTCGCGCAAGGGCGAGAGCCAGCCCCTGATCGTTCCGATCGTGCGCGACGTGATCAAGGTGCAGTCGGTCAAGTCGAAAGCGCTCGAAGACGGCGTCGGCTACGTGCGCATCACGCAGTTCCAGGAGCACACGGTCGAGAACCTGGTCAAGCACCTCGACGGCCTGGCCGAGCGCAGCGCGCTGAAGGCGATCGTGCTCGACCTGCGCAACGACCCGGGCGGCCTGCTGCACGGCGCGGTCGGCGTGTCGGCCGCCTTCCTGCAGCCCAAAGCCACCGTCGTGACCACCGACGGCCGCACCGAAGACGCGCGCCGCAAATACATCGCCAGCCCCGAGGATTACCTGCGCGGCATGCGCGAGGACATCGTCGCGCAGGTGCCCGCCGCGGCCAAGACGGCGCCGATGGTCGTGCTGGTCAACGCCGGCTCGGCGTCGGCCTCCGAGATCGTCGCCGGCGCGCTGCAGGACCACAAGCGCGCCGTGGTGCTCGGCACGCAGACCTTCGGCAAGGGCTCGGTGCAGTCGATTCTTCCGCTGTCGAGCACGACCGCGATCAAGCTGACGACGGCGCGGTATTACACGCCCAACGGACGCTCGATCCAGGCCAAGGGCATCACCCCCGACTACGTCGTCGAGGAAACGGCCGAAGGCGACCTGAACGCGTTCCGGCTGCGCGAGGCCGACCTGAACCGGCACCTGAGCAACGACAAGGACACCGAGATCCGCTCGGCGATCCCGACCCCCGAGGAGATCGCCGAGCGCTCGAAGGATCGCAAGCCGATCGAATTCGGCTCGGCCGACGACTACCAGCTGCAGCAGGCGCTGACCTTCCTGAAAGGCGGCGAAGTCGCGGTCGTCGCCAAGGAAGACCCGGTGGCGGCTGCCGTCACCGAGAAAACGGTTCCCGCCGCGCGCTGAGCGCACCGCGCGCCCGAAAAGCCAACGCGTCGGGATCGCCTCCCGGAAGAGCCGCGCGGTGCGCGGCTTTTTTTTCGAGATGAACGACGAACAACTGCTTCGCTACAGCCGGCATATCCTGCTCGACGAGATCGGCGTCGAAGCGCAGCAGCGGCTGCTCGACGCGACGGCGCTCGTCGTCGGCGCCGGCGGGCTCGGTTCGCCCGCCGGGTTGTACCTGGCCGCGGCCGGAATCGGCCGCATCCTGCTGGTCGACGACGACGCCGTCGACCTGACGAACCTCCAGCGGCAGATCCTGCACCGGCAGGACCGGGTCGGCGAGCCGAAAGCCGAATCGGGCCGGCGCACGATGCTCGAGCTGAACCCGGGAATCGAGGTCGAGCCGATCGTCCGGCGGCTCGATGCCGACGCGCTCGGCGAGCTGGCGCAGCGAGCCGACGTCGTCCTCGATTGCTGCGACAACTTCCCGACGCGCCAGGCGATCAATCGCGCCTGCGTCGCGCACGGCGTCCCGCTCGTCTCGGGCGCGGCGATCCGCTTCGACGGACAGGTCGGCGTCTACGACACGCGCCGGGCCGATTCGCCGTGCTACCACTGCCTGTTTCCGGAAGGCGACGAAGTCGAGCCGGTGCTGTGCGCGACGATGGGCGTGTTCGCTCCGCTGACCGGGATCGTCGGCACGATGCAGGCCGCCGAAGCGCTGAAGATCGTCGGCGGCTTCGGCGAACCGGCGGTCGGGCGGCTGCTGATGATCGATGCACTGTCGATGCAGTGGCACGAGGTCAAGGTGCCGCGCGATCCGCAGTGCCCCGTGTGCGGCGAGCGCCCGGCCGCGCCCCCCCGCGCCGGCGCGTCGCACCCTCCGCACGGCTGAAGTGCGCCCGCGCACGGGCGCCGGTACACTCGGCGCACCCATGTTGCGCGAATCCGCATTTCCCGAAGCCGTTCGCGAGCCGATCGCGATCCTGCGCGACGTGTTCGGCTACGAATCGTTCCGCGGCGAGCAGCGGGCGATCGTCGACCACGTGACCGCCGGCGGCGACGCGCTGGTGCTGATGCCCACCGGCGCCGGCAAGTCGCTGTGCTACCAGATTCCGGCGCTCGCGCGCGAAGGCGTCGGCGTCGTCGTCTCGCCGCTGATCGCGCTGATGCAGAACCAGGTCGACGCACTGCGCGAGCTCGGCGTGCGCGCCGCGTTCCTGAACTCCTCGCTCGGCGCGCGCGAAGCCGCTGCGGTCGAGCGCGCGCTGGTCGACGAAGCGATCGACCTGCTCTACGTCGCGCCCGAGCGGCTGCTCACGCCGCGCTGCCTCGAGCTGCTCGAGCGCACGCGGATCGCGCTCTTCGCGATCGACGAGGCGCACTGCGTCTCGCAGTGGGGCCACGATTTCCGCCCGGAGTACCTGCAGCTCGCCGTGCTGCACGAGCGCTTCCCCGACGTTCCGCGGATCGCGCTCACGGCGACCGCCGACGCACTCACCCGCCGCGAGATCGTATCGCGCCTCGCACTCGACGCGGCACGCCGGTTCGTGTCGAGCTTCGACCGTCCGAACATCCGCTACCGGATCGTCGAGAAGCGCGATCCGCGCCGGCAGCTGCTCGCGTTCCTCGCCGGGCACGAGGGCGAGGCCGGCATCGTCTATTGCTCGACGCGCGCGAAAGTCGACGACACCGCGCAGTGGCTGGTCGAGCACGGCATCGACGCGCTCGCCTACCACGCGGGGATGGACGCGTCCACGCGAAGCACGAACCAGGCACGCTTCCTGCGCGACGACGGCGTCGTCATGGTCGCGACGATCGCCTTCGGCATGGGAATCGACAAGCCCGACGTCCGTTTCGTCGCGCATCTGGACATGCCGCGCAGCGTCGAGGGCTATTACCAGGAAACCGGGCGCGCGGGGCGCGACGGAGCGCCCGCCGAAGCGTGGATGGCGTACGGCCTGGCCGACGTCGTGCAGCAGCGCCGCTTCATCGAGCAGTCGGAGGCCGACGACACGTACAAGCGCGTGTCGGGCGCCAAGCTCGACGCGATGCTCGGGCTGGCCGAGACGATCGAGTGCCGGCGGGTGCGCCTGCTCGCGTATTTCGGCGAAGCGAGCACCGCGTGCGGCAACTGCGACAACTGCCTCGAGCCGCCGCAGCCGTGGGACGCGACCGAAGCGGCACGCAAGCTGCTGTCGTGCATCTACCGGGTTCGACAGGCGAGCGGCTTCGGCTTCGGCGCGCAGCACATCGTCTCCATCCTGCGCGGGCAGGCGACGCCGCGCGTGACGCAACACGGACACGATTCGCTCAGCACCTTCGGCATCGGCGCCGAACTCGACGAGTCCGAATGGCGCGCCGTGCTGCGCCAGCTGGTCGCCCGCGAACTGGTCGCCGTCGACCACGCGCGCCACCAGGTGCTCGTGCTCACCGAATCGAGCCGCGCGCTGCTGCGCGGCGAATCGACCGTTCGGATGCGCCGGCCGCAGCCGCCCGAGCGCAGCCGAAAGCGCTCGCAGCGCGCGTCGGCCCGGGCAGGCGCCGGCCGCTCCGGCGCGCCGTCGCCGGACGCCGGGGTCGACCCGCGCGACGAGGCGCTGTTCGAGCGGCTGCGCGAGTGGCGCCGGGCGACTGCGGCCGAGCGCGGGCTCCCGCCCTACGTCATCTTCCACGACGCCACGCTGCGCGAGATCGCCCGGCAACGCCCGGACTCGACCGACGCGCTCGCGGGCATCGGCGGCGTCGGCGCGCGCAAGCTCGAGGCGTACGGGGCGGCGCTGGTCGAACTGGTGCGCGGATGTCAGCCTTCGGACTGATGCAGCGACCGCCGTAGTGCGGCCCCGGCGGCGCGCCGCGCCGCCGGGCGGCGAGACCCGGGAGGCCCGAGATGCGATTCGACCGTCGACAATGGATCGTCAGCGCCGTCTCGGTGTCGTACGCCCTCGCCCGCGACGCGCGCGCGCAGGCGGCCGGCGCACTGGCGCCCGCCATTCCGGTCGAGCGCATCGCCGCGCAGCCGCTCTCCGGGGCGGCGAGCGCGCATCCGGCGCGCAAGCCGATCCCGGCGAGCGGCGAGCCGCTGCCGGTGATCGGGCTGGGCACCGCGCGGCGCTACGACACCGCGTCGGCGACGCTGCGCGAAACGCTCGAGCGCTTCGTCGGCGCGGGCGCCAGCGTGGTCGACACCGCACCGTCGTACGGCAACGCCGAATCGGTGATCGGCGAGCTCGCCGCCGCGACCGGTGTGCGCGACGCGCTGTTCCTGGCGACGAAAGTCGGCGCGATCGGGCGCGAAGCGGGGCGCGCGCAGATCGAGGAGTCGTTCCGCCGGCTTCGCACCGAGCGGATCGACCTCGTCGCCGTGCACAACCTGCGCGACGTCGACACGCAGCTCGGCACGCTGCGTGCGCTTCGCGACGAAGGCCGGATCCGCTACCTGGGCATCACGACGTCGTCGAGCGCGCAGTACGCCGACTTCGAGCGCGTGATGCAGCGCGAACGGCTCGATTTCATCCAGGTCGATTACGCGCTCGACAACCGCGATGCGGATGCGCGGATCCTTCCGCTGGCCGCCGAACGCGGCGTCGCGACGATGGCGAACCTCCCGTTCGGCCGCGGGCGGCTGTTCCGCGCGGTGCAGGGCAGGCCGCTGCCCGAATGGGCGGCCGACTTCGACTGCACCAGCTGGGCGCAGTTCTTCCTCAAGTACATCGTTTCGCACGAGGCGGTCACCTGCGCGATTCCGGGCACGGCGAAGCCCGAGCACGCGATCGACAACGCCGGTGCGGCGCGCGGCCGGATGCCCGATGGCGCCGAGCGCCGCCGGATGGAGCGCTTCGTCGATGCCCTGTGAGCGCGCGCCGCGCTGGCGCGGCGCGCTCGCCCGTTTCGCCGACGTGCGCCCCGGCGAAACGGCACTGCTCGGCTGGTCCGCCGGACTCGTGTTCTCGCTGCTGTGCGCGTATTACGTGATCCGGCCGATCCGGGACGAAATGGGCGTGCTCGGTGGCGTGCAGAACCTGCAATGGCTCTTCAGTGCGACGCTGGTGGCGATGCTCGCGCTCAACCCGGCGTTCTCGGCGCTCGTGCGCCGGATGCCGCGCGAGCGGTTCATCCCGCTGACGTACCTGTTCTTCGCCGCGAACCTGGTCGTTTTCGCCGCCGTGCTGCAGGCGGCGACGCCGCGGCAGGAAGTGTGGGTCGGCCGTGCGTTCTTCGTCTGGACCTCGGTGTTCAACCTGTTCGTCGTCTCGGTGTTCTGGGCGTTGATGGTCGACGTGTTCGACCCCGCGCAGGGCAAGCGGCTGTTCGGTTTCCTGTCGGCGGGCGCGACGATCGGCGCGATCGTCGGTTCGTCGATCACCGCGTCGCTCGCCGGCGAACTCGGCGCGAGCCGGCTGATGCTCGCATCGGTGATCCTGCTGCTCGTCGCGTGCGCGTGCGTGCGCGCGCTGTCTCGACGCTCGGCGGCGCTACGCACGGCGCTCGAAGCCGACGACGAGCGCCACCCGATCGGTGGCAGCGCGTGGGCCGGACTCACGCACGTCGCGCGCTCGCCGTACCTGCTCGGGCTGTGCGCCTACATGCTGCTGTTCTCGATCACGTCGACGCTGCTCTATTTCCTGCAGGCGGGGATCGCCGCCGAGCACTTCGCCGACCGGACCGCGCGCACGCGCTTCTTCGCCTCGATCGACCTCGCGGTGAACGCGATGACACTGCTCGTGCAGTTGTTCGTCACCGGCCGCCTGCTGCGCCGGCTCGGCGTCGCGCTGACCGCGTCGGTGCTGCCGGCGCTGTCGATCGTCGGCTTCGGCGCGCTGGCGCTCGCGCCCACCGTCGCCGTGCTCGTCGTCGCGCAGGTCGCGCGCCGGGTGTGCAATTTCGGACTGGCTCGGCCGACGCGCGAACTGCTCTTCACCGTCGTGTCGCGCGAGGACAAGTACAAGGCGAAGAACGCGATCGACACGGTCGTCTATCGCGCGGGCGACCAGGTGGGAAGCTGGTCGTATGCGCTGCTCGCGTCGCTCGGCCTGGGCATCACCGGCATCGCGCTCGTGGCGGTGCCGGTGTCGCTCGCCTGGCTCGCGAACAGCTACTGGCTCGGGCGCCGCCAGGAAGCGATGGCGACCCGAGCCGAAGGCTTGTCAGCGGCCGCGTTGCGACGACGGTCGCCCGCGAAAACCCCCGACGCCGCCTCGTGACGACGGCGCGGCGCCGACGAAGCGCGAGGCCGGCGCGCCGTTCGATGCTCGCGCGGCAGGCCCCGCACCGCGCGCGCCCGACGGCGCACCGTTGGCGTGCGATCCACCGCCGAACGCCTCGCGCTGCACCGGCGCGCCGGC
>JAKFES010000111.1:0-4000 GCA_036675585.1 Burkholderiaceae bacterium
GGCAACACGGTATAGACCCGGGTGATGAACGCGTGCAGGTCCTCCATGTACTTGCGCAGGAACGCCTCGGTCGAGGGGTCGGTGACTGCGCCCTGTTCGTCGATCAGCCCCGCACGGAACTGGATGTACGCCTCGGGGCTGTTCATCTGCGGCGAATTGCAGAAGCTGAGGACGCTGCGCAGCTGCTGCTGCGCGATCGCGGTGCCGATCGCCCCCGGCGAGGTGCCGATCACGGCCGACGGCTTGCGCGCGAAGGCATTCTGCCCGTATGGCCGGCTCGCCCAGTCGATGGCGTTCTTCAGTCCGCCGGGGATCGACCGGTTGTATTCGGGCGTGACGAACAGCACCGCCTCGGCGGCGGCGATGGCGTCCTTGAACGCACGGGCGACCGGCGGGAAGTCGGCGTCGTAGTCGTAGCTGTAGATCGGCAGGTCGCGAAACGCGATCTCGGTCATCTCGAGTTCGCGCGGGGCGAGCCGGACCAGCGCCTTCGCGAGCAGGCGGTTGATCGAGGCGGTGGCGATGCTGCCGACGAAATAACCTACCTTGAACGTCGTCATGGGACCTCCCTCGAGAATTTGAAAGTCGAGCGGTCACGGTCTGCCCCACGCAAGGGGCTTACCTGCGCAGGCCCGGGCGACGGCGTGCACCGCCGCACGGGTCCGCGAACGCTCGGCACGCCGCCGCCGCTGCGCCGCCGCTGCTACACTCGTCGCAACTCCGGTACGCCATGAAGTTCTGCTCGGTCTGCGGCCACGAAGTCACCTCCAGCGTTCCGCCCGGCGACAACCGGCCGCGCTTCTGCTGCGCGCACTGCGGAACCATCCACTACGAGAACCCGAACCTGGTTCTCGGCACCGTCTGCACGTGGGAAGACCGCGTGCTGCTGTGTCGGCGCGCGATCGAGCCGCGCTACGGGTTCTGGACCCTGCCGGCCGGTTTCATGGAAAACGGCGAGACGACCGCCGAGGGCGCCGCGCGGGAAACCGTCGAGGAAGCCGGCGCCCGGATCGAGCTGGGCGAGCCGTTCGCGATGATCGACGTGCCGCACGTGAACCAGGTGCATCTGTTCTTCCGCGCTGCGCTGCTCGACCCGTCCTTCGAACCGGGCCCCGAAAGCCTCGAGGCGCGCCTGTTCACCGAAGAGCAAATCCCCTGGCAGTCGCTCGCCTTCCGCACGGTGGCGCAAACTTTGCGCTGGTTCTTCGCCGATCGGCGCGAAGGCGCGTACCCGATGCACATCGGTGTCGTGGGACCGCCTCGCGCACCTGCCTGACCTTTCCCGTCGAGAGGTGTCCGCATGCAGCGTCGGAATTTCCTGATCGGTTGCGCCGCAGCGGCCGCCGCGGCCGATCCGGTCGCGCTCGCACGACAAGCACACGCCGCGCGCAACGACGCCGAGCCGCGCACGTACCCGCGGGCACGGCTGGTGCAGCCGGACGGCGAACCGCTGAAGGCTTCGACGATCACGCCGCGAACCGCATTGCTGTTCCCGTACCCGTTCGTCGGCACGCCGGCGTTCCTGATCGATCTCGCCCGGCCGACGCGGCGCTCGGTGCCGCTTTCCACCGAGGACCGCGAAGCCTACACGTGGGACGGCGGCGTCGGCCCGAGGCGCTCGATCGTCGCGTTCTCGGCCATCTGCGCGCACCGGATGGCGTATCCGACGCGCGAGATCACCTTCATCAATTACCGCGACGAGCCTTCGGCCGTCACGCGCCGCGCGCAGGTCATCCACTGCTGCTCGGAGCACAGCGAGTACGATCCGGCCGAAGGCGCGCGCGTGCTCGCCGGCCCCGCCCGGCAGCCGCTGGCGGCGATCGTGCTCGAGTACGACGCCGACCACGATGCGCTGCACGCGGTCGGCACGCGCGGCGGCGAGCTGTTCGACGCATTCTTCGAGCACTTCTCGATGAAGCTCGCGCTCGAGCACGGCGGCCGCGAACAGCAACTCGTGGGCGATTCGACCACGGTCGTGCCGGTCGAGCGCTATTGTCGCCAGCTGATGCGCTGCAATTGATCGACGCGATGTCCCGCTCGCCTCGGCGCGTGCTCGCGTGGCTCGGACCCGAGGACCCGCTGCCCGATCCTTCGCGTGCCTGGAACGAGCCGAACGGCCTGCTCGCAGCGAGCGCGCAACTCGGCGTCGAGCGCCTGCTCGAGGCGTACCGCCGGGGCATCTTTCCCTGGTACAGCGACGGGCAGCCGGTGCTGTGGTGGTCGCCCGACCCCCGGATGGTGCTGCACCTCGGCGAGCTGCGCGTCGGCCGCTCGCTGCGCAAGACGCTGCGGGCGGCGCGCCGCGACGCGCGCTGGCGGATCACGCTCGACGCCTGCTTCGAGCGCGTCATGCGCGAGTGCGCGGCGCCGCGCCCCGGGCAGGACGGCACCTGGATCACCGACGCGATCCGCGCCGGATACGGGGCGATGCACCGACTCGGCGCTGCGCACTCGGTCGAGATCTGGAACGGCGAGCGGCTGGTCGGCGGGCTGTACGGCGTTTCGATGGGACGGATGTTCTACGGCGAGTCGATGTTCGCACGCGAGCCCGATGCATCGAAAGCCGCGCTCGTTTCGCTCGCGACGCTGCTGAAGGCGCACGGATTCAGCGTGATAGACTGCCAGCAGAGTACCCGCCATCTTGCCTCGTTCGGCGCACGCGAAGTGCCGCGTGCCGCGTTTCT
Source organism: Burkholderiaceae bacterium (assembly GCA_036675585.1). Taxonomy (GTDB): domain Bacteria; phylum Pseudomonadota; class Gammaproteobacteria; order Burkholderiales; family Burkholderiaceae_E; genus Zeimonas. Next base: position 2,685 of record JAKFES010000111.1, read on the forward strand.
CGAGCGGGTCGGCGAGCTCGTCCGGCAGCCCGGACCCGACTGGCGGGCCATGAGCATCGACTTGCCGTACGCATGACGCACCTGAAGGAACTGCCGTTCGCGGCACTGCAGTTCTACGCGACCGCGCCCTACCCCTGCAGCTACCTGCCCGGGCACCAGGCGCGCTCCCAGGTCGCGACGCCGAATCACCTGATCAACGCCGACGTCTACGGCGAGCTCGTGCGCGCCGGTTTCCGGCGCAGCGGCATCTTCACCTATCGCCCGCACTGCGACGGCTGTCGTGCGTGCGTGCCGGTGCGCATCCCGGTCGACGCGTTCGAGGCCGATCGCAGCCAGCGGCGCGCGTGGAAGGCGCACGCCTCGCTGCGCACGCTCGTCGCGCGTCTGGGATTCTCGCCCGAGCACTACGCGCTGTATCTGCGCTATCAGGCCAGCCGCCACGCGGGCGGCGGCATGGACCAGGACAGTCGCGAGCAGTACGCGCAGTTCCTCCTGCAGAGCAAGGTGAACACGCGACTGGTCGAATTCCGCGACGGCGACGGCAGGCTTCGAATGATCTCGATCATCGACGTGCTCGACGACGGGCTGTCTTCGGTCTACACGTTCTTCGACCCCGACGTGCACTCGGCCAGTTACGGCACCTACAACATCCTGTGGCAGCTCGAGCAGTGCCGCCAGCTCGACCTGCGCCACCTGTATCTCGGCTACTGGATCGAGCAGAGCCCGAAGATGGCGTACAAGGCGCGCTTTCGCCCGCTCGAGTACCTGATCGACGGTCGATGGACGCGACGCGACGCGCCGGCGGATTCGACGCCCCGATGATTCCCTATGCGGTCACCCGCCCGCTGCTGTTCGCGCTCGATGCCGAAACCGCCCACGACCTGACGCTGCGCACGCTCGACCGCGCCGCGTGCTTCGGTGCGCTGCGTGCGATCGCCGGCGCCCGGGTCGAGGACCCGGTCGAAGCGATGGGGCTGCGCTTCGCCAACCGGGTCGGGCTCGCGGCCGGCCTCGACAAGAACGGCGCGCACATCGATTCGCTCGCGGCGCTCGGCTTCGGCTTCCTCGAGGTCGGCACGGTGACGCCGCGCGCGCAGCCGGGCAACCCGCGCCCGCGGCTGTTCCGCCTTCCCGAGCGTGAAGCGCTGATCAACCGGATGGGGTTCAACAACGACGGGGTCGACGCGCTCGTCGCCCACGTCGAGCGCGCACGCTATCGCGGCGTGCTCGGCATCAACATCGGCAAGAACGCCGACACGCCGGTCGAGCGCGCGCTCGACGATTACCGGGTCGCGCTCGAGCGCGTATACCGCCAC
>JAKFES010000141.1:0-3995 GCA_036675585.1 Burkholderiaceae bacterium
CTTTGCGCCTGGGATTGCGCGCTTTTTTCGGGCTCACGCGGGGACGATCGTAGTGTGAACAGGCCCTAGCCGAACAGCGCCTCGAGCGCGACGCCGGGGTCCGGCGCGCGCATGAACGTCTCGCCGACGAGGAATGCGTCGACGCGGGCGGCGCGCATCCGCGCGACGTCGGCTCGCAACTGGATTCCGCTCTCGGTGACGACCAGGCGCCCGGGCGCAACGCGCGGCAGCAGCGCGAGCGTGGTGTCGAGCGACACTTCGAAGCTGCGCAGGTTGCGGTTGTTGATGCCGACGAGCGGCGTTTCGAGCCGCAGCGCGCGCTCGAGTTCGTCGGCGCCGTGCACTTCGACGAGGACGTCCATGCCGAGCGACAGCGCGATCGACTCGAATTCGGAGAGCCGGGCCTCGTCGAGCGCCGCCACGATCAGCAGGATGCAGTCGGCGCCCGCGCAGCGCGCTTCGTAGACCTGGTACGCGTCGATCACGAAATCCTTGCGCAACGCGGGCAGCGCGCACGCTTCGCGCGCCGCGCGCAGATCGGCGAGCGCGCCACGGAAGAAGCGCTCGTCGGTGAGTACCGAGAGGCAGGCCGCGCCGTGCGCCGCGTAGCTCGCCGCGATCGCCGGGGGATCGAAGTCCTTGCGCAGCACGCCCTTGCTCGGGCTGGCCTGCTTGATCTCGGCGATCACCGCCGCGCGCCCCTCGGCAATCCGCTCGCGCAGCGCACGCGCGAAGCCGCGAGGCGGGTCGGCGCGCACCGACGCTTCGGCCGCGCGCCGCAGGGCGAGGAAGGGTCGCTCGCGCGACGACGCGGCGACCTCGTTGCGCTTGATGTCGACGATCCGCTCGAGGATGTCCGTGCTCATCGATGGGCTCCCGCGCCGGGCGCTCAGGCGGCCGCGGAGCGCGCGGCGACGCGCTGCGTGAAGCGAACGAACGCGTCGAGCCGCTCGCGCGCCGCGCCGCTGGCGATCGCCTCGCTCGCGCGCGCGATGCCGGCCGGGATCGAGTCGACGACGTTGGCCGCGTACAGCGCAGCGCCGGCGTTCAGCGCGACGATCTCGCGCGGCGTGCCGGGGCGGTTCGACAGCGCCTCGAGCACCATTTCCCTCGACTCGATCGCGTCGGCGACGCGCAACCCGCGATTGCTGATCATCGACAAACCGAAGTCCTCCGGATGGATCTCGTACTCGCGCACCGTGCCATTGCGCAACTCGCCGACCATCGTCGCCGCACCGAGCGAGACTTCGTCCATCCCGTCCTTGCCCCAGACGACGAGCGCATGCTCGGCACCGAGATTCTGCATCACGCGAACCTGTATCCCGACCAGATCGGGATGGAATACGCCCATCAGGATGTTCGGTGCGCCGGCCGGGTTGGTCAGCGGTCCGAGGATGTTGAAGATCGTGCGCACGCCGAGCTCGCGCCGCACCGCCGCGACGTTCTTCATCGCCGGGTGATGGTTCGGCGCGAACATGAAGCCGACGCCCGTCTCGAGGATGCAGTCGCGGACCTGCGCCGAGGACAGCATGATGTTGGCCCCGAGCGACTCGAGCACGTCGGCGGCGCCCGATTTCGACGAGACGCCCCGGTTGCCGTGCTTGGCGACCGTCGCGCCGGCGGCGGCGACGACGAAGCTCGACGCGGTCGAGATGTTGAAGGTGTGCGAGCCGTCGCCGCCGGTGCCGACGATGTCGACGAAATGCGGCCCGCCGTCGACCTCGACCTTGTTCGCGAACTCGCGCATGACCTGCGCGGCGGCCGCGATCTCGCCGACGGTCTCCTTCTTCACGCGCAGCCCGAGCAGGATCGCCGACATCATCGGCGCCGACATCTCGCCGCTCATGATCGCGCGCATCAGCGAGAGCATCTCGTCGTGGAAAATCTCGCGGTGCTCGATGCAGCGCGTCAGCGCTTCCTGTGCGGTCAGGGTCATCTCAGTTCTCCAGGAAATTGCCGAGCAGCGCGTGCCCGTGCTCGGTGAGGATCGATTCGGGATGGAACTGCACGCCCTCGATCGGGTAGGCGCGGTGGCGCAGCCCCATGATTTCTCCGTCATCGCTGAAGGCGGTCGCCTCGAGGCAGTCGGGCAGGCTCTCGCGCTCGACGGCGAGCGAGTGGTAGCGGATCGCGGTGTAGTCGTCGGGCAGCGAACGGAACACGCCGGCGCCGTCGTGCCGGATCGACGAAGTCTTGCCGTGCAGGACGCGCCGGGCGCGGACGATTCGCCCGCCGAAAGCCGCGGCGATCGCCTGATGCCCCAGGCACACGCCGAGGATCGGGATGCGCCCGGCAAAGCGCCGCACGAGCGGCACCGAGATGCCGGCCTCGTCGGGAGAGCACGGCCCGGGCGAGATCACGATGCGCCGCGGGGCGAGTGCCTCGATCTCGTCGAGCGTGATCGCGTCGTTGCGCACCGTGTGCACGCGCTGGCGCAACTCGCCGAAATACTGCACGAGGTTGAACGTGAAGCTGTCGTAGTTGTCGATCATCAGCAGCATGTCGGCCCCCGTTGCGCGTCGAGGCCGTTCTCGGCGAGCTCGGCGGCGCGCAGCACCGCGCGGAGCTTGTTCTCCGTCTCCTGCCATTCGCTCTCGGCCACCGAGTCGGCGACGACGCCCGCGGCGGCTTGCGCATAGAGGACGCCGTCGCGAACGACCGCGGTGCGGATCGCGATCGCGAGGTCGACGTCGCCGGCGAAGGACAGGTATCCGCACGCGCCGCCGTACAGGCCGCGGCGCGTCGGCTCGAGCTCGTCGATGATCTGCATCGCGCGGATCTTCGGCGCGCCCGAGAGCGTTCCGGCCGGAAACGTCGCGCGCAGCACGTCGAGCGCGTCGGCGCCCGGCGCGAGCCGGCCCTGGACGTTCGAAACGATGTGCATCACGTGCGAATACTTTTCGATCGCGAAGCGCTCGGTGACCTCGACCGTGCCGGTTTGCGCGACGCGCCCGATATCGTTGCGCGCCAGATCGATCAGCATCACGTGCTCGGCGATCTCCTTCGGATCGGCGAGCAGCTCGCGTGCGAGCGCGTCGTCCTCTTGCGGCGTGGCGCCGCGCTTGCGCGTGCCGGCGAGCGGACGGACCGTGATGCGATCGCCGTCGTCGAGCCGATCCTGGCGCACCAGGATCTCGGGCGACGACCCGACGACGTGGAACGCGTCGAAGTCGTAGTAATACATGTACGGGGACGGATTGACCGAGCGCAGCGCGCGATACAGCGTGAGCGGATGCGCGCGGAACGGTTTCTCGATCAGCTGGCCGACCTGGATCTGCATCGCGTCGCCCGCGGCGATGTACTCCTTCGCCCGCGCGACCGCCGCGAGGTACGCGTCGCGCGCGAACACGCGCCGCTCGGCGCCCGGCGAAACCGGCTCGCACGCGGGCGCGGCGATCGGTTGCGCGAGCCGCTCGCGCAGCGTGTGCAGGCGCTCGACGCCGCGGGCGTGCGCGTCGGGCTGCGAAGGGTCCGCGTAGACGACGAGATAGAGGCGCGCGGCGACGTTGTCGACGACGGCGAGTTCCTCGGTGAGCAGCAGCAGAACGTCGGGAACGCCGAGCGGATCGGGCTTGTCGCGCACGACGACGCCGCGTTCGAGGTGCCGGACCGCGTCGTAGGCGAAGTAACCGGCGAGCCCGCCGCACGAGCGCGGCACCGCCTCGCACGGTGCGGCGCGGAAACGCCGCCGGAACGCGTCGACGAAATCGAGCGGATTGCCCCGATGGCGCTCGACGACTTCACCGTCGCGGACGATCTCGGCTCCGTCGTCGGTCGAGCGCAGCAACGTTCTCGCCGGCAGCCCGATGAACGAGTGGCGCGCCGAGCGTTCGCCCCCGACGACCGACTCGAGCAGGAAACTCCACGGACCGTCGGCGAGCTTGCGGTACAGCGACAGCGGCGTGTCGAGGTCCGCGAGGCACTCGAGCACCAGCGGGATGCGGTTGTAGCCCCGGGCGGCGAGCGCCTGGAATTGCGATTCGGTCATTTCGTCC
>JAKFES010000053.1:0-3984 GCA_036675585.1 Burkholderiaceae bacterium
GAAGGTCACGACGCCGCGGGGCGTCTCGACGTGATACGCGCCGATGTGCTGCGTGATGCCGCCCGCCTCTCCGGCGGCGACCTTGGTGCGCCGGACATAGTCGAGCAGCGACGTCTTCCCGTGGTCGACGTGGCCCATGACGGTGACGACCGGCGGGCGCGGCTCGGCGGCGACGTCCGAATGCGCGGCGTCCTCGACGAGGAACGCCTCCGGATCGTCGAGCTTGGCGGCGAGCGCCTTGTGCCCCATTTCCTCGACGACGATCATCGCCGTGTCCTGGTCGAGCATCTGGTTGATGGTGACCATCTGCCCGAGCTTCATCATCGTCTTGATGACCTCGGCGGCCTTCACCGACATCTTGTGCGCGAGATCGGCGACGGTGATCGTCTCCGGGACGTGCACTTCGCGCACGATCGGCTCGTTCGACATCGACGGGCCGACGCCGGCGTCCTGCCGGTCGCCGCCGCGATGCCGCCCGCCGCGCGGGCCGCCGCGCCAGCCGCCGTCGGCGGTGTCGCCACGCGTCTTGATGCCGCGCTTCTTGCCCGCGTCGTCGGACCACGTCGACGAGAGCTTCGCGCTCTTCACGTGCTTCTTGGCTGCGTCGCCGCTGGGCGCACCCGGCGCCGCGCGTCCGCCCGCCGGACGGTGCAGCGTGCCCTTGACAGCCGCCTTCGCGCCCGGCTGCCCGGGTTGCGGCGCCTGTGCGGGCTGCGCGGCTTTCGCTGCCGGCGCCGGTGCCGGGGCCGGCTCGGGCGCCTTGGGCTGCGGACGACGCTGCAGGCTCATCAGGCGGTTGATCTCGGCGACCTCGGCCTCGACGGCGCGACGCGCGACCGCCTGCTGCTCGGCTTCCTCGGCCGCCTTGCGCGCGGCTTCCTCGGCCGCGCGCGCCTCGCCTTCCGCGCGCTTGCGGTTCTCGTCGGACTGCGCATCGTCGCCGTCCATGGTGGCGGCGCGCTCGGCTTCACGGCGCGCCTGCTCCTCGCGGCGCTGCGCCTCGGCGGCTGCCTGCGCCTCGCGCTCGCGCTCCTGCTCGAGGCGCAACTGCTTCTCGCGCAACTCGGCCGCCTGGCGTTCGAGCAACTCGCGCTGGCGCGCCTCCTCGGCTTCGCGCAGCCGCTGCTGCTCCTCGTCGACCACCGACATCGGCGGAGCGACCGGCTCGGTCGTCTCCGGCGCCGGCACTTCGACCGCACCGCCGTCGCCGGGCCCGCGCTTGACGAACACGCGCTTCTTGCGCACCTCGACCTGGATCGTGCGCGCCTTGCCGGTGGCATCGGCCTGCTTGATCTCGGAAGTCTGCTTGCGCGTGAGCGTGATCTTGCGCTTGGCGCCTTCGTCCGAGCCGTGCGCGCGACGCAGCGCGGACAGGAGCTGCTCCTTGTCGACCTCGGTCAGCTCGTCATCCGGCGACTGCTTGCCGAGGCCGGCAGCCTTCAGTTGCTCGAGCAACGCCTCGGCCGGCATCTTCAGCTCCGCCGCAAACTTCGCCACGTTCGTACTCGCCATGAATTTCCTTCCCGAACCGCTTGTCAAAAACGCGCCATGGTCGGCGCCCGCCACCGCAACCCGGCCTGCGCCGGGACCGTGCGGCGCTATGCCCGCGCACCCTCCTGCGGGTCGTCCGTCGTCGCGGCCGTCGGCTCCTCGAACCAGTGCGCCCGCGCGGCCAGGATCAGCTCGCGCGCGCGCTCCTCGTCGATTCCGGTGGCCTCGACCAGCTCGTCGACCGCCAGCTCGGCCAGGTCGTCGCGCGTGAACACCTTCGCGTCGGCCAGCCGCGCGGCCAGCTCCCGGTCCATGCCTTCGAGCGCGAGCAGGTCGTCGGCGGTCGTGCCGAGCTTCTCCTCGGTGGCGATCGCCTCGGTGAGCAGCGAGTTGCGCGCCCGGTTGCGCAGCTCGTTGACCGTGTCCTCGTCGAAGCCCTCGATCTCGAGCATCTCGTTGATCGGGACGTACGCGACCTCCTCGACCGTCGTGAAGCCTTCGTCGATCAGCGTGTCGGCGAGTTCCTCGTCGACGTCGAGCCGGCTCATGAACACCTGGCGCAGCCCGGTGCGCTCGTCTTCGCTCTTCGCCTGCGATTCCTCGGCGGTCATGATGTTGATCTGCCAACCGGTGAGCTCGGAGGCGAGCCGCACGTTGCGCCCGCCGGTGCCGATCGCCAGCGCGAGGTTGTCCTCGTCGACCACGACGTCCATGCTGTGCTTGTCCTCGTCGACCACGATCGACGAGACGTTCGCCGGCGCGAGCGCGCCGATGACGAACTGCGCGGGGTCGTCGGACCAGAGCACGATGTCGACGCGCTCGCCGGCCAGCTCGCCGGTGACCGCCTGCACGCGCGAGCCGCGCACGCCGACGCAGGTGCCGATCGGGTCGACCCGCCGATCGTTCGAGTGCACGGCGATCTTCGCGCGCACGCCCGGATCGCGCGCCGCCGCCTTGATCTCGAGCAGCCCCTGCTCGATCTCGGGGACCTCGTTGGCGAACAGGTGCCGGATGAAATCGGGCGCCGTGCGCGACAGGTACAACTGCGGGCCCCGACCTTCGCGGTTGATCTTGGCGACGTACGCGCGCACGCGATCGCCGACGCGCAGGTTCTCCTTCGGGATCATCTGGTCGCGCGGCAGACGCGCCTCGACCTTGCCCGACTCGACGATGGCGCCTTCGCGGTCCATCCGCTTGATCGTTCCGGAGAGCACCGATTCGCCGCGCGAAAGGAAATCGTTGATGATCTGCTCGCGTTCGGCATCACGGATCTTCTGCAGGATCACCTGCTTGGCGGCCTGCGCGCCGATGCGCCCGAGGTCGACCGGTTCGAGCTCTTCCTCGATGTAGTCGCCGACCTGGATGTCGCCGATCTGCTTCTGCGCTTCGGAGAGGATCACCTGGACGTCGTGGTCCTCGAGCTCGCCGTCGGGCACGACCTGCCAGCGGCGAAACGACTCCGACTCGCCGCTCATCCGGTCGACCGACACGCGAATGTCGACTTCTTCCTTGAAGCGTTTCTTCATCGCCGAAGCCAGCGCGCTCTCGAGCGCACCGAACACGACGTCGCGCGCGACGTTCTTCTCGCGCGCCAGCGCGTCGACCAGCAACAGAACTTCCCGGCTCATTTACGCCTCTCCTGGAACTTCAGCTTCGGCACCAGCCGAGCCCGCTCGATCTCGTCGAGCGAAAAAACGAGTTTGCGAATCCCTTCGTCGCGCGGCCCTTCCGGCTGCGGGGGCCGCACCGGCTGCGCCTTGCGCGCCGAACGCGCGCCCTTCGTGCGCGGCGCCTCGACGGGCTTGTCGATCAGCTCGAGCCCGTACTTCCCGTCGTTCTCGACGGTGAGCAGGCCGTCGAAATTGCGGCGCCCTTCGAACGGCCGACGCAGCCGCAGCGTGATCTCGGATCCGGCGAAACGCTCGAAATCGGCAGCCTTCTTCAACGGACGATCGAGACCCGGCGACGACACCTCGAGCCGGGCGTACTCGACGTCTTCGACGTTGAGCACGTACGAGAGCTGGCGACTGACCTTCTCGCAGTCATCGAGCGCAATTCCGTTCGGCGAATCGATGTAGACCCGCAGCAAGCCGTCCTGCGCACGCTCGACGTCGACCGCTTCATACCCCATCGCGGCCAGGGTGCGTTCGATGATCGCCTGCGTCGACGTCATCTCTGTCACTTGCCACCCCCTGCCGACACACGGTCGACCCGACGAGAAAAAAAAATGGGCCTGCGAGAGCCCATTTCTTCGAGCACGCCGCTCGTGCCCCGTGTTCAGCGCCTCTCCGGTGACGTCGGCCGGAGCGCCGCGGAACACTTGCCGAAGCGGCGATTCACTATCCAGCGGATTATAGCCCGAAAGGGCTGCTCGCGTCAGCCTCTGGGCCCCGCTCCGCCGGAACCGCCCCCGGGTCCGGGCCCGCGCGGACGACCGCCGCGTCGGCCCCCTCGCCCGGCGGGCTTGGGCCCGGCCGCGCCCGGCCCACCCGG
>JAKFES010000212.1:0-3966 GCA_036675585.1 Burkholderiaceae bacterium
GTCGCCTCCGCCCGCCCGGCGTCGGCCGCCGACACGACGACGACCATGCCGATGCCGCAATTGAAAACGCGATGCATCTCGTGCGCGTCGATCTCGCCGTGCCGCTCGAGCCAGTCGAACAGCGGCGGACGGCGCCACGCGTCGCGGTGCAGGCGCGCCTGGACCGGCGCCGGCAGCACGCGCGGCACGTTCTCGAGCAGCCCGCCGCCGGTGATGTGCGCGATGCCCTTGACCGGGACGCGCTCGATCAACTCGAGCATCGGGCGCACGTAGATCCGCGTCGGCGTGAGCACGGCGTCGGCGAAGCGCGCGCCGTGGAAATCGTCCTGCAGTTGCGGCGCGGTGATCGAGCCCCACGCGCGCTCGATCACGCGGCGGATCAGCGAATATCCGTTCGAATGCGCGCCGCTCGAGGCCAGCCCGAGCACGACGTCTCCGGGCACGATGCGAGAGCCGTCGATGATCTTCGATTTCTCGACCGCGCCGACGGCGAATCCCGCCAGGTCGTATTCGCCGTCGGGGTACATGTCGGGCATCTCGGCGGTTTCGCCGCCGATCAGCGCGCACCCGGCCTGCTCGCACCCGTTCGCGATGCCGCCGACCACGCGCGCCGCGACGGCGACGTCGAGCCGCCCGCAGGCGAAATAATCGAGGAAGAAAAGCGGTTCGGCGCCCTGCACCAGGATGTCGTTGACGCTCATCGCCACCAGGTCGACGCCGACGGTGTCGTGGCCGTCGAGCGCGAACGCGAGCTTGAGCTTCGTGCCGACGCCGTCGGTGCCCGCAACGAGCACGGGCTCGCGATAGCGCCGGGGCACTTCGAACAGCGCGCCGAAGCCGCCGATTCCCGCCAGCACGCCTTCGCGCATCGTGCGCTTCGCCATCGGTCCGATGCGGCGAACGAGCTCGTCGCCCGCGTCGATGTCGACGCCGGCGTCGCGGTAGGAAAGCGGCGAGGAAGTGGCGTTCGAAGAACCCATGGACGATCCCGGTTCGTGGGCGGCACGCCGGGCGCAACGGCGACCGATAGAATGGCGATCCACACGCGCCGGCCCCGGTGCGGCTTGCGATCGGTTCGACCGGATTGTAGCCGTTCGGCAGCGGGCCCGACCCCCACCGAAGCGCACGCGCGCCCGATGCACCAGATCGCCCTCGACCTGCACCGCGTCGAACCCCCGACGCTCGAGAACTTCGTTGCCGGACGCAACGGCGAAGTCGTCGCGCGCCTGAGGGCGCAGCGCGACGCGCCGGCGGCCGGCGCCGCCCCGCTCGTCTACCTGTGGGGCGAGCCCGGATGCGGCAAGACGCACCTGGCGCGCGCGATGGCCGCCGGCGATCCGCTCGCGCCCGACGCGCCGCTCGCCGCGTTCGAGGCGCTGCTCGCCGAGGCCGCCGAGCGCGCCCGCGTGGTCGCCGTCGACGACGTCGACCGACTCGATGCGCCGCGCCAGTCGCTCGTCTTCCACCTGATCAACCGGGCACGGATGCAGCCGGCGAGCGTCGTGCTGGCCACCGGCGCACAGCCCCCGCTCGCGCTCGCGCTGCGCGACGACCTGCGCACGCGGCTCGGTTCCGGACTCGTCTACCGGCTGCAACTGCTCGGCGACGACGAGAAAGCCGCCGCGATCGAGCGCGTCGCGCGCGAGCGCGGCGTCGCGCTTGCGGCCGATGTCGTCCCCTGGCTGATCGCGCACACCGCGCGCGACATCCGCGCACTGCTGCGCGTGTTCGACGTACTCGATCGGCGGGCCTTCGAGCGCAAGCGCGCGATCACGCTGCCGTTTCTGCGCGCGCTGCAGGCCGAAGGGCTGCTGCCGGGGGCGGATCCGGGTGCCGGGAACGACGATCGCGGCCAGCCCTCATAATGTGAGCCGTCATGCCCACCCCGTCCTCCGGCCGCGCGCCGCCCGAACTCGCACTCTTCGACCTCGACTACACGCTGTTGCCGATCGACAGCGACTACGAGTGGGCGCGATTCCTGATCCGCCTCGGCGTCGTCGACGGCGCCGACTACGACCGGCGCAACGACGCGTTCTTCGACCAGTACCACGCGGGAACGCTCGACATCGGCGAGTTCCTCGCGTTCCAGCTCGCGCCGCTGGCGGCGCACCCGGTCGAGGTGCTCGACGACTGGCGCGAGCGCTTCATGGCCGAGGTCATCCGACCGAACGTCGCGCCGGCTGCGCGCGCGCTGGTCGACGCGCATCGCGCACGCGGCGACCTGTGCGCGATCGTCACCGCGACCAACGAGTTCGTCACGCGCCCGATCGCCGCCGAGTTCGGCGTCGAGCACCTGATCGCGACGACGATCGAATCGGTCGACGGCCGCTACACGGGGCGCCCGTGCGGCACGCCGTCGTTTCGCGAGGGCAAGGTGCAGCGCACCGACGAGTGGCTCGCGTCGCTCGAACGGACGTGGGACGCGTTCGACCGGTCGTTCTTCTACAGCGATTCGATCAACGACGTGCCGCTGCTCGAGCGGGTGAGCGATCCGGTCGCCACCAACCCGGACCCCCGACTGGCCTCGCTCGCGAGCGAACGCGGCTGGCGCATCGTGCGGTTGTTCGAATGATCCGCAAGCTCATCGATCGCGTTCTCGCCACGACCCGGCGCTCGGCGCTGCGCAAGCGCCCGAAGCACTACCGGGGCGCCGAGCGCGGCATGCCGCTCGAGAACGTCTCGCAGGCGGCGATCCGGACCTGCGAAACGCTGCAGCAGGCGGGGTTCGGCGCCTGGGTCGTCGGTGGCGGCGTGCGCGACCTGCTGCTCGGCCTGAAGCCCAAGGATTTCGACGTCGCCACCGATGCGACGCCCGAGCAGGTGCGCAAGCTCTTTCGCCGCTCCCGGATCATCGGGCGGCGCTTCCAGATCGTCCACGTGCTGTACGGACGCGACACGATCGAAGTCTCGACCTTCCGTTCGATGCAGCCGGCGGCCGAGACCGACGAGCACGGACGCGTGCTGCGCGACAACGTCTGGGGAACGCAGGCCGAGGACGCGGCACGGCGCGACTTCACGATCAATGCGCTGTACTACGACCCGGTCTCGGACACGCTGCTCGATTATCACGACGGCGTGAAGGACATGGAGCGGCGCACGCTGCGCATGATCGGCGACCCGGTCGCGCGCTACCGCGAAGACCCGGTGCGCATGCTGCGCGTCGCGCGCTTCGCGGCGAAGCTCGGCTTCGAGGTCGAACCCAAGACGCAGCGCCCGATCCGCGAGTTGCGCGACCTGTTGCACAACGTGCCGTCGGCACGCCTGTTCGACGAGATGCTCAAGCTGCTGCTCTCGGGCAACGCGATGGCGTGCGTGCAGGAACTGCGCCGCCAGGGGCTGCATCACGGGCTGCTGCCGATGCTCGACGTCATTCTCGAGCAACCCGACGACGAGCGCTTCGTGCAGGCGGCGCTCGCGGCGACCGACGCGCGCGTGCTCGCCGACAAGACGGTCTCGCCGGGGTTCCTGTTCGCCGCGCTGCTCTGGCAGCCGGTTCGGGTGCGCTGGCACGCCGCCGTCGAACGCGGCGAGCACGGCATTCCGGCGCTGGCCGCGTCGATCGAATCGGTGCTCGACGAGCAGGCCGAGCGGATCGCGATCCAGCGACGTTTCATCGGCGACATGCGCGAGATCTGGATGATGCAGCCGCGCTTCGAGCGCCGCAGCGGCCGCTCGCCGCACGCGCTGGTCGCGCATCCGCGCTACCGCGCGGCATACGACTTCCTGCAACTGCGCTGCGAATCGGGCGAAGCGCCCGCCGAGTTCGCGCAGTGGTGGGACGCGTTCGCGCAGGCCGACTCGGCCGAGCGCCAGGCGATGCTCGAACGCGCAACGGCCTCGGGCACCGAGCCGCGCAAGCGCAAGCGGCGCAGCCGTCGACGCGGCGGTACGGCCGGCGACGCGGACGCGGCCGACGCGGCCGACCACGCCGAAGCGACCGGCGACTCGGGCGAGGCGCCCGCCCGT
>JAKFES010000302.1:0-24040 GCA_036675585.1 Burkholderiaceae bacterium
CGCCCAAGAGTTCATATCGACGGCGGTGTTTGGCACCTCGATGTCGGCTCATCTCATCCTGGGGCTGTAGCCGGTCCCAAGGGTATGGCTGTTCGCCATTTAAAGAGGTACGTGAGCTGGGTTCAAAACGTCGTGAGACAGTTTGGTCCCTATCTGCTGTGGGCGTTGGAGATTTGACGGGGCTTGCTCCTAGTACGAGAGGACCGGAGTGAACGCACCTCTGGTGTACCTGTTGTCACGCCAGTGGCATCGCAGGGTAGCTATGTGCGGAAGAGATAACCGCTGAAAGCATCTAAGCGGGAAACTCGCCTGAAGATGAGATCTCCCTGGGGACTCGATCCCCCTGAAGGGTCGTCCTAGACCAGGACGTTGATAGGCCGGGTGTGGAAGCGCAGTAATGCGTTCAGCTAACCGGTACTAATTGCCCGTGAGGCTTGACCCTATAACTTTGCTTATCAGCTCAGCGTGATACCGCAAGGTTGTGTGTGCCTCACAACCCCGTGTCCGAAAGGACACGAAGACCAGATCCGAGACTGTCTCGATATCTTCTTTTCCGAATTGGTTCGTTCGCCGACCGGGCAACCGGCAGGCGGGCGGGCGACAAGTTACGTCTGACGACCATAGCGCGGTGGGACCACCCCTTCCCATCCCGAACAGGACCGTGAAACGCCGCAGCGCCGATGATAGTGAGCTTTTCGCTTGCGAAAGTAGGACATCGTCAGACAATCTTCCGACGCAGACAAGCCACCCCCCGGGGTGGCTTTTTTGCGTCCGGCGGCCGCGTGCACGCCGATGCGTTGGACCCGATTCTTGAGGCGCGTTAAGGTGTGCTTGCGAGGCGGACGGCACAATCGTCCGACCCGAGGAGGCATCCGATGGCTTCGAAGAAAGTTCCGATCTACTGCTACCAGTGCGTGGCGGGACCCGACCTGCTCAAGGTCGAGGTCGAGGACGGCGTGGCGAAACGCATCGAGTCGAATTACGACATCAGCGGCGAGCACCCCGGCGGCGGGCGCGTCTGCGTGAAGGCCTACGGCCTGATCCAGAAGACGTACAACCCGAACCGGATCCGCCAGCCGATGAAGCGGACCAACCCGAAGAAAGGGCGCGACGAGGATCCCGGGTTCGTCGCCATCGGCTGGGACGAGGCGCTCGACATCGTCGGCGCGAAGATGCGCGAGATCCGCGCCAAGGGATTGCTCAACGACGAAGGCGTGCCGCGGCTCGCCACCTCGACCGGGGGCGGCGGCACGCCCGTGCAGTACATGGGAACGTTCCCCGCCTTCATGGCCGCGTGGGGCCCCATCGACCAGGGGTACGGTGCCGGGCAGGGCGTGAAGTGCTATCACTCGGAGCATCTGTACGGAGAGCTCTGGCACCGCGCGTTCATCGTTTCGCCCGACACGCCGTACGTGAACTACATCATCAACTGCGGCAACAACGTCGAGGCCTCGGGCGGCGTGGTCGGGATCTGGCGCGAGGCCGACGCGCGCGTGCGCGGCGCCAAGCGCGTGCAGGTCGAGCCGCACCTGTCGATCACCGGTGCGCTGTCGGCGCAATGGGTGCCGATCCGGCCCAAGACCGACGCGGCGTTCCTGTTCGGGCTGATCCACCGCATCGTCCACGAGCGCGGCTGGGCACAGGTCTGCGACCTTCCGTTCCTGAAGAACCGCAGCAGCTCGCCGTACCTGGTCGGACCCAACGGCTGGTACCTGCGCGATGCATTGAGCGGCAAGCCGCTCGTCTGGGACCTGGCCGATTCGCGCGCAAAGGCCTTCGATGCGCCCGACCTGCGGGATCCGGCGCTCGACGGGGAGTTCACCGTCGCCGGCGTCGAGCATGGCCCCGACGACGAGCGCATCGAGCACGCGAGTGCGCTCGGGCGGCCCGCGTTCCGCATGATGCTCGATCACATGGCCGGGTATTCGCCCGAATGGGCGGCCGACGAATGCGGCGTTTCGGCCGAGACGATCCGCAGCGTGGCCGACGAGTACGTGGCCCACGCCTGCGTCGGCCAGACGATCGAGGTCGAAGGCAGGACGCTGCCGTTTCGCCCCGTTGCCGTGATGCTCGGCAAGTCGGTGAACAACGGCTGGGGCGGCTATCACTGCTGCTGGGCGCGCACGATGCTCGCCGTGCTCGTCGGCGCGCTCGAGGTCCCGGGCGGAACGCTGGGAACGGCGGTCAAGCTGGTGCGCCCGGCCGCCTCGCGCGTGGGCTCGGTATTGCCCGGCCCCGACGGGCTGATGGATTTCCAGTTCAACGAGACGTCGCGCGAAGGCTGGATGCGCCAGCCGCACATCCGCAACGCCTACAAGACGCTCGTTCCGCTCGTGTCCGACTCGCCGTGGTCTCCGGCGCTCGGACCGGCGCACCTGCCGTGGCTGTTCCAGAAGAAGGCGCCCGAGAACTGGCCGCGCACGATGCCCCCCGACATGTGGATCTGCTACCGGACCAATCCGGCGATCTCGTCGTGGAACGCGCCCGAGATCGCCGAGCGGCTGGCCGAGTTTCCGTTCATCGTCGCCTTCGCCTATACCGAGGACGAGACGAACCACTTCGCCGACATCCTGCTGCCCGAGGCGCTCGATCTCGAGAGCCTGCAGATCATCCGGATCGGCAGCACGAAGTTCACCGAGCAGTTCTGGAAGCACGAAGGGTGGGCGATCCGCCAGCCGGCCGTCGAGTCGCCCTGCGACACGATGGACTTCACCGACATCTCGACCGCGCTCGCCGAGCGCGCGGGCATTCTTCCGCAGTACCTGAAGGCCGTGAACCGCGGCGCTGCCGGCATGGCGCTGCGCGATCGCGGCGGGCGTTTCGATTACGCGCTCGACGAATCGAAGGCGCCGTCGCGCGATCAGGTGTGGGACGCGTTCGCCAAGGCGGCCAGCCACGAGCTGACCGGCGGC
Source organism: Burkholderiaceae bacterium (assembly GCA_036675585.1). Classification (GTDB taxonomy): domain Bacteria; phylum Pseudomonadota; class Gammaproteobacteria; order Burkholderiales; family Burkholderiaceae_E; genus Zeimonas. The sequence goes on from JAKFES010000302.1 coordinate 2,913, forward strand.
GAGGAAGTGCACGATCTCGACTGGTTCAAGTCGAACGGCTTCCTGCTGCGACCGTTCCCGCAACTCGACTGGTATCTCTATCCCGCGATGGAGCGCCAGAACCTGCGTTTCGAGTTGCCGTACCAGGAGCGGGTCGTACGCCATGGCCGGCAGCTGGCGAACCGGCTGCACGAGATCGGCGTGACGTGGTGGGAACAGCAGCTCGCCGAGTACGAATTCCTGCCGACCTACGAGCGTTTCCCGGAGATCTGGATCGAGTACGCGCGCGAGTACGGCCGCGATCCGGACGAATTCCCGTTCTGGGCGCTGACTGCACGATCGATGCAATACAGCTGGGGGGCCAACGTCGGCCTGCCGCTGATCAACGAAGTGGCCAACAACATCGCGGGCCATCGCGGCGTCATCCTGAATCGAAGCACCGCGCGGCGGATGGGAATCGTCGAGGGCGAGCGGCTGCGCATCGAATCGGTCTGCGGACACACCGAAGGCAACGCGGTGCTGCGCGAAGGCATCCGCCCCGACACGGTGCTGATGATCGGGCAGTTCGACCACTGGAAGACGCCGTTCGCGAAGGATCTCGGACTGCCCAGCCTGAATTCGCTCACCGACCTGTCGCTCAAGCTCACCGACGGCACGGGCAGCGGTTCGGACCTGATGCGCGTGCGGATCCGGCGGGCGGCGACCGGCGAGACGCTCGAAGCACCGCGCCAGGAATCCAGGCAGGGAGCCGTGGCATGAACGACGCCGTCACCCGAACCGGCAACCGCGCCGCCGATGGCGGCGAGAGCTCGCTCGCGCGAACGATCGAGAGCGCGGGCATCGACCAGGTGCTGCGCACGCGCGCAGACGGCTACGTCGCGAGCCAGCGGCCGGCTGCCTCGCACACTCCGCGCTGGGGCATGGTCATCGACCTGAACCGGTGCGTCGGCTGCCAGACCTGCACGATCGCCTGCAAGCACGCGAACGATACGACGCCCGGGGTGCAGTGGCGCCGCGTGCTCGACGTCGAGCAGGGCACCTTCCCGGACGTCGAGCGGCTGTTTCTCGTCACCGGCTGCCAGCATTGCGCCGAGCCGCCGTGCGTGCCGGTGTGCCCGACCGGTGCGACACGCCAGCGCGAAGACGGGCTGGTGACGATGAACTACGACGTGTGCATCGGATGCGCGTATTGCGCGGTGTCGTGCCCGTACCAGGCGCGCACGATCGTGCACGAGATGACCGGCTATTACGGCAAGCAGCGCACGACGCAGGAGAAGGCCACCGCGCATCCCGAGCGCATCGGCGTCGCGCAGAAATGCACGTTCTGCGTCGATCGCGTCGACGCGGGGCTCGAGCGCGGACTGGTGCCGGGCGTCGATCCGGAAGCCACGCCCGCGTGCTCGGCGTCGTGCATCGCGCAGGCGATCCACTTCGGCGACTTCGCCGATCCGCAGAGCAACGTCTCGCGGCTCACGCGCGAGCAGGAGAGCCTGCAGCTGAACGCCGACGTCGGCAGCGACCCGCAGATCCGCTACCTGTACACGACGCCCGCCGTGCCCGGGCGCGCCGCCTCGAGCGAAGACCTCGACGACGAGCGCCGCTCCGATCCGGCCAATCCGCTGGTCGGCCCGCTGCAGAAGTTCTGGGACTGGCGCGCGGCGATGAACTGGATCTTCGGCGGGGTCGGGACCGGGCTTGCGCTGACCGGCGCGGCGGCGATCGGTGTCGGTGCACTCGGTGCGGGCGCCGGGTCGGGCCTGTTCTTCGTGTCGGCCGCGCTGGTGGCGATCGGTCTGTTCTGCGTGTTCCTGAAGATCGGCCGGCAGATGCGTTTCTGGCGCGCCGCGACGCGCTGGCAGAGTTCGTGGATGACGCGCGAGCTGTACGCGGCGCTCGTGTTCTTCCCGTCGGTGCTGGCCAGCCTGCTCGTGCCGGGGCCGGTGCCCTTCGCGTTCGCCGCGGCGTCGGCCGCCGCGTTCCTGGTGTGCCAGGCGAAGATCCTGCATCGCGCACGCGGCATCCCGGCGTGGCGGGTTCCGCTGATGCCGTGGATGATCGTCGCCACCGCGCTGCTCGAAGGGGCCGGCGCGCTCGCCCTTCTCGTCGCGCTGCGCGACGCCGCGTTGCGCTCGCCTTCGTGGGTCGCGATCGCGGCATCGTCGATCGTCGTGCTGGCCGCGCTCAACGCGGGGCTGTGGCGCGCCTACGTCGGTACCGCGCGCGCGCAGGGCGTGCCGCCGCTGTCGCGTCGCGTGCTCGAGGCGCTCACGCCGTGGCTGCACGTCGTCGGGCACGCAGCGCCGATCGCGCTCGCGCTCCTTGCGTGGCTGGTGCCGGCGCTCTCGGGCGCAGGGCTCGCGCTCGCCGGAATCGCCGCGATCGCCGGCGGGGCGGCATGGAAATACACGGTGATCGTGCGCGCCGCGTACATGCAGGGCTTCGATCTGCGCAGGATGCCGCAGCGCGGCTCGGGCCGCCTGGCCGCGCCCGCCCGCATGGACGAGGCGACGATGCCGCGGCCGGCGAATGCCACCGCCGCCACCGCCGTCCGCCTGTGAGCCCGCGGCGGTGAGTGCACGGCCGACGCCCGACGCGCGCGATGCGTATACGCACTTCAGCGAGATCACGACGCGCTGGATGGACAACGACGCGTACCGGCACGTCAACAACGTCGTCTATTACTCGTTCTTCGACACCGCGGTGAACCGCTACCTGATCGAGCAAGGCGCGCTCGACGTGGTGCACAGCCCGGTCATCGGGCTCGTCGTCGAGACCAACTGCCACTACTTCCGGCCGGTGGCGTTTCCCGAACGCCTCCAGGCGGGGTTGCGCGTCGCGCAGCTGGGGACGAGCAGCGTTCGCTACGAGCTCGCGATCTTTCGCGACGGTGAAGACCTCGCCTGCGCGCAGGGGCATTTCGTGCACGTGTACGTCGATCGCGAGAGCCAGCGGCCGGTTGCACTGCCGCCCGTCCTGCGCAGCGCGCTCGAGCGCATCGGGCCGGCGCACGGCTGAGCGCCTCGGCGAGCGCCTGGGCGACCCGCTTTGGCGGCGTTCGTCTCGGGCGGCGCCGCGTTCACTGTCGACGTACGGGTGCAGATCCCGGTCAGCGATCGGGCGCAATCGGTCTCGGCGCGCGCCGTTCGCGCAACGGCGTCGCGGCGGCACGCACGATCGACGCGCGCAGCCACTCGTGTCCCGAGCGGTTCACGCGCCGCCGGTGCCACATCGCGTGCACGTCGACGCGCGGCAGCTCGAACGGCAGGTCGCGCACCTCGACCTTGTCGGTGGTTCCGGTCGACGACAGGAAATGCCGCGGCAGCACGGTGAGCAGGTCGGAGTTCGCGACGACGATCCCGGCGGTGAAGAACTGGTTGACGGTCAGCACGATGCGCCGCGTTCGCTTGAGCGCGGCGAGCGTCTCGTCGACGTGGCCGAAGGGCCGGCCCGAGAAGCTGACGAGCAGGTGATGCGCGTTGCAGTATTCGTCGAGCGTCAGCTCGCGGCGCGCGAGCGGGTGGCCGAGCCGCATCACGCATGCGTAGTGGCTGCTGTAGAGCCGTTCGTGACCGTAGGCGACGGCCATGTCCGAGCGCATTTCCTCCATCGCGATCGCGGCGATCGCCGCCGGGAAATGGCCGACGGCGAGGTCGAGATCGCTGTCGGCGAGCAGCTGGCGCGGGTCGCGCGTCGTCAGCGGCAGCACGCGCAGCGAGACGCCCGGCGCTTCCTGCTGCAGGAATGCGATCAGCGGGGGAATCAGCAGCGACGCCGTCGCGTCGGCCATCGCGAGCGTGAAGGTCACCCGTGCCTCGGCCGGAACGAACTGGGCGGGCGAGAAGGTCTCGCGCAGCTGCTGCAACGCTTCGCGCACCGCCGGCCAGATCGCCAGCGCCGTCGGCGTCGGTTGCACGCCGTAGCCCGAGCGAACGACCAACTCGTCGCCGAGCGCGTCGCGCAGGCGCCGCAGCGCATTGCTCACCGCAGGCTGCGTCATCGCGAGATTGCGCGCCGCGCGCGTGAGGTTGCGCTCGGACATCACTTCGTCGAACACGCGCAGCAGGTTCAGGTCCAGCGTGCGGAAGTTCATCGTCGGGTGCCCGTAGAACCATTCCAAGGACGAATGGTACTCATGGCCAACATCCATTGGAAATATAGATCGCGCATCGTCATAATCCTTCCATCGAAGCCACACATCACTCAGAGGAATCGATCATGACAACGCTTGTCACCACCCACGGGGGTCTCGGGCGCGTCGCCGGAAACGAACGCGCGAAGCCTGCGAAGGCGCGTGGTCCGATCGCGGCCTGGATCGCACGCTGGGTCGAAAGCTACCGCGTCCGTCAGCAGGAAAAAGCGTTCATGCTGCTGATGGAAATGGACCCTCGCGTCCGCGCCGAAGTCGACGCCGCTGCGGCACGCGCCAGCTGGGATCGTTGAAGCACGAATCGTACTCGTAGTCGCCCGGTCGATCCGGGCGCCCGGAACAGCGCGGGTGTCGCGATGCGGCGCCCCAAGGAGTCTCCTCCTCCACCGTCCAGGTGGATTCAGCCCGCGAGTTTTCGCGGGCTTTTTTTCGCCCGCGCGCTTTGGGTATAGTCGGGACACCGATTTTTCCGCGAGCGCACGCAAACGATGTCCACGCCCGAAGTCCTCTGGCGTCCCGGTCCCGAGCGGATCGAGCGGGCGGGGATCACGCGCTTTCGCCGCTGGCTGCACGAAACCCGCGGCCAATCGTTTCCCGACTACGAATCGCTCTGGTCGTGGTCGGTCGACGACCTCGAGGGATTCTGGGGCGCGCTGCACGAATGGGGCGGCGTGCGCGCGAAGACGGCTGCGAAGCGCGTCCTCGGTCGGCGCGAGATGCCGGGCGCGAGCTGGTTCGAAGGCGAAACGCTCAATTACGCCGAGCACCTGCTTGCGCCGGCGCTGCGCCCCGGGTTCGAGAATCGGCCCGCGCTCGTCTTCGTCTCCGAGCTGTGCGAGCGCCGCGAGATCGGATGGGGTCGGTTGCGCGACGACGTCGGTGCGCTCACGGCCACGCTCGCGCGCCTGGGCGTCGAGCGCGGCGACCGCTGCGTCGCGTACATGCCGAACATCCCGCAGACCGTCGTCGCGATGCTCGCCACGACGAGCCTGGGCGCGATCTGGTCGAGCTCGTCGCCCGACATGGGCCCGGTGAGCGTGCTCGACCGCTTCCGGCAGATCGAGCCCAAGGTGCTGTTCGCCGTCGACGGATATCGCTACGGCGGAAAAGACTTCGATCGACGCGCAACGCTGCGCGAGCTCGTGCGCCAGTTGCCTTCGGTGCGCACGGTCGTCTTCGTCCCCTATCTCGATGCCGGCGCGACGCTCGACGCACTCGGCGGCGTCACGATCGTGCGGTGGGAGGAAGCGCTCTCGCAGCCGGCGCCGTGCCGCTTCGAGGCGCTCGCCTTCGACCATCCGCTGTGGATCGTCTATTCCTCGGGCACCACCGGCATGCCCAAGCCGATCGTCCATGGTCACGGCGGAACGATCCTCGAGAACCTGAAGACCAACGCGCTGCATCTGGACGTCGACGAGAGCGACCGGTTCTTCTGGTTCTCGTCGACGAACTGGATCATGTGGAACCTGTGGGTGTCGACGCTGCTCACCGGCGCGACGCTGCTGCAGTTCGACGGCAACCCCGGATATCCCGATCTCGGCACGCTGTGGCGTCTGGCCGAGCGCGAACAACTGACTTTCTTCGGCACCAGCCCGGCATTCGTGTCGCTGTGCATGAAGGCGGGCCTGCATCCGCGCGAGCAGTTCGACCTGTCGGCGTTGCGCAGCGTCGGCTCGACCGGCTCGCCGCTGACCGAGGAAGCGTGCCGGTGGATCTATTCCGACGTGCACCCCGACGTGATGCTCGCGTCGATCTCGGGTGGCACCGACCCGGGCGCCGCGTTCCTCACGTCGTGCCCGATCCTGCCGGTGTACGCGGGCGAGATGCAGTGCCGGACGCTCGGCGGCGCGATCCATGCGTGGAGCGACGAAGGCCGGCCGCTGATCGGAGAGGTCGGCGAGCTGGTCTGCACCGAGCCGATGCCGTCGATGCCGCTCCATTTCTGGGGCGACACCGACGGGCGGCGCTATTTCGAGAGCTATTTCGACACGTATCCGGGGCCGCCGAACGTGTGGCGACACGGCGACTGGCTGATGCTGCATCGACGCGACGAGAGCGTCACCGCGACGATCTTCGGGCGTTCCGATTCGACGATCAACCGCTACGGGATCCGGATGGGGACGAGCGAGCTGTATCGCGTCGTCGAGGAATTCGACGAGGTGGCCGACTCGCTGGTGATCGATCTCGAGTACCTCGGCCGCGAGTCGTTCCTGGCGCTTTTCGTCGTGCTGCGCGATGCGGGCTCGCCGATCGTCGGCGTCGGTGCGAAAGGCCCGGCGCCCGATGCCGAGCACGCCGCGCGCGGCGTGACCGGGGTTTCGTCGGCGCTGCGCACGAAGCTGCTCGATGCGATCCGCACGAAGCTGTCGGCGCGACACGTGCCGAACGAGGTGTACGCGATCCCCGAAGTGCCGCGCACGATGTCGGGCAAGAAGCTCGAGGTGCCGGTGAAGAAGATCCTGCTCGGTCACCCGGTGGAGAGATCGGTCAACCGCGACTCGATGGCCAATCCCTCGTCGATCGACTGGTTCGTGCGCTTCGGCGCCGCCCGCACGCGCGCGTAGCGCTCGGGGCCGAGCCCGTCGGTATCGATCTGCGGACGACGTCCCGCGATCAGGTCGCTGAGCAGGCGCGCCGATCCGCACGCCATCGTCCAGCCGAGCGTGCCGTGGCCGGTGTTCAGCCACAGGTTGCGCTGCCCGGCGCGCCCGACGATCGGCGTACCGTCGGGCGTCATCGGACGCAGCCCGGTCCAGAACGAGGCGGCGCGGACGTCGCCGGCACCGGGAAACAGGCTGTCGACGACGCGCTCGAGCGTCTCGCGGCGACGCGGATTCAGCGACCGGTCGAAGCCGGCGACCTCGGCCATTCCGCCGACGCGAATGCGATCGTCGAAACGCGTGATCGCCACCTTCCACGTCTCGTCCATCACGGTCGACACCGGCGCGCGCGAGGCATCGACGATCGGCAACGTCAACGAGTAGCCCTTCATCGGGTACACCGGCAACGACAGCCCGGCAGTCTCGGCGAGCATGCGCGAGTCGCAGCCGAGCGCGAGCACGTACTGGTCGGCGCGGCGCAACCGGCCATCGACGACGGCGCCGACGATGCGGTCGCCTTCGCTGCGAAGCGCCTCGACCGAGCGCCCGAACTCGAAGACGACGCCGGCACGCCGGCAGCGCTCGGCCAGGCGCAGGGTGAAGAGCCGGCAGTCGCCGGTTTCGTCGCCCGGCAGGCGCAGCGCGCCGACCAGCGTGTCGCGCACGCGCGCCAGCGCCGGCTCGGCGGTCGCGAGCGCCTCGCGCCCGAGCAACTCGAACGCGACGCCCGCTTCGCGCAGCACTTCGATGTCGCGCGCCGCGGCGTCGAGTTGCGACTGCGTGCGAAAAACCTGCAACGTTCCGCCTTGCCGGCCCTCGTATTCGAGGCCCGTTTCCCGGCGCAACGCATCGAGGCACTCGCGGCTGTACTGCGCGAGCCGGAGCATGCGCTCCTTGTTCACCGCGTAGCGCACAGCGCCGCAGTTGCGCAGCATCTGCAGCATCCACTGCAACTGGAACCAGGTGCCGTCGGGACGGATCGCGAGCGGCGCGTGGCGCTGGAAGAGCCAGCGCAGCGCCTTGAGCGGAATGCCCGGGGCCGCCCACGGCGTGGAATACCCGAACGAGATCTGCCCCGCGTTGGCGAAGCTCGCTTCCATCGCCGGCTCGGGCTGCCGGTCGATCACCGTCACGCGGAACCCGGCCTGCGACAGATACCAGGCGGTGCCGACCCCGATGACGCCGCTTCCCAGAACCAGAACGTGCATGGACCGTCCTCCCGAAGCGCATTGTCGGCCGCAACGGTCAGCGGATTCCACCATAATGGTGCGTTTACGTAGCGCGTTACCCCGTTTGAAGCGTCTCCGACCCGGCTGAATCGATGGGAAAACGCACTTCGCAGGGAAAAGCACTGGACCGTATCGATCGCCGCATCCTTCGGTTGCTGCAGGACGACGGCCGCATGCCGGTCAGCGAGCTCGCCGAGCGCGTAGGGCTGTCGCCGACGCCGTGCAGCGAGCGCGTGCGCCGTCTCGAACGCGAGGGCTTCATCCTCGGTTACCACGCGCGACTCGATCCGCACGCACTCGGGCAGAATCTGCTCGTTTTCGTCGAACTGAAGCTCGCGGCGAAATCGGGCCCGATCTTCGATGCGTTCCGCCGCGAAGTGCTCAAGCTGCCCTACGTGGTCGAATGCCACCTGGTGTCGGGCGAATTCGACTATCTGCTCAAGACCCGCATTCCGGAGATGAGCGCGTATCGGAAACTGCTCGGCGACATGCTGCTCGCGCTGCCCGGCGCGCGCGAATCGCGCAGCTACATCGTGATGGAAGAGATCAAGGAGACGCTCGCCGTGCAGGTCATCGAACCGGAGACGAAGGCGTGAGTGCGGCGCAGGAACCCGCGGCGCACGCGCGCATCGAGATCATCGCGCCGTCGGGTGCGCACCTGTCGCTGAGCCGTTTCGACGCGGCGCTCGCGTGCCTGCGCGAGCGCGGCTACGAGCCGCGCTGAAGCGCGCCGCGCGAAGGTTGGCAGCGTTTCGGCGACACCGACGAGGCGCGCGTCGAACAGATCCATCGTGCCGCGCGTGCGCAAGACGTCGACGCGGTGATGATCACGCGCGGCGGCTACGGGTTGTCGCGGCTGCTCGATCGGATCGACTGGCCGCTCGTCGCCGGGTCGGCGGCGCGCGGCGTGCGGTGGATCGGCTACAGCGATTTCACCGCGTTCCAGCTCGCACTGCTCGCGCGCACCGGCGCGCCGAGCTTCGCCGGGCCGGGTGTGAGCGGCGACTTCGGCGCCGAGGCACCCGACCCGTACATGCTCGAGCACTTCGACGCGCTGATGCGCGGTCGCCTGCTGCCGGTGCAATGGAGCGAAGCATGGCCGCAGCAGCCGGCCCGGCGCGTCGACGCGCCGCTCGACGGAATCCTGTGGGGTGGCAACCTCTCGCTCGTCGCCTCGGCCGTCGGCACGCCGTACCTGCCGGCGATCGAGGGCGGAATCCTGTTCGTCGAGGACGTCTCGGAGCATCCGTATCGTGTCGAGCGGATGCTGCACCAGTTGCTCTTCTCGGGCGTGCTCGAAAGCCAGCGCGCGGTCGTCCTCGGCGCGTTCACCGACTGGAAGCCTTCGGCGCACGACAACGGCTACGACCTGCGCTCGGTCGTCGAGCATTTCCGGGCACGCGTGGCGGTGCCGGTGATCACCGGCCTGCCGTTCGGGCATGTGCCCCGCAAGGCCGTGCTCGGCGTGGGCGAGCGCTATCGGCTCGAAGAAGCCGACGACGGCTGGCGGCTCGTTCCGCCCGGCTGATCCCGGCGATTCAGGCCATCGAGCCGAGCGGCATCGACTGCTCGGCGAGCCGCACGAACAACGCGGCGCCGACCGGGAGCACCGCGTCGTTGAAGTCGTAGCGCGAACTGTGCAGCAGGCAGCCGTCGGCGGCGCCGCCCTGTCCGAGGCGGAAATAGGCGCCGGGTCGCGCCTGCAGCATGAAGGAGAAATCCTCGGCGCCCATGCTCGGCTCGAGATCGCGCACGACGTTGGCGGCACCGACGACCTCGTCGGCGACCGCGGCGCCGAACAGCGCTTCGCGCGTGCTGTTGACGGTCGCCGGGTAGACGCGTTCGTAGACGAGCGAGGCGCGGGCGCCGAAACCCGACGCGACCGCTTCGACGAGTGCGCGCAGGCGCTGCTCGACCATCGCCTGCGTCGATTCACGGAACGTGCGCACGGTGCCGACGAGCTTCGCCTCGTGCGGGATCACGCTCATCGCTCCGGGGTGACCGGCGTGGATCGAGCACAGGCTCACCACGGCCGAGTCGATCGGGCTGACGTTGCGCGAGACGATCGATTGCGCGGCGGTGACGATGTGCGCGGCGACCAGCACCGGGTCGATCGCGAGGTACGGGTGCGCGCCGTGTCCGCCGCGCCCTTCGATGGTGATCGTGATGCGGTCGGCCGCCGCCATCATCGGGCCCGGGCGAACCGCAATCGTTCCCGGCGGCAGCGCCGGCCAGTTGTGCATCGCGTAGACCGCGTCGCACGGGAACCGCTCGAACAGGCCGTCGTCGATCATCGCCTTGGCCCCGGCGTGCCCTTCCTCGCCGGGCTGGAAGATCAGGTGCACCGTGCCGTCGAAATCGCGCGTCGCGGCGAGATAGCGTGCCGCACCGAGCAGCATCGTCATGTGACCGTCGTGTCCGCAGCCGTGCATCGCGCCGGCCTTGCGCGATCGATGGGCGATCTCGTTGTCCTCGTGCATCGGCAGCGCGTCCATGTCGGCGCGCAGCCCGATGGTGCGGCTGCTTCGCGTCTGGCGACCGCGAACGACGCCGACGACGCCGGTGCGGCCGATTCCGCGGTGGATCTCGTCGACGCCGTGGCGGGCGAGCTGACGGGCGATCAGCTCCGACGTGAAATGCTCTTCGAAACCGAGTTCGGGATTGGCATGCAGGGCCTGCCGGATCGATGCGAGTTCGCGCTGCCAGGCGCCGACTTCGGCGAGCACCCGTTGCGCGCCCGACGGGCGCTGGATCGGTGCTTCGGTGCGGGCTTCGAGTGCGTTCAGGGTGCGCATCGACGATATTTTTTTCTCGAAACCCAGTGTACGACGGATGCCGATGCCGGCACCCGCCGTGCGGCTCCGGAATTCCGCCGCAGGCGCTTCGAGCGGTGTGTTTCGGTGCGAGTCAGTTGCGCGGAAGAGACGATGCCGCGAACCAGCGTTCGGCCAGGCGCACCCAGTACGCTGCACCGATCGGAATCAGCTCGTCGTTGAAGTCGTAATTCGGGTTGTGCAGCGTGCACGGACCTTCGCCGTGCCCCGTCGCGCGATGTGCGCCGTCGCCGTTGCCGATGACGATGTAGCAGCCGGGCTTGCGCTGCAGGAAGTAGGCGAAGTCCTCGGCACCCATCGTCGGCTCGAACTCGTGGACTCGCTCGGCGCCCACCAGCTCGCGCAGCACCTCGCGGCAGAACGCGGTCTCGTCCGCGTGATTGACCGTCGGCGGGTAGTTGCGCGCGAACTCGACGTCGGCACTGCACTCGAATGCCTGCGCGGTGTGCGCCGCGATCTCGCGCATGCGCGTTTCGATCAGGTCGGTCGTCTCGCGCCGGAACGTGCGCACGGTTCCGCAGATCGTCGCCGTGTCGGGCACGACGTTCATCGCTTCACCGGCCCGGATCATCGTCACCGACAGCACGGCCGATTCGATCGGCCGCTTGTTGCGCGTGATGATCGTCTGCAGGCTTTGGACGATCTGGCAGGCGACCGGGACGGGATCGGCGCCCTCGTGCGGAAGCGCCGCGTGCGAGCCGCGCCCGTGCACCGTGATGCGGAACTCGTTCGACGAGGCGAGCACGGGGCCTTCGCGCAGCGCGAACTCGCCGGCGGCCAGTTCGGGCCAGTTGTGCATCCCGAACACCGCCTGCATCGGAAAACGCTCGAACAACCCGTCGCGGATCATCGCGGCGGCGCCGCCGCCGCCTTCCTCGGCCGGCTGGAAAATCAGGTAGACGGTGCCGTCGAACGCGCGGTGCCGGGCGAAATGACGCGCGGCCGCCAGCAGCATCGCGGTGTGGCCGTCGTGTCCGCAGGCGTGCATCCGCCCTGTGTTCCTGGACGCATGCTCGAAGGTGTTGCGTTCGGTGATCGGCAGTGCGTCCATGTCGGCGCGCAGGCCGATCGCGTGCGGTGCGTCGCCGCCTTTCACGATGCCGACGACGCCGGTGCCGCCGAGCCCGCGGTGCACGGGAATGCCCCATTCCTCCAGGCGCTTCGCGACGAGTTCGCTGGTGCGAACCTCCTCGAACTTGAGCTCGGGGTGCGCGTGGAGATCGCGCCGCAGCGCGCGGATCTCGGCATGGAATTCGGCGATCCGTTCGACCAGTTTCATCCGGGTTCCTCGACGGCAGGAGACATCGAAAGCCAGCGCTGGCGCGGGGCGAGCGCGGAGCTTAGATTAGCATCGCCTCCATGTCCCCGAGTCCCGCATCGTGCGCCGTGCGCACGCCGCGCAGGCCGGCCCGGTTCCGTGCCGGCGGCGTCGCCGTCGCGCTGTCGTTCGCGCTGCTGTCCGGGTGCGCCGCGTGGACCGACGGCCCGGGCTATTACCTGCAGTCGTTCGCCGGGCACCTGGCGCTGATCGGCAAGGCGCGGCCGATCGTGTCGGTGCTCGACGATCCGCAGTCCCCCGCGCCGTTGCGCGAACGGCTCGAGGACGTGCTCGCGATTCGCGCGTTCGCCAGCGACGAACTCGGCCTGCCGCGCAACGACAGCTACACCGAATACGCCGAACTCGGCCGGCGCTTCGCGGTGTGGAACGTCTTCGCCACGCCCGAGCTGTCGATGCGGCTCGAGCAGTGGTGCTTTCCGGTCGCCGGTTGCGTCGGCTACCGCGGCTACTACGACCGCGACGAGGCCGAGCGATTCGCACAGCGCCTGCGCGAACGCGGGCTCGAAGCCGTCGTGCGCGGCGTTCCCGCGTACTCGACGCTCGGCTGGTTCGACGACCCGGTGCTCGACACGTTCATTCGTTATCCGGTGCCCGAGGTCGCGCGGCTGATCTTCCACGAGCTCGCGCACCAGGTGCTCTACGTGAAGGGCGACACGACCTTCAACGAGTCGTTCGCCACCGCGGTCGAGCGTGTCGGCGTGCAGCGCTGGCTCGCCGCGTACGAGCGGCGCACCGGTGACGCGCAGCGGCGTCTCGAGTGGGAGGTGTTCGACGCTCGGCGCAGGGGATTCGTCGCGCTGCTGAAGAAGCATCGCGCCGCTTTGCAGGCCGTGTATGCGTCGCCGGCCGGCGACGAAGCGAAGCGCGCGGCCAAGCGCGAGGTGTTCGCGCAGCTGCGCGCCGACTACGAGGCGCTCAAGCGCTCGTGGGGCGGTTACGCGGCGTACGACGGCTGGTTCGCGCAGCCGTTGACGAACGCGCATCTCGCGTCGATCGGCACCTATACCGACCGCGTCGACGCGTTCAGCAGGCTGCTCGAGCGCAGCGGCGCGGATCTCGCCGTTTTCTACGAAGCGGCCCGGCGGATCGGCGAATTGCCGAAAAGCGAGCGCCACGCGGCGCTCGATGCGCTCGAGCCCTGACACCTTTTTTCGCGGCCGGGCAACGCACGGGGCAGCAACCCGCGTCTTTCCGCTCGCACGCGTTTCGACGCGCGCGCATTCGACGGCATAATGGACCGAAGCCGGTGAGGCAAGCCGGTGCGACGGCCAGAGGACCGGCGAGCGCCGGTTTGCAGAGGCCAATCGGGGGCCCGGAGAGGACGATGGGACGATGGATCGTTTCTGGCTGAAGAGCTATCCCGCGGGGGTTCCGCACGACATCGACCCGGGGCGCTATCGCTCGCTCGTCGAGTTGCTCGACGAGTCGTTCGAGAAGTTTGCCGCGCGCAAGGCATACGTGGGTTTCGGCAAGGCGGTGAGCTTCGGCGAGGTCGACCGGCTGTCGCGCTCGCTCGCCGCATGGCTGCAGTCGCGCGGGCTGGCCCGGGGCGACCGGGTCGCGCTGATGATGCCCAACGTGCTGCAGCTCCCGGTGGCGATCGCCGCCGTGCTGCGCGCCGGCTTCGTCGTCGTCAACGTCAACCCACTGTATACGCCGCGCGAGCTCGAGCACCAGCTGAAGGATTCGGGCGCGCGCGCGATCGTGCTGCTCGAGAACTTCGCGGCGACGTTGCAGAAAGTGCTGGCGCGTACCGCCGTCGAGCACGTCGTCGTCGCGTCGATGGGCGACCTGCTCGGCTTTCCGAAAGGCGCGCTGGTGAACACGGTCGTTCGCCGCGTGAAGAAGCTCGTTCCGGAGTTCGACCTGCCCGGGTCGGTGCGTTTCAACGACGCACTCGCCGAGGGTGCGAAGCGCGAGCTCGCGAAGCCCGCGCTCGATCACGACGACATCGCGTTCCTGCAGTACACCGGCGGCACGACCGGGCTGGCCAAGGGCGCGATGCTCTCGCACCGGAACATCGTCGCGAACGTGCTGCAGGCCGAAGCGTGGATCCAGCCCGCGCTGAAGAACCCGAGGAAGGGCCCGCTGCCCGAGCAACTGGTCTGGGTGTGCGCATTGCCCCTGTATCACATCTTCGCGCTCACCGCGTGCTACCTGATCGGGATGCGGCTGGGCGGGCTCAACGTCCTCATCCCCAACCCGCGCGACCTGCCGGCGCTGATCAAGGAGATCCGCCCGTATCGCTTCACGCTGTTTCCCGCGGTGAACACGCTGTTCAACGCGCTGGCGAACCATGCCGAATTCGCCAAGCTCGATTTCTCGGGCCTGCGCGTCTCGCTCGGCGGCGGAATGGCGGTGCAGGAGGCGGTGGCGAAGAAGTGGCTCGCGGTGACGGGCTGCCCGATCTGCGAAGCCTACGGCCTGTCGGAAACCTCGCCGGCGGCCACCGGCAATCCCACGGACACCGACGTCTTCACCGGAACCATCGGCCTGCCGTTTCCGTCGACCGACGTGGCGATTCTCGACGACGACGGCAGGCCGGTGCCGCTCGGCCAAACCGGCGAGATCGCGATTCGCGGACCGCAGGTGATGGCCGGCTACTGGAACCAGCCCGAGGAAACGGCGAAGGTCATGACGCCCGACGGCTTCTTCAAGACCGGCGACATCGGCGTGATGGACGAGCGCGGCTACACGAAGATCGTCGATCGCAAGAAGGACATGATCGTCGTCTCGGGCTTCAACGTGTACCCGAACGAGATCGAAGCGGTGGTCGCGCATCACCCGGGCGTGCTCGAGGTGGCGGCGGTCGGCGTCGCCGACGCGACGACCGGCGAAGCGGTGAAGCTGTTCGTCGTGAAGAAGGACGCGGCGCTCACCGAGCGCGCGCTGCGCGAATACTGCAAGGAGAACCTGACCGGCTACAAGCGGCCGAAGCACATCGAGTTCCGCGAGGAACTGCCGAAGACGAACGTCGGCAAGATCCTGCGCCGCGCGTTGCGCGACGAACCGGCGAAGCAGGTCGCGTAGCGGATCAAACCTTCAGGATCGCACCTCCATCGCGTCGGCGGTATCGGTCTGCGCGAAGTCGGTGAAGAAGAGCGGGATTGCGCGTTCCCTGCACAGTGCGTAGGCGAACAGATCGCCGAAGTTCAAGCGGGCGCGTCATCCGTTGCGCAACCGGAACCGCTGCAGCTTGCCTGTCTCCGTCCTCGGCAGTGCCTCGCGAAATTCGATCGCCCTCGGATACTTGTACGGCGCGATCGTGCGCTTGACGAAGTCCTGCAGCGTGCCGATCAATCCGTCGTCGGCGCGCCAGCCGTCCTTCAGCACGACGAAGGCCTTGACGATCTGCCCGCGCGCCTCGTCGGCCACGCCGACGACGCCGCACTCGGCCACGGCCTCGTGCATCAGTAGCGCCGCCTCGACCTCGGGCCCCGCGATGTTGTAGCCGCCCGAGACGATCATGTCGTCCGAGCGTGCCTGGTAATAAAAGTAGCCGTCCTCGTCCATCGCGAAGGTGTCGCCGGGCAGGTTCCACCCGTTTCGCACGTAATCGAGCTGGCGCGGATCGGCGAGGTAGCGGCAACCCGTCGGTCCCTTCACCGCCAGCTTGCCGACCTGGCCGTGCGGCAGCTCGTTCATGTCGTCGTCGACGACGCGCGCCTCGTAGCCGGGCACCGGCTTGCCGATCGCACCGCGCCGCACCGCGTCGGGCGCCGACGAGATGAAGATGTGGATCATCTCGGTCGAGCCGATCCCGTCGATCATCTCGATGCCGGTCGCCTGCTTCCACAGTTGGCGGGTGGCGTCGGGGAGCGCCTCGCCGGCCGAGACGCTTTTCCGGAGCGACGAAAGATCGAAGCGCGACACGAGCGGGGCCATCTGCCGGTACATCGTGGGCGCGGTGAACACGATCGTCGCGCGATGGCGCTCGATGGCCGCGAGCAGCGATTCGGGCGTCCCGCGTTCGAGAAGCAGCACCGATGCCCCGACCCGCAGCGGAAAGCACAGCATTCCGCCGAGCCCGAACGTGAAAGCCAGCGGCGGCGTGCCGCAGAAGACGTCGTCGGCACGCGGCTCGAGCACGTGCCGCGGGAAGAGATCGCACATCGCGACGATGTCGCGGTGGAAATGCATCGTTCCCTTGGGCTTGCCGGTGGTGCCCGACGTGAACGCGATCAGTGCGACGTCGTCCTGCGCGGTGTCGCACGCGGGAAATCGCGTCGGCGCGCTCGCCAGCCAGCGTTCGAGCGCGTCGGGCTCGCCGCTGCCGTCGTTGAAGAACATCACGTGCTCGAGCGCATCGCTCTGCGCGCGCAGTGCGTCGATCTCGTCGCGCAGGGCCAGGTCGCACAGCGCCGCCGACACGCGTGCTTTCTCGACGACCGGCGCCAGGTCCTTTGCGCGCAGCAGCGGCATCGTCGGCACGGCGATCAGCCCGGCCTTGATCACGGCGAGCAGGCAGGCGGCCATCATCGGGTTGTTCGTTCCGCGCAGCAGCACGCGGTTGCCGGGCTGCAGCCCCATCCGGTCGCGCAGCACGTTGGCGATCTGGTTCACCCGAACGTACAGCTGGTAGTAGGTGCAGCTCGCCTGGTCGGTGCGCAGGGCGATCGAATCGCGATGGCCGCCCTCGACCATCCGGTCGAGCAGCTCGACCGCGGCGTTCATCCGGTCCGGGTACCGGGTGTCGGGCGAATCGAGGAACTCGGGCCACTGCTCGGGCGGCGGCAGGTTCTCGCGCGCGAAGGTGTCGACGTGTGCGGACCGGTGCATCGAAGCGCTCCTCGTTCTCGTATGGGAAAGGATTCGGGGGTCGGTACTGCCCGGCACGGCCGACGCTCCCCGGGCGTCGAACGCGCCGTCGTTCAGGAGATGTCGCGCGAGGCCGTGTCCCGCCGCGCGCGACCGGCGGCGCCGCGCTGCGCTTCGGCCCGCCGCTTGCCGTCGACCAGCCCCGGTTTGAGCTTGCCGAGCAAGGCCAGCAGTTGCCGCTGCTCGTCGCGCGAGAGCACCTCGAACAGCGAGACGACCCATCGCTCGTGCCCGGCAGCCATTTCGGCGAAGCGCCGCCGGCCGGCCGCCGACAGCCGGAGCCGGATCGCGCGCCGGTCGTCGCTGACGGGTTCGCGCCGCAACAGGCCTTCGGCCTCGAGCTGGTCGGCCAGCGCGGTGATGTTGCCGCTCGTGACCATCAAGCGCTGCGACAACTCGCTCATGCGCAGCCCCTGCGGGTGCCGGTCGAGTTGAGCGAGCAGGTCGAAGCGCGGCAGGGTGCTCTCGAAGTCGCTGCGCAGAACCTGCCGCACCGAGCTCTCGATGAGGCTCGTGCAGGTGAGCAGCCGCAGCCAGAGCTTCAGGGCGGTGTGGTCGTGCGCCTGCAGGCGAGTCTCGTGGTCGAGCGGAGAAGGCAGGCTGTCGGTCGACTGCATCCGCACAGTTTAGGATTGAATTGTTCCGACTTCAAACGTCTCGGTGGGAAGCGAACGCGGGCAAAAAAAAGCGCCGGGTTGCCCCGGCGCTTCGAGTCCTGCTGCGTCAACCGGCTTGCGCCGGTGCGCGATCAGAACAGGTGACGCACGCCGACCGCGAAGCCTTTCGGATCCGCACCCACGGCACCCGCCGCGACGGAGTTGTCCGACGCGAGCACCGAGAACGCGCCCGTGGCGTTGTTGCGCATCATGCCGTACGTGGCGTACAGGTTGGTGCGCTTCGACAGCGGGTGAACGTAGGCGATGCCGAAGGCCGTGCCTTTCGGGTCGCTGCCGCCGGCCACCGGGTTGTCGACTTTCAGCTGCATGACTTGCGCGAGCAGCTCACCCGTGCCGAGCTTGATGCCAGCGCCGAGGCCGAGGCCCTGGAGCTTGTCACCGCCCGCGACGACCGCGGTGTCGTCCGCATCCGCCACCCCGTAGGCCAGGGTCAGGCGGAAGCCGCCGAAGTCGTAGCCGGCACCGAGACCAGCCTGCTTGACCGCGTCACCCAGGACGTTGTTGACTTCCTGGTAGTAGCCCTGAAGCTTGAGCGGACCACCGGCCCACACTGCCGACAGACCCCAGACGTCGCCGCCTGCGCTGTCCGTCGTCGCGCTGTCGGTCAGCTCGCCTTCGGCGTACATCGCGCGCAGCGTGACGCCGCTGAACGTGCCGGTGTAGTGGATACCGTTGTTGGCACGCGTGGCGATACCGCCTTGCGCCGTGAACGTCAGCCAGTTAGCGAACAGGCCGTAGCCCATGATGTCGGTCGTGCCGGCCGCCGAGAAGCCCGGGGTGTAGTCACGGCCGAGGCGCACTTCACCGAACCCGCCGGCCAGGCCGACGACCGAACGACGCTGGAAGAAAGCGCCGCCCGCACCGGCCGGATCGCTGTCGACCGAACCGGTATCGACGTCGATGCCGGCTTCGAAGTTGAACGTGGCTTTCAGGCCGCTGCCGAGGTCTTCCGTACCGCGGATACCGAAACGGCTGGTCGACTGGTAGCCGGAGTTCACGACCATCGTGCTCGAGTCACCCGGGCCGTCGTTGTCGTTCCAGCCAATGCCGGCGTCGGCAATGCCGTACAGCGTCACGTTCGTCTGGGCGAACGCGGCTGCAGGCAGCGCTGCGGCGACAGCCACTGCGAGAAGCGTTTTCTTCATTGAAGGTTCTCCTAGGTTTCTGGAATCAATCATCGGCGTGGTTTGCCGCCGCAACTCCCCGGTTGCCGAGAGGCGTTATCCCCGGTTTGAAGTCCAACGTATTCTCGCCAAATTCACCGGGGGAGCAAACAACCGGGCGCCCAGGGGCACCAAGTGAGTGCATTTCTGTGGCATGTCCGCAACAAAGCGTAGGCCCGGGTGCGCGACCCCTCGCCGGGGGCCGCAGGCACGTGATGCGAAAGGCGGGCCGGTGACCCGGTCCGCGAGCCCGGGGCGGGCCCCCGGGCTCCTCGTCTCGAAAGCTCAGAACCGGTGGCGGATGCCGACGGCGAAGGCTTTCGGCGTCGTGTCGACCACGCCGCCGCCGACGCCGAAGCCGGCTGCACGCAGCGCGAAAGCAGCGCCGTTCTCGTTCTTCAGCTGCCCGTAGCTTGCGTACAGGTTCGTCCGTTTCGACAGCGGATGCACGTACGCCAGGCCGAAGGACTTCGCCTTCGGGCTGCCGAAGCGGTCGAGTTCCTGCTGGACGGAGTGGAACAGCACTTCGCCCACGCCGACTTTCGCGCCGACGCCGATGCCGATCGCCTCGTGCTCGACGCTGCCGCCGACCGGCAGTTCCTCGTCGGCCACCCCGTAGTTCAACGCTACCCGGAACGCACCGAAGCGATACTGCGCGCCGAGGCCGTATTCGTCGGTGTCGAGCGTGTCGGTTCCCGCGGCGTCCGCGCGCTGGCGCGACTGGTAATACGCCTGCGCGGTCCACGGCCCGTTCGCGTAGACGCCGGACAGCCCGTAGAGGTCGCCGGCGCCCCTCGGCCGTCCGGGGGTGTCGTCGGCTTCGCCCGTCGCGTAGGCCGCACGCAAGGTGAAGCCGCCCCACACCGGGCTCGTGTAGTGCACGCCATTGCTCGCGCGGCTGGTGATGCCGCCGTTGCTGCCGAAGTCGAGCCAGTTGGCAAACAGGCCCAGCCCCATCACGTCGGTCGTGCCGATCGCCGTGTAGCCGGGGGTGTAGTCGCGGCCGAGACGGACTTCTCCGAAACCGCCGGCCAGGCCGACCACCGCACGCCGTGCCCAGAACGGCTCGCCCGCTTCTCCGTCGTCGATGTCGACGCCGCTTTCCAGGTTGAACACGACCTTCAGGCCGTTGCCGAGGTCTTCGGTTCCCCGCAGGCCGAAGCGGCTGCTGGACTGGACGCCGCTGTAGACCATCGTCGAACCGTCCCCACCGGGCGCATCGGTGTCGGCCACGCCGACGCCCGCATCGGCGATGCCGTATAGCGTGATATTGGTTTGGGCGCAGGCGACGCCACCGAAAGTACCCAGGACCGCCAGCGAGACGAGCGTTTTCTTCAATTCGAGCTCCATGCTTTCTCGGAAAGACGGTGGCGTTCTTGCCACCGGGACCCGCGGGTTACGCCCGAGGGACAAGCCGCTAAAGTAGGCAGTGCAGATGACGGTTCGAAGACGGCGCGCCGCGGGTGTTCGCGACGGCGCTATCCTGTGACAGGGCAACAACGGGTACGACGAGACTGCACATGTCGACGATCTCCGGGGATGGGCTGCGCAATCACTCGCCGCTCGACCGAGGCTTGGCCGGCCTCGGTCGTGCGCTGGCCGCGCTCGCCGGGTCGGCGCCCAGCGCCCGCCCGCTGCCGGTGCCCGGCAACGCGCACGATTTCGAGGAGCCGGCCGAGCCGTCGCAGCGACGCCTGTCGGGCTCGCTGATGCGGGTGAACCATGTCGGCGAGATCTGCGCGCAGGCGCTCTACGAAGCGCAGGCCGCGAGCACCGCCGATCCGGTGCTCGAGCGCGAGTTCCGGGTGGCGGCGCGCGAGGAGGGCGATCACCTGGCCTGGACGCGCGAGCGACTGCGCGAGCTCGGCGCGCAACCGTCGCTGCTCAATCCGCTGTGGTACGCCGGCTCGTTCGCCATCGGCCTCGTCGCCGGGCGGCTCGGCGACCGGATCAGCCTGGGCTTCATGGCGGAAACCGAACGACAGGTCGAAGCGCATCTCGCGCACCACCTCGACCGGCTGCCGGCGTCGGACACGCGATCGCGCGCGATCGTCGCGGCGATGCAGGAAGACGAAGCGCGGCACGGCGAGCATGCGCGGCGCCTCGGCGGAGTCGACCTGCCGGCGCCGGTGCGCATGGCGATGCGCACCGCGTCCCGGGTGATGACGACGACCGCGCACTACGTGTAGCGCACGCGCGCGGGGCGGCGTGCCTCGCGTGTTCTAGGGCCTGTTCACACTACGATCGTCCCCGCGTGAGCCCGAAAAAA
Organism: Burkholderiaceae bacterium; assembly: GCA_036675585.1. GTDB lineage: Bacteria > Pseudomonadota > Gammaproteobacteria > Burkholderiales > Burkholderiaceae_E > Zeimonas. The sequence continues at coordinate 23,968 of JAKFES010000302.1, forward strand.
GCGCGCAATCCAGGCGCAAAGCGCAGCCGTGGCGGGGCCACGGCGAGCATTTGCAACGCCGAGTGCGCGCTTT
>JAKFES010000137.1:0-3939 GCA_036675585.1 Burkholderiaceae bacterium
TCGTGCGCGTGCTCGTGCGGCTCGGGCGCGGCCGAAGCCGCCTTCGGCCGCGCCGGTCGCGCGCCGGGCGCTCGCGGCCACGGCTCGACGACGACCGGAGCGGTACCGCGTGCGAGCGCATCGGTTCGCGCGCCGAGCCGGGCGAGCAGGTCGGGGCGATCGATCGTCAGGCGCACGCGCCATCCGTGTTCGCGCGCCAGTTGCCGCGCCAGCCGCCAGCAGACGCCGGCGTCGCCGAAATGGTCGACGACCCGGCACAGGATGCGCACGCGCAGCGTCAATCGGCGTCCCCGGGGTCGCCGCCGAACAGCGAATCGAGCTTCGAGCGCGCGTCGCCCGGTCCATCGGCGCGCCCGCGCTCGACCGCGTATTCCTCCTCGATCCGGTCGGCGTAGAACACGGCCGGGTTCGGTGCCGAGATCAGGCGCCGCCAGACTTCCGCCGGCACGGCCTTGAAGACGCGTCGCTCGCCGTCGGCGAAATCGATCTCCAGGCGCTGTTCGCGGGCGTCGTATGCGGCCGCTTTCAGGCGGCCGCCGTGCAGCTTGCGTCGTTCCATCACCTCTGCTCCCGGAGTCGGTTGCCGAGCGCGAGACCTTCGCGCCGGGGGTCGGCCGCGCCGACGAGCACGCATCGCCGCTCGGTGCAGCTTCGCGCGACCGCATGCAGCCCGCTCGTCATCTCGCGCGATTCGACGAGGTGCCCGCGGGCGGCCAACGCCCGCGCGAGCGCCGGATCGGCGCGGCCGGCCTCGAGTTCGGTCGGCCCGTTGCGGCTGCCGAGGTTCGGCATCGCGAGCGCGACGTCGAGCGCCAGGCCGTCGTCGAGCACCGAGACGAGCGTTCGTGCGACGTACGAGATGATCGACGCGCCGCCCGGCGACCCGACGACGAGCACCGGCTCGCCGTCGGCCGCGTCGAGCACGATCGTCGGCGACATCGAGCTGCGCGGCCGCTTGCCCGGCTGCACGCGGTTGGCGATCGCCTCGCCGTCGCGCACCGGCTCGAACGAGAAATCGGTGAGCTGGTTGTTCAGCAGGAAGCCGCGCACCATCAGCCGCGAGCCGAACGCGTTCTCGATCGACGAGGTCATCGAAACGGCGTTGCCTTCGGCGTCGACGATCGACAGGTGCGAAGTCGAGCGCGGCTCGTGCGCGAGCGGGACGCCCGGGCGCGCATCGGCGGCTGGCGCGGACGGGATGCCCGCCGCGGTGCGTCGCATCGACCGTTCGCCGATCCGCGCCGCGCGCGCAGCGAGATAGAGCGGATCGAGCAGCGTGCCCGGCGTCGCGCGCACGGGCTCGCCGCGGCGCTGGCCGGGCAGGGCGACGAAATCGGTGTCGGCAACGTACGCGTCGCGGTCGGCAAAAGCCAGCCGCCCCGCCTCGGCGAAACGGTGCGCGCCGTCGACGCGCAGGCGTCCCGCTTCGTCGCTCAGGCGCACCGGCGTGCCGGCAAGCCGCCAGTAGGCGAGCATCTGTGCGATCGCGATCGCGCCCGACGAAGGCGGCGGCATGCCGCACACCCGATATCGCCGATGCGCGAAGCACAGCGCTTCGCGCTCGCGCGGCGCGTAGGCGGCGAGGTCGTGCTCGTCGAGCACACCCGGGTTGCGCGGATGCGACGCAACGGCGGCGGCGAGGTCGTGTGCGATCGGGCCGGTATGCAGTGCGCGGCTGCCGTGACGCGCGATCTGCGTGAGCGTGTCGGCGAGCGCTTCGTTGCGCAGGCGATGCCCGACCGGCCACGCGCGCCCCGACGCATCGTAGAAGTACGCCGCGGCCGCCGGTTCGCGCGGCAGCCAGCGGTCGGCGGCAATCAGCGCGTGCAGCCGCTCGCTCACCGGAAAACCGTCGCGAGCCAGTGCGATCGCCGGCTCGAACAGCCCCGACCAGTCGAGCCTGCCGTGCTCGCGATGCACGCGCTCGAGCATGCGCACCACGCCCGGTACGCCGACTGCGCGTCCGCCGACGGCGGCCTCGAAGAAGCCGAGCGGCGTGCCGTCGTCGCGCAGGAACAGCCCCGGCGTCGCGCGTCGCGGCGCGGTTTCGCGGCCGTCGTACGCGCGCATTCGCCGCGCGTCGGCGTCGTACAGCAGCAGGAACGCGCCGCCGCCGATTCCCGAGGACTGCGGCTCGACCAGCGTGAGCACCATCTGCGCGGCGATCGCCGCGTCGACCGCACTGCCGCCGCGCTCGAGCATGGCCACCGCGGCGCGCGTCGCGTGCGCGTTGGCGGTGACCGCCATGAAACGCGTCGCGTGGACGGCGCCGCGCTCGACGAAGCCCGTGGCCGCTTCGGGCGCGGCCCGCGCGCCGGGTTCTTCGAATCCGGGCACCGCCGGCGCCGCGCAGGCGAGCACGGCCGCCAGAACCCATGAGGACCGGCGCGGACCGTGCGAGACCGTCGCCGCCTCGCGCCGACAATGGCGGACACGAAGCGCGCGCCGTGTCGCGAGCGCTCGCGCGACGGGTGAAAGCGCGTGCATCGCGGCATGATAGCGTCGGCATGCCCCCGGTTTTCGAGACCATGAAACCCAGCGAACCCGATTTCCCAGATTCATCGGCACCCGCGGCGCGAGCCGATTCGATCGCACGGACCGTCGCGTCGATCGCGCGCCAGGCGCAGCACGCGCAGGCGCTCGTCGAAGCGGCGCGCGAGCGCGCGCAGCGCCATGCGGACCTGAACGCGATCGCGTGGGTCGACTGGCCCGCCGCGCTCGAAGCGGCGCGCCGCCTCGACGACGAAGCCCGCCGCGGGCGGCTGCGCGGTCCGCTGCACGGCGTTCCCGTGTCGATCAAGGACCTGTACGCGGTGCGCGGCATGCCGATGCACGCCGGGACGCGCGCACCGCTTCCCGACCTCGGCACCGACGAAGCGACGCTGGTCGCGCGGCTGCGCGACGCCGGTGCGATCGTGTTCGCGAAGACGAACATGCACGAGATCGCGCTCGGCTGCACCGGCGAGAACGAATGGACCGGCGACGTGTGCAACCCCTTCGATCCGGCGCGGCAGGCGGGCGGCTCGTCGAGCGGGTCGGGCGTCGCCGTTGCCAGCGGAATCGGGCTCGCGTCGATCGGCAGCGACACGGGCGGCTCGGTGCGCATCCCCGCCGCGTTCTGCTCGGTGACGGGCTTCAAGCCGACCTACGGCGCGATCCCGCTCGACGGCGCGCTGCCGCTGTCGTGGACCTGCGATCACGCCGGTCCGCTCGCGCGCAGCGTCGCCGATTGCGCGCTGCTGTTCGAGACGATGGCGCGGCGTCGTGTCTCGCACGGCCGCGTCGCACGCAGGCCGCGGCTGCGCGTGCCGACGACGTGGCTGCGCGGGCGCCTGCAGCCCCAGGTCCGCGAGCGCTTCGAGCGGGCGATCGCCGGGCTCGCATCGCACGGTGCGCAGATCGAGGACGCCGCCGCGGTGCGGCTCGACGACGCCTGGCGCTGCTACACGCCGATCGTTCGCGCCGAAGCCGCCTGGGTGCATCGGGCCGCGCTCGATGCGGGCGGCGACGGCTTCTCGTCGCTGGTCCTGCCGGCGCTCGAGGCCGCGCGGCGAATGACCGCCCTCGAATACGTCGATGCGCTGCAGACGCGTATCGCCGTCTCGCGCGCGCTCGATGCGGCGCTCGCCGATTGCGATGCGTGGATCCTGCCCACCAGTGCCGTGCTGCCGCCGCTGCGCGGCCAGAACGACGTGCAGGTCGAGGGCGGCCTCACGACCGTGCGCGAGGCCGTGCTCGGCCAGACCCTGCCGTTCTCCCTGTGCGGCCTGCCGACGCTGTCGATCCCGCTCGGCCTCGTCGAAGGCCTGCCCGTCGCCCTGCAGGTCGTCGCCCGCCGCGACGCCGACGCGGCGCTGCTGGCGCTGGGGGGGTGGGTGGAGGAGGTGGCTGAGGAGGTGAAGGGTGAAGGGTGAAGGGTGAAGGGTGAAGGGTGAAGGG
>JAKFES010000121.1:0-3922 GCA_036675585.1 Burkholderiaceae bacterium
CACCCTCCGGGCCGGGGCCTGCCGAGCCGCCACACTTCGTTGCCGGCTCCTTGCGTGGAACCACCACGCGCGTCGCCGGCGCCTCGTTTGGCGGCTCGGCAGGCCCCGGCGCGGGGACGATCGCAGTGTGAACAGGCCCTAGCCGAACGCTGCGGGCGACGCCTCGCCGTCGCCGGCGAGGCCCTCGCCGGACACGGCTGCGTCGCGCTCGCCGCGCGGAACCGTGAACCCGAACACGACGCGCCCGGGGCGATCGGCGTCGCAGAAGACCGAACCGCGATGCGCGCGGACGAACTGATCGACGATGTACAGGCCGAGCCCGAGGCCCTCGCGCCCGCTGGTCGCGCTGCGAAACGGCTCGAACAGGCGCATTCGCTCGACCGGCGGAATGCTTCCCGCATTCTCGATCTCGACGCGCAGCGACTCCGGGCGCAGCCCGTCGACGAGCACGCTGATCGGTTCGCCGGCGCTGCCGTGGCGCACCGCGTTCGATACCAGGTTCGAGGCGACCTGCGCCATCCGATCCGGATCGAGCGTCGCGCCGGTATCGCCGCTCGTTCGCATCTCGATGCGCGCGTGCGGCGCGGCCTGGCGCACTTCGCCGATCGCCGTCTCGAAGATCTCGCCCAGATCGACGTGCCGGGGGTCGAGCCGCAGGCTGCCGGCGCGGATGCGCGAGAAATCGAGCAGCTGGGAGATGAGCGCCGCCATGCGCGCGGCGCTCGACTTCAGCCGCACCGCGCTTTGCCGCACGGGATCGCTCGCGGCCGTTCGCAGCAGCAGCTCGGCCGTGAAGTTGATCGCCGACAGCGGCGTGCGCAGGTCGTGCGTGAGCACGGCGATCATCATCCCGTTGAGCGACAACGCCTGCTGCAGTTCGACCATTCGCTGATGCAGCTCGCGCCGCTGCTCGTACAGCGCGACGAACACGTCGACCTTGCTGTGCAGGATCTTCGGGTCGATCGGCTTGTTCAGGAAATCGACCGCGCCGGCCTCGTAGCCGCGAAACGATCGCTGCGCGTCCATCGCGGCGGCGGTCACGAAAATGATCGGGATCGACCGCGTGCGCTCGGTGCCGCGCATCAGCTCGGCGAGCTCGAAGCCGTCCATCGCCGGCATCTGCACGTCGAGCAATGCGAGTGCGACGTCGTGCTCGAGCAGCACCTCGAGCGCCTCGACCCCGCTGCACGCGGTGAGCACGCGCAAGCCGGGCCGCTCGAGCAGCGCCCGCATCGCGATCCGGTTCTGTTCGACGTCGTCGACGACGAGGATCTCTACGGGCGACGTGATCCGGGGAGCGGTTTCGATCATGATGGGGAAGCGGGGGTCAGCAAAGCCAGCGTGCGGGCGATCTGCTCCAGGCGCAACAGTGCGTCGCAGCCCGCCCGGCGAAGCGCCGCTTCGGGCATCCTCGTCGCGCGCGCCGTGTGCGGATCTTCGATCCAGACCGTACCACCGTGCGCGCGCACCGCAGCCGCGCCGGCGCTGCCGTCGCTGCTCGCGCCGGTGAGCACGACGGCGAGCAGACGCTCGCGATAGGCGATCGCTGCGCTCTCGAAGGTCGGATCGATCGCCGGCCGCGAGAACTGGACGGGGTCGTCGACCGACAGCGAGATGGTCCGGTCGCGTTCGACCAGCATGTGGTAATTGGGCGGCGCGAGGGTCACGGTGCCGGGTTCGAGCGGCTGCTTGTCGAGCGCCTCGGCCACCGGCAGCGCGCAATGGTGTGCGAGGAGCGCGGCGAGCGTACTCGGTCGATCGGCCGCGAGGTGCAACACGACGAGCATCGCCGGGCGGAAATCGGCCGGCAGCGCGCCGAGGATCGTCAACAGCGCCTGCACGCCGCCCGCCGACGCGCCGATCGCAACCGCTTCGAAGCGCGGCGGTGCCTGCTCGCTCATCGCAGCCCTCATCGGAGTCGGTAGATCCGGAGTTCGGGCGCGACCAGTTCGAACGCCTGCGCATGCGCGCCGAACTGCAGCGTCTCGCGCGGCCCGATGCCGAGATAGCCGTGGCGCACCAGCGAATCGCGGAACAGCCCCACTGCACGGTCCTGCAGGCCGCGGTTGAAGTAGATCAGCACGTTGCGGCACGAGACGAGGTGCACCTCGGAGAACACGCTGTCGGTGGCGAGGCTGTGGTCGGCGAACAGGATCTGGTTCTTGAGCCGGCGCGAGAAGACCGCCCCGCCGTACGCTTCCGAGTAGTGGTCCGACAGCGAACCGCGCCCGCCGGCGGCCAGGTAGTTGCGGCTGAACAGCGCCATCCGGTCGAGCGGGTACACGCCTTTCCCGGCGCGCTCGAGCGCCTCGGGATGGATGTCGGTGGCGTAGACGACGGTGCGATCGATCAGTTGCTCCTCGGCGAGCACGATCGCGAGCGACCACACTTCCTCGCCGGTGCTGCATCCGGCCACCCACACTTTCAGCGACGGATAGGTGGCGAGCACCGGCAGCACGCGCTCGCGCAGCGCGCGGAAATACGCCGGGTCGCGAAACATCTCGCTGACCTGCACGGTGAAGAACTGCAGCATCTGCGCGAACACGCCCGGATCGTGCAGCACGAGATCCTGCAGTTGCGTGAGCGTGCGGCAGCCGAACCGGTCCATCGCCAGCCGCATCCGGCGCCGCAGCGACGACACCGCGTAATCGCGGAAATCATGGTGATAGCGCAGCATCACCGCTTCGAGCAGCAGCCGGATCTCGATGTCGAAGACCGCGTCCTCGTCCATCGCCGGGCCGGCCGTCGGCACCCGGCGCATCGCTACTTCGGCATCCACACGCGGCACAGCGACACCAGCTTGTCGACGTCGATCGGCTTGGCGACGTAATCGCTGGCGCCGGCGGTCAGGCACTGCTCGCGATCGTCGGCCATCGCCTTGGCGGTGAGCGCGATCACCGGCAGCGAAGCCCATTCGGGCCGCTCGCGGATGCGCCGGATGGCAGTCAGGCCGTCCATCTCGGGCATCATGATGTCCATCAGCGCGAGCGAGACCTCGGGGTTCGCATCGAGTTTCTCGAGCGCCTCGCGGCCGTTGCGCGCGATCTCGAGCTTCACGCCGAGCGGCTCGAACACGCTCGAGAGCGCGAAGATCGTGCGCACGTCGTCTTCGGCGAGCAGGATCCTGCGTCCCTCGAGCACCGCGTCGCGCCGACGCGCCTGGCGCAGCAGCTTCTGCTGATCGGCCGGCAGCGTCGATTCGACCCGGTGCAGGAACAGCGTGACTTCGTCGAGCAGTCGCTCGGGCGAGCGCGCGCCCTTCACGATGATCGACTTCGAGTAGCGGCGCAGGCGCTCCTCGTCTTCGCGGTCGAGCGCACGCCCCGTGTACACGATGATCGGCGGAAACGTCGATTCGTCGCGCGCGCCGATCTTCTCGAGCAGGTCGTAGCCGGTACCGTCGGGCAGCGTGAGGTCCATGACCATGCAATCGAAGGTCGAGCCCTGCAGCTCGCGCAGCGCGTCGGCGATGCGCCCGACCGACACGATCTCGATCTTCTCGCCGCCGAGCAGCACTTCCAGGCTTTCACGCAACTGCGCGTCGTCCTCGACGATCAGCAGCCGCCGCACCGGACACTGCAGGCGGCGCTCGATCTGCCGGAACACGTCGGCGAGCTGCTCGCGATCGGCCGGCTTGCGCAGGAAGCCCACCGCGCCGAGCTCGCGCGCGGTGCGCGTGCGCTCGTGCAGCGAAACGACGTGCACCGGAATGTGCCGCGTGACGGGATCGCGCTTCAGACGCTCGAGCACGCTCAACCCCGACTGGTCGGGCAGGCCGATGTCGAGCAGGATCCCGTCGGGCTGCATCGTCCTGGCCAGCCGCAGAGCCTCGGCGGCGTTGCGCGCGACCGCGCAGTCGAAGTGCTGCTCGTGTGCGAGGTCGACGAGGATCTGCGCGAACGATGCGTCGTCTTCGACGCAC
>JAKFES010000174.1:0-3884 GCA_036675585.1 Burkholderiaceae bacterium
CGGGCGGCCGCCGCGGCAGCGCAGCCAGCCGGCGCGGCGGCGGCAAAGGGCGACGAAGGCCTGCGCGTCGCCGCCGACCTGAAGCTCGATCTCGGCTCGAACCTGCGCGTGCGCGGCAGCGGCGTCGACGTGGTGCTCGCCGGCTCGCTCGCGTTGCGCGGGACGCTGCCGGCCGCGCCGCTCGCCTACGGAACGGTCGACGTGCGCGAGGGAACCTACGCGGCGTACGGCCAGAAGCTGACGATCACGCGCGGGCGCGTGATCTTCGACGGTCCGCTCGACAATCCGGTGCTCGACATCGTCGCGATGCGCACCGGCCAGCCGGTCGAGGCCGGCGTCTCGCTGACCGGCACCGTGCTCTCGCCGCGCATCCGCCTGGTGTCGAAGCCGGAGGTCCCCGATTCGGAGAAGCTGTCCTGGCTCGTGCTCGGGGTCGGCTTCGACGACGCGCGCAGCGGCGCGCAGATGGCCGCGCTGCAGGCGGCCGCGGCGACGCTGATGGGCAGCAGCAACGGCGGCGTGTCGGGCGGGCTCGCGCATTCGCTCGGCCTCGACGTGCTCACCGTGCGCGGCGCGAACGCGGGCAGCGTCTTCGACCCGGATTTCGGGGCGACCTTCCCCGGCCAGACCGGGGCCGGGACGCCGACGACGAACGCCGAGCAGAACGTCGTGGCGATCGGCAAGCGGCTGAGCTCGCGCGTGCTCGTCACCTACGAGCAGGGATTGCGCGGCGTGTGGAACCTGTTTCGCATCCAGTACGAGATCACCGACCGGCTGTCGCTGCGCGCGCAGACCGGCACCGACACGTCGCTCGACCTGCTGTACTTCTATTCGTTCGACTGATCGACGACGGTGCGCAGTGCACGCCGCACGCGTTCGACGGCGCCGCGCTCGAACGGATCGATCGCGATGCGTTCGCGCATGGCGCGCAGCCAGGTCAGTTGCCGCTTGGCGAGCTGGCGCGTGGCGGCGATCCCCGCGTCGACCATCGCCTCGCGTGCGCCGCCTTCGTCGAGCCAGCTCCACACCTGCCGGTAGCCGACGCTGCGCATCGACGGCAGCTCTCGGGCGAGGTCGCCACGCTCGCGCAGGCGGCGCACTTCGTCGATCAGTCCGGCGTCGATCATCGCGCGGAAGCGCGTCGCGATGCGCGCATGCAGCGCGGCGCGATCGGCGGGTTCGAGCGTGATCCGCACGATCGGCCCGCCCAGCGCGGCCGGTTCCCGGGTGCCGTCGACGAGCCAGGCCGAGAGCGGCCGGCCGGTGCTTTCCAGGACTTCGAGCGCGCGCTGGATGCGTTGCGCGTCCGAAGGGTCGATTCGCGCGGCCGTCTTCGCGTCGACACCGGCCAGTCGCGCGTGCAGCGCCGGCCAGCCGAGTGCGCGCGCTTCGTCGTCGAGCCGTCGGCGGAGCGCCGGATCGGCTGCGGGCAAACGATGCAGCCCCTCGGCGAGCGCGCGCGCATAGAGCATCGTGCCGCCGACGAGCAACGGGATGCGCCCGCGCGCGCGGATCGCCTCGATCGCCGCGCGCGCGTCGTCGACGAAGCGCGCGGCCGAATAGCGCTCGACGGGGTCGACGATGTCGATGAGGTGGTGCGCGACCGCGGCGCGTTCGGCCGGGCCCGGCTTGGCCGTGCCGATGTCCATTTCGCGATAGACCTGCGCCGAGTCGACGCTGACGATCTCGATCGGCAGCGTTTCGGCGAGCGCCATCGCGATCGCGCTCTTGCCCGAGGCGGTCGGCCCGAGCAGCATCGCGACCGCGCCGGCCTTCGTCGGGTTCACGTCGCCTTGCCCGCGGAACCGGCCGGCGCGGCGGCGACCGTCCGTGGCACCGCGCCCGGCGGCGTGACTTCGGTCGGCGGCGTCGGCGCGCGCGATTTCCGGCGCAGCAGGCCCCAGGCTGCGGCGGCGCAGAACGCGGTGCTCGCCGCGACCGCCCACGCGAGCGGGCGCGTGGTGCCGTCGTGCAGGGCGCCGACCCCCCAGCCGGCGAGCGCGGCGATCGTCAGCATGGCGAACCCCATCAGCGCGCTCGCCGCGCCGGCGTTGCGCGGAAACGGGTCGACGGCGCCGATCTGGCAGCACGGCTGGATGAAGCCGTGCGCGGCGGTGACCAGCCACATCGGCACGAGCACGGCCGCCGGCGTCTGCACGCCGAGTGACGCGAGCAGCGCCATCGCCGCGCCGGCGGCCAGCGCGACGCTTGCGCCGAGGCGGATCGCGCCGACCAGTCCGAGCCGGGCGAGCACGCGGCGCAGCGTGATCGTGCCGAGCAGGTAGCCGAGCGTGACGAGCGCATAGACGAAGCCGAAAGCGCGCTCGGACACGCCGAAATGCTCGATGAGGACGAACGACGATGCCGAGATGAAGCAGAACAGCGCCCCGAAGCTTCCGGTCACCGGAAGCGTGTGCGCCCAGAAGCCGCGCGAGGCGGCGATGCGCGCGTAGTTGCGCCACAGCGCGTCGAGCTCGGTGGCGCGACGATCGGGATGCGAATGGGTCTCGGGCAGCGCGCGAAACGCGGTCGCGAGCAGCACGGCGCCGGCGGCGCCCAGCGCAATGAAATTCGTCCGCCAGCCGAACGCCGACTGCAGCAGTCCGCCGAGCACGGGGCCGGCGATCGGCGCGACGCCCATCCAGCTCAGCGCGCGCGACATCACGTGCGCGCCCGGTTCGGCTTCGTAGCAGTCGCGCACGATCGCGCGCGCGCACACGACGGTGCAGCACACGCCGATCGCCTGTGCGACGCGCGCCGCGAGCAGCACGGCGAGCGACGGCGCAGCGGCGCCGACCAGCGATGCCGCGACGTACAGCGCGCAGCCGCCGAGCGCGACCGGGCGCCGGCCGAAGCGGTCCGACAGCGGCCCGGCGAGCAACTGGCTCAGCGCGAAGCCCGCGACGAACGCCGACAGCGTGAGCTGTACGGCCGACACGGGCGCGTCGAAGGCCGCGCGCAGCGCGGGCAGCGACGCGAGGTACAGGTCGGTAGACAGCGGCTGCAGCGCGAGGAAGCCGGTGAGCAGGAACAGCAGGCCGACGGAAACGTCGGCGCTCGGATTCGGACGCATTCGTTCAGCGTCCGCGCAGGAACCAGCGGTCGAGCTCGGCGAACGAGACCTGCAGCCAGGTCGGGCGGCCGTGATTGCATTGATCGGCCGCGGGCGTGCGCTCCATCTCGCGCAGCAGCGCGTTCATCTCGTCGATCGACAGGCGCCGGTTCGCGCGCACCGCGGCGTGGCACGCCATCGTCGCGAGCAGCGAATCGCTGCGCTCGGCGAGCGCACGCGATGCGCCGTGTTCGCGCAACTCGGCGATCACCGCGCGCGCGAGCGCCGCGGCGTCGGCGTTCGCGAGCGCGGCGGGCACCGCGCGCACCGCGATAGCCTGCGCCGACATCGCCGAGAGCTCCAGGCCGAGTGCGGCCAATGCGTCGGCCTCGTCCTCGACGACGCCCATCTCGAGCGGATCGGCGCGAAAGACGACCGGAACGAGCAGCGGCTGGATCGGCATCTCGCGCGCGGCCCACGCGGCTTTCATCCGTTCGTAGACGACGCGCTCGTGCGCGGCGTGCATGTCGACGACGACGAGCCCGTGCCGGTTCTGCGCGAGGACCCACGTTCCGTGCAGTTGCGCGAGCGCGTGGCCGAGCGGCGCGTCGTCGGCTGCGGGCGCATCGGGGTCGCCGGGCCGCGGTTCGGCGGCGCGCGCGATCGCTGCGGCGAGCGTCGGTGCGAACGGGCCGGCGGCGTACGACGCAGCTTCGTCGTCGCGCATTGCGGCCCGCTCGGCCGCGCGCGGCGCGAAGGCGACGGCGAGCTGCGTGGGCGCATCGACCTGCGGTGCGGCGGTGCGCTCCGATGCGTCGGGCGGCGCGTGCGG
>JAKFES010000142.1:0-3869 GCA_036675585.1 Burkholderiaceae bacterium
GCCTGCCCCTTGCGCGCGCCCAGGGCGGCCACCAGGAAATCGGCGCCGGCCGCATTGATGCGGGCGATGCGCTCTTCGCCGCTCATGGCCTGCACCGACTCGAAGCCCGGCGCTTCGAAGCCGACGCAGCGCAAGGGGCCGGCCTCGGCGTTCAGGCGCTCGCAAGCCGCGCGCGCCACACCTTCAGCGCGACCGGATGCGGCCCCGCGAGCCGTGCCGCCGCGCCCGGCACCGGGTCGAACGCGCGCACGCGATCGACGATCCGCTGCGCGGGCTGCGACCAGTCGATGCGCGCGTCGTCGCGCGTGAGCTTGTGCGCGTACGTGACGCCTTCGTCCGGCTGCGCGCGCGCGACCAGCGTTCCGCGCTCCAGCGCGGCGAGCGCCTCGACGATGGCGCGCGCGCCGAGCGCGGCGAGCCGGTCGTGCACGCGGCCCCCGGTGTCGTCGGGACCGATCGGCTCGCGCTCGACGAGCAGCATCGGGCCGGTGTCGAGCCCTTCGTCCATCTGCATGATGGTGATCCCGGTCTCGCGGTCGCCCGCCTCGATCGCGCGCTGGATCGGCGCGGCGCCGCGCCAGCGCGGCAACAGCGAAGCGTGGATGTTCAGGCAGCCGCGCTTCGGGATCGCGAGCACCTCGCGCGGCAGGATCGCCCCGTAGGCGGCGACGATCATCGCGTCGGCGTCGAGCGTGCGCAGGCGAGCGTGCAGCGCCGGGTCGCGCAGCGTGCGCGGCTGCTCGACCGGCAACCCGCGCTCGCGCGCCAGGCACTTGACCGCGCTCTCGCGCAGCGCCTGCCCGCGTCCGCCGGGCTGGTCGGGCCGGGTCAGCACGAGCGCGATCTCGTGACCGGCGTCGTGCAGCGCGGCGAGCGCCGCGGCGGCGAATTCGGGGGTGCCCGCGAAAACGAGTCGAAGCATGCGGGCCGCGTCCGGGCGCGGCTCAGGCGTCGACGCGTTCGGCCTTCTGCAGCCGGGAGCGGATGCGCGACTGCTTCAGCCGCGACAGGTACTGGACGAAGACGCGGCCGTTCAGGTGGTCGATCTCGTGCTGGATGCACACCGCGAGCAATCCGTCGGCGTCGAGCGTGAACGCCTCGCCGTTCTGGTCGAGCGCACGCACGGTGACGCGATCGGGCCGTTCGACCTCCTCGTAGATGCCGGGCACCGACAGGCAGCCTTCCTCGAACACCTTCGATTCGTCGCTGGTCGCGACGATCTCCGGATTGATGAACACGCGCAGCTCGTCGCGCGCATCGGAGACGTCGAGCACGATCACCCGTTCGTGGACGTCGACCTGCGTGGCCGCCAGCCCGATGCCCGGCGCGGCATACATCGTTTCGGCCATGTCGCGCACGAGCGCCCGGATCCGGTCGTCGACGGCGACAACCGGGCTGGCGACCCGGTGCAAACGCGGGTCGGGATAACGAAGAATGTCCAATACGGCCATCGGTGAATAGCGACCGCCGGTAGATCGCGCCGCCTCGTTTCATTGCGGCATCAATACAGTGGCGGCAGAATCAAAAGCAAAGTATGAGGACGATCTCGGGGCGGTTCCGTCCGGATCAAGACCCATTCGAAGTATCCCACACCGTTCGCAGGCGCGTGCCCTCATGAAAAAGCTTTCCGTGCAGTTTCTGACACTGGCCGTCGCCGGGCTCGCGTGCGCGGCGGGGCTGGCGCTCGCGCAGCCCGCAACGGCGCCGCTGGAACTGGCGAAGGACGCGCCCGATCGCTACATCGTGGTCAAGGGCGACACCCTGTGGGACATCTCGGGGCGCTTCCTGGAGAAACCGTGGCGCTGGCCCGAGATCTGGGAGCTCAATCGCGAAGAGATCCGCAATCCGCACCTGATCTATCCGGGCGACGTGGTGCTGCTCGACCGCAGCGGCGCGACCCCGCGGCTGCGGCTCGGCCGCGCGGTGGGCAACGCGGCGGGCGCGCCGGGCAACCTGCCGTTCGAGAAACGCGAACCGGCCGTGCGCGTGGAGCCGCTCGAGCGCGAGGCGATCCCGACGATCAGCTCGACCGACATCGAGGCGTTCCTGAACCGGCCGCTCATCGTCGACGAGGCAGGGCTCGCGACGCACCCGCGCATCGTCGCGACGCAGGAAGGACGCGTGTACCTCGCGCGCGGCGAGCTCGGCTACGTGCGCGGCATCCAGGATCCGGCGGTGGTCGACTGGCACATCTACCGCTCGGCCCGCCCGCTGCTCGATCCCGATACGCGCAAGCCGATCGCCTACGAGGCGCTGTTCCTCGGCAGCGGCAAGCTCGAGCGCGCCGGCGAACCGGCGTCGCTGCGCATCGTCGCGACCAACGAGGAGGTCGGCGCCGGCGACCGGCTGATGCCCGCCGAGCGCGCGCTGCCGATCACCTACGCGCCCCGTGCACCCGACGCGGCGATCGCGGGCCGGATCGTCGCCGTGTACCGGGGCGTGACGCAGGTCGGGCGCAACAGCGTCGTCGCGGTCAACGTCGGCGCCTCGCACGGCATCGAGGTCGGCCACGTGCTCGGCATCAGCCATCGCGGCGCGACGATCACCGACCGCACGGCGCCGAAGCCCGAGAAGGTCGTCCTTCCGGACGAGCCGGTCGGCCATCTTCTCGTCTTCCGCGTATTCGATAAGATCGCCTACGGGCTCGTGATGGACGCCTCGCACCCGATCTCGGTCGGCGACGCGGTCGCGAATCCCTGATTCGAGGTCCTCGGGTTCCCGGAACGCCGGGAATTCCGGGCTCCCGACCTTCCCCTGATGCCGATTCCCGCGGCGATCGTCCGGTAGCGTTCGGCCCGCCGGTCGTTCCGTGAGCGTCGGCCGGCGCGCACGTCGGCGCGCGCCGGAAACCGGCCCGGAGCCGTCGCCATGCCGCTCGACGCCGATGCGCGCGAAGAACGCACGCTGTGGCTTCGCCTCACGCTCACGCCGGGCATCGGCCCGATGGCGATCCGCCGCCTGCTCGAGGCGTTCGGCCTGCCCGAGGACGTCTTCGCGGCCGGCCGCACGAAGCTCGCCGCCGTGCTCGATGCGCCGCGCGCCTCGGCGCTGCTCGCCGCCGACGAGGCACGCGAAGCGCAACTCGCCGCGGCGCTCGAATGGGCCGCCGCCGACACGCACCACCTGGTCGCGCTCTCCGACCCGGGCTATCCGCAACGGCTGCTGCAGATCGGCGACCCGCCGGCGCTGCTGTACGTGAACGGGGACCCCGGCGCGCTCGCGCGCGATTCGCTCGCCATCGTCGGCAGCCGGCACGCGACGGCGGCCGGCCTCGAGAACGCGCAGGCCTTCGCGCGCGCGCTCGCCGACGAGGGACTGGCGATCTGCAGCGGCCTGGCGCGCGGCATCGACGCGGCCGCGCACCGCGGCGCGCTCGAGGCGCGCGCGGGGACGATCGCGGTGATCGGCACCGGGATCGATCGCGTCTATCCGCCCGCGCACCGTGCGCTCGCCGAAGCGATCGCGCGGCACGGCGCGCTCGTCTCGGAACTGCCGATCGGCACCCGGGTGGCGCGCGCGAACTTTCCCCGGCGCAACCGGCTGATCGCCGGGCTGGCGCTCGGCGTGCTCGTCGTGGAAGCGGCGCCGCAATCGGGGTCGCTGATCACCGCCCGGCACGCCGCCGAGTACGGGCGCGAGGTGATGGCGATCCCGGGGTCGATCCACTCGCCGGTCTCGCGCGGCTGCCACCGGCTGATCCGCGAGGGCGCCAAGCTCGTCGAGTCGGCCGAAGACGTGCTGGTCGAGCTGCGCGCGCAGATGCGCGCGCCGAAGGGCGGTTCGCGCCCGGCGAGCGCGTCGGGAACGACCGCGCCGGCCCATGCGGCCGGCCCGGCGGCCCAGGCGCTGCTCGCCGCGCTCGGCTGGGA
>JAKFES010000018.1:0-3865 GCA_036675585.1 Burkholderiaceae bacterium
GGCCGCGTGCTCGACATGAGCTACACGTTCTGCGACCAGCTGTCCAAGCTCGTGCCCGTCGTGCAGAACAAGCCGGTCTCGCTCGAGAAGGCGCGCGAGGCCGAGCCGCTGCTCGCCGAGCGCGAGCGCAACGAGGACGAAGTGCGCGCGCTGCTCGCGCTCGCCGAACCGCTCGAGGACCTGACGCGCAACGTCGGCATGCACGCCGGCGGCGTGCTGATCGCGCCCGGCCGGCTCACCGATTTCTGCCCGCTGTACAAGCCGCCCGGCGCCGATGCCGGCGTCGTCAGCCAGTTCGACAAGGACGACGTCGAAGCGGTCGGGCTCGTGAAGTTCGACTTCCTCGGGCTGCGCAACCTCACGATCATCGACCTCGCGGTGCAGTACATCGATCGCCGCCCGGGACAGACCCCGCTCGACCTGCAGTCGATGTCCTTCGACGATCCGCGCGCCTACCAGGTGCTGAAGGACGCGAACACGACCGCGGTGTTCCAGCTCGAAAGCGAAGGCATGAAGAAGCTGCTGAAGAAGCTGCAGCCCGATCGCTTCGAGGACATCATCGCCGTGCTCGCGCTGTACCGCCCGGGCCCGCTCGGCTCGGGAATGGTCGACGACTTCATCCTGCGCAAGAAGGGCCAGCAGGCGATCGATTATTTCCACCCGGACCTGCAGGCGTGCCTGGAGCCGACCTACGGCGTCATCGTCTACCAGGAGCAGGTGATGCAGATCGCGCAGACGATCGGCGGCTACACGCTCGGTGGCGCCGACCTGCTGCGGCGCGCGATGGGCAAGAAGAAGCCCGAGGAGATGGCGCAGCACCGCAGCATCTTCGTCGACGGCGCGAAGAAGAAGGGCTATGCGGTCGAGCTCGCCGACAAGCTGTTCGACCTGATGGCGATGTTCGCCGAGTACGGGTTCAACAAGTCGCACACCGCGGCGTACGCGGTCGTCACGTACCAGACCGCCTGGCTCAAGGCCTGCTATCCGGCGGAGTACCTGGCCGCGACGCTGTCGGCCGACATGGACGACACCGACAAGGTGAAGCTGTTCGTCGACGACGCGCGCGCCAACGGCGTCGAGCTGCTGCCGCCCGACGTCAACGCTTCGCAGTACCGCTTCGAGCCGGTCGACGACCGGACGATCCGCTACGGGCTCGGCGCGATCAAGGGGAGCGGCGAGACGGCCGTCGTCGAGATCCTGCGCGCGCGCAGCGAGCGGCCGTTCGACGACCTGTTCGATTTCTGCGCGCGCATCGACCGGCGCGTGGTCAATCGTCGCGCGATCGAGGCGCTCGTGCGCGCCGGCGCCTTCGATTCGCTCGACGCCGATCGCGCGAAGCTGCTGGCCAACGTCGGGCGCGCGATCGACGCCGCCGAGGCCGCCGGCGCCGCGATCGACCAGGTGAGCCTGTTCGGCGACGAGGCGGGCGGGTTGCCGAGCGCCCCCGAATGGATCCCCGCGCCCCCGTGGACCGAACGGCGGCAACTGCAGGAGGAAAAAGCCGCTCTCGGCCTGTTCCTGAGCGGCCATCTGTTCCACGCCTACGAGTCCGAGGTGCGCAGCTTCGTGCGTACGCGGCTCGCCGAGGTGCAACCGGGCACGCAGCCGGTCTGGATCGCAGGCATCGTCGCCGCGCAGCGCACGCAGATGACGCGGCGCGGGAAGATGGCCTTCGTGACGCTCGACGACGGCAGCGCGGCGATCGACGTCTGCGTCTTCAACGAGCTGTACGAGTCGAACCGGCGGCTGATCCGCGACGACGAACTCGTCGTCGTCCTGGGCAAGTGCTCGCGCGACGACTACAGCGGCGGCCAGCGCGTCGTGGCCGAGCGGCTGCTCGACCTGGAGCGCGCGCGCAACGAATTCGGCAAGCGGCTGCGCATCCGGCTCGGCGGGCGCGCCGATCGCGTCGCGCTGCGCGGGGCGATCGAGCCCTTCGTCGTCGGCGGCGAGGCGGGCGCGGCGATCCCGGTCGTCGTCGAGTACGGCAACCGCGACGCCGCGTGCGAAGTCGAGCTCGGCCCGAACTGGCGCGTGCGCCCGCACGACGACCTGATCGGATCGATCCGCTCGATGCTGCGCTCGGCGGCGGCCGAGGTCGAGTATTGAGCGCGAACCTGCTGCCCTCCGGCGCGCGCGACCGTCGCTCGAGCCTCGCGATCTACCGGCGCCTGCTGCGCTTCACGCGGCCGTACCGGATCGGCTTCGCCGCCGCGCTCGTCGCGATGATCGTCGCCGCGGCGACCGAGCCGCTCTTTCCGGCGCTGATGAAGCCGCTGCTCGACCAGGGCTTCGTCGAGAAATCCGATTTCCCGCTGTGGTTCGTGCCCGCGGCCCTGATCGCGATCTTCGTCGTGCGCGGCGCCGCGACGTTCACGAGCAGCTACGCGCTCGCCTGGGTCGCCAACCACGTCCTCGTCGACATTCGCCAGCAGATGTTCGATCGCGTGCTGCGGCTGCCCGCCGAGCAGTTCGAGCGCGAGGCATCGGGGCTGCTGATCTCGCGCATCGTGTTCGAGGTGACGAACGTCACCGGCGCCGTGACGCGCGCGCTCACCGTGCTCGTGCGCGACACGATCGTCATCGTCGGGCTGGTCGGCTGGCTGCTCTACCTGAACTGGAAACTGACGCTCGTCGCGCTCACGCTCATCCCGGTGATGACCGTCGTCGTCTCGGTCTACAGCCGGCGGATGCGCCGACTCAGCCGCCAGAGCCTGCAGTACACCGGAGAGCTCACGCGCGTCGTCGAGGAGGCGGTGCACGGCTTCAAGGTGATCAAGATCTTCGGCGGCTATCGCGCGCAGGGCGAGGTATTCGAGCGCACGGTCGAGAAGCTGCGCGGCTTCGCGATGCGCATGACGGTTGCCGGCAGCGCCACGGTGCCGATCACGCAGCTGTGCGCGGCGATCGCCGTCGCCGTCGTGGTCACGATTGCGCTCGTGCAGTCGATGAACGACCAGACCACGGTCGGCGGCTTCGTGTCCTTCGTCACCGCGATGCTGATGCTGCTCGCGCCGCTCAAGCACCTGGCCGACGTCAACGCCGAGCTGCAGCGTGGCCTCGCCGCCGCCGAGTCGGTGTTCGCGCTGCTCGACCTGCGCGCCGAGGAGGACGTCGGCACGACGCCGATGAAGCGCGCGCGCGGCGAGATCGCCTTCGAGGACGTCTCGTTCCGCTATCCGACGTCGGCGGTCGAGGCGCTGCGCGACATCGACCTGACGCTGCGCGCCGGCGAGGTGGTCGCGCTCGTCGGCGCGTCGGGAGCGGGCAAGTCCACGCTGATGAACCTGCTGCCGCGTTTCATCGAGCCGACGAGCGGGCGCATCCTGCTCGACGGCGTGCCGCTGCCCGAGCTGCGGCTGGCCGACCTGCGGCGCCAGTTCGCGCTGGTGAGCCAGGACGTCGTCCTGTTCAACGATACGGTGCGCGCCAACGTCGCGCTCGGGCGCGAAGACGCCGTCGACGACGCGCAGATCTGGGCCGCGCTCGAATCGGCGCGGCTCGACGCCGTCGTGCGCGCGCTGCCCGAGGGGCTCGATGCGTCGGTCGGCGAGCGCGGGACGCGGCTGTCGGGCGGACAGCGCCAGCGCCTGGCGCTCGCGCGTGCGATCGTCAAGGACGCGCCGATCCTGCTGCTCGATGAAGCCACGTCGGCGCTCGATTCGGCCACCGAGCGCGAGGTGCAGATCGCGCTCGAGCACACGATGCGCGGGCGCACGACGCTCGTCATCGCGCACCGCCTGTCGACGATCGAGCGCGCCGACCGCATCCTCGTCTTCGACCACGGGCGTATCGTGGAGCAGGGTACGCACGCCGAACTGCTCGACGCCGATTCGCTGTACGCTCGGCTGTATCGAATACAGTA
>JAKFES010000241.1:0-3749 GCA_036675585.1 Burkholderiaceae bacterium
TGGAGATCGAGATCCCCGACAGGCTGCCGAGCAGGACGGTGAGCGCCGAGGGTGGAATCAGCATGTCGACGGCGCCGATCGCCATGATCGAGCCGGTCGACATCGTCGGGTGGTAGCCGCGCGCGAGCATCATCGCCGCGAGCAGCAGGCTCGCGGCGATCATCAGCACGAACAGCGGAATCGGCGTGAGCGCGAAGCTCTGCACCGACGCCACGCTGTTGCGGGCGAGCTGCATCATTCCCGAGTCGCCGCCGAGGAAGATCCACGCGCCGACCAGGTTGATCACGAGAAAGCAGAACGCCACCGGCAGGCCGAGGAACAGCAGCACGGTCGAGCCGCCGAGCATCAGCCACGCCGCGGCTTCCCAGCTCATGCGCGTCGCTCCGGCTTCAGGAAGCCGACACCGCGTCGTCGCGCGGTGCCTGCTCGCCGGTCAGCAGCCGGTGCATCCGGAACACGACCTCCACCGCGAGCAGCGAGAAGGCGACCGGCAGCGGTGCGAGCGACCACCATTCGGGCGTCACCAGCGTCTTGATGAGGATCGAGCCGGCCTGGTAGCTCGCCCACGCGGCTTTCGTTCCGTAGACGACGAGCGCGACGCAGCACGCGAGCGCGAGCACGTCGGCGACGATCTCGCAGCGCCAGGCGACCCGCCTGGGGATCGCGCGCAGCAGCAGGTCGACGCGGATGTGCTGGCCCTGCCGCAGCAGCCAGGGCGCGGCGAGCAGCGTGATCAGGTAGAGCAGCGTCTCGGAGATCTCGTTGGACCATTCGAGCCCGCGCAGCCCGGGGAAGATCGCGACGTTGCGCAACAGCACGTCGGCGCAGATGATCAGCATCATCGCCGCGAGCAGCAGGCTCGCGGCGATCATCAGCACGTTCAGCAGCCGCCCGTAGGCGGCGGAGATCGCCCGCACCGCCGGCGGCTACTTCGACAGCGCGGCCTTGAGTTTCGCGCCGTGCTCGGGACTCGCCTTCAGGATGCTCGCCCAGCCGACCTCGTTGGCCTTGTCGAGGTACTGCTTCGCCGCCTCGCCCTGGAAGGTGATCGTCTCGATGCCGGCCTGCGCCTGGCGCTTGGCTTCGGCCTCGTTGTCGCGCTTCCAGAAGTCGTTCTGCGCTTCGAACGCGAGCACCTGCTTGTTCAGGTATTCGCGCTGCTGCGGCGTGAGCCGCTTCCACGCGTCGAGGTTCATGACGAGCGAGACCTCGACGTTGTAGAAGCCCGGGTCCACCCGGTATTTCGTCTTCTCCTGCCAGCCGAGATCGAAGATTCCGCCGATCGGCCAGCCGTACCCGTCGACCACGCCGCGCTCGAGCGCCGTGTAGACCTCGCCGGGCGCCGTCGTGATGACCTGCGCGCCGAGCGACTGGAAGAAATCGCGGTAGACCGGCGTCACGCGGATCTTCAGCCCGCTCAGGTCGGGCTTGTCGATCTTCTTGTTCAGGTACAGGTGGAAGGTCTGGTGCTCGACCGGGCGGCCCAGGTAGGCCATGTTGGCGCGCTCGTTCCAGATCCGGTTGATCACGTCGAAGGCGCCGTTCGTGCGCTGCTCGGCGATCGGCATCTGCGCGAGCTTCAGCGCGTCGGCCTCGGGCATCAGGTTCGTGTAGAACGCCCCCGTGGTGAGCGCGACGTCGACGACGCCGGTCTTCACCGCGTTGCCCACCTCGAAGGTCGGCATCGCGCGCGGGCCGCCGATGAAGTTCAGCTGCAGCACGCCCTTGCCCTGCTCGTTGAAGGTCTTCATCCACGTCTCGAGCCGCTTGACGTAGATGCTGTTCTCCGAGAAGGCGCTGACGACCCGAAGCGTCGTCTCCTGCGCCCAGGCGGTGGCGGTGGGGACGGCGAGGATCGCCGCGAGCACGCCGGCGCCGAGTAGTCTCCTCATGGCTCTGCTCCTCCGATTCGATTTGTTTGCGCTGTGACGACGCGCAGTAGCGGTGCGTGAGCCTAGTTGTGCGCCGTAGCGGTGTCAACGGCGCCGCGTTGCTGCCGGCGCACGCGATCCGATCCGCTACACTGAAAAGTTCCGCGCCCTCCGGATCGCTCCGGACACCATGACCCAAGCGACTTTTCCTCGTCGCCGCGACGGCGCGTACGAGTTTCGCACCCGGCTTGCGCGCGGGCTCGCGCTCGCGTCGTTGGTCGTCGCGCTGAGCGGCTGCGCCCTCGCGCCGCCCGCCGCGCGACTCGCCGACGCCGCGCCGCCCGCGTGGTCGGCGCCGGTTCCGCACGCGGGCAGCCGAGCCGAGCTCGTCGACTGGTGGCGGCGCTTCGACGATCCGCTGCTCGCTTCGCTCATCGATGCGGCGCAGGCGAACAACCCGACGCTCGAGCAGGCGGCGCAGCGCATCGTGGAAGCGCGCGCACAGGCGCGCGCCGCCGGCGCGGCGGGCTGGCCCACGCTCG
This sequence comes from Burkholderiaceae bacterium, assembly GCA_036675585.1. Taxonomy (GTDB): domain Bacteria; phylum Pseudomonadota; class Gammaproteobacteria; order Burkholderiales; family Burkholderiaceae_E; genus Zeimonas. Next base: position 2,414 of record JAKFES010000241.1, read on the forward strand.
ATGCGCGCGCCGGCTCGACGCGCGGCAACACGCTGCTGATCGCCGCCGGCAATCCGGCGACCGCCACCCGGCACGACGCGACGCTCGACGCCGCGTGGGAGCTCGACCTGTTCGGCGCGGCGCGCAACCAGGCGGACGCGGCGCGTGCCCGCGCCCGCGGTGCCGAAGCGCAATGGCACGACGCGCGGGTGAGCCTGGCCGCCGAGGTGGCCGACGCGTACGTCGGTCTTCGCAGCTGCGAAGCGCAGCTCGAGATCGACGAGGCGCAGGCGAAGTCGCTCGAACGCACCGACGCGCTCACGCGGCAGAAGGTCGAAGCAGGCTTCGAGGCGCCGGCCAACGGCGCGCTCGCGCGCGCGAGCGCGGCCGAGGCGCGCGCACGCGCGCTCGCACAGCGCGCCGAATGCGACGTCGCCGTGCAGCGACTCGCGATGCTCACGACGCGGCCGGAAGCCTCGCTGCGCGAAGCGCTGCCGTCGCGGCGGGCGCGGCTGCCGGCGCCCGAAGCGTTGTTCGAAGTGCCCTCGGTGCCCGCGCACGTGCTCGCGCAGCGGCCCGATCTGGCCGCCGCGCAGCGCGAGGTCGTCGCGGCGGCCGCCGACGTCGGCGTTGCCGAAGCCGACCGCTATCCGCGCCTGCGGCTGACCGGATCGATCGGCCGCTCGGCGTTGCGGATCGGCGGCGACACGCTGCGCGCGAGCACGTGGTCGATCGGCCCGTCGCTGCTCGCGCCGATCTTCGACGCGGGTCGCCGCGTCGCGGCGGTCGACGCCGCGCGTGCGCGTCTCGCTGCGGCGCAGGCGCTCTGGCACGAGCGCGCGCTGGCTGCCGTGCGCGAGGTCGAGGAGGCGCTGGTGCGGCTCGATGCCGCGCAGCAGCGGCTCGACGATGCACGGCTGGCCGTCCAGGGATACGAGACGTTCCTGGCGGCGGCCAACACGCAATGGGAAGTCGGCGCCGGCAGCCTGCTCGACCTCGAGCAGGCGCGGCGCAACGCGCAGGGCGCACGCGCCGCGCTCGTGCAGACGCAGCGCGAGCAGGTGGTCGGGTGGCTCGCGCTGTACAAGGCGATCGGCGGCGGGTGGCAGGCCGACGAGCGCGCGCCCGCGGCGTCCGCCGCGCACGACGTGCGGGGCGTTTCGCCGCGCGCGTCGCGTGAGGGCCCGCGATGACGGCGAGGCGCGGATGGGCAGTCGGCGCGGCGACGCTCGCTGCGATCGCCGTCGGCGCGGTCGTCTGGAGCCAGGCGGCGCGCGTCGACGATGCGCCGCCTTCGCCGGCCGCATCGGGCAGCGCGGCGGCCGCGCCACCGGCGGCGCGTCCCGCGCTCACGATC
>JAKFES010000041.1:0-3740 GCA_036675585.1 Burkholderiaceae bacterium
GCGCGATCCGCGCGAGCGTCTCGCCCGTGGAGAAAGCGCGCCGTGCTGCACGCGCCGGCGGGATTCTACGCGACGGGTCGGATCGCGCCGTGGGCGCGCGGTCGCACCCCCGACCAACGGGCTCAACGCGCCGGCTTGATCGCCCGGATGAACGCGCTCAGCACCCTGCCGTCGACCTCGTCGGCGATCTGCGAAGCGTCGAACCCGTTTCCGGCGAGAAACTCGCGCGCGTCGGCTGCGCCATAGACTCGCGTCGGCTCGACGTCGATCCCGACGAAGCCGGCCGCCGCCAGCTTGTCGCGGTAGTCGCCTTCGTCGAGCGCACCGGCCACGCAACCGACCCAGGCGAGAAGGCTCTGCCGGACTTCGGGCCGGATCTCGCCGCGGGTCACCACGTCGGACACCGCGAAGCGCCCGCCGGGCCGCAGGACGCGAAACGCCTCGCGCAACACCTGATCCTTGTCCGCCGACAGGTTGATGACGCAGTTGGAGAGGATCACGTCCACCGAGGCGTCGGGCAGCGGAATGTGTTCGATCTCGCCCCGGAGGAATTCGACGTTCGTCGCTTGCGCCTTGCGCTTGTTCTCGTTGGCGAGCGCGAGCATGTCGTCGGTCATGTCCAGTCCGAAGGCCTTTCCCGTGGGACCGACGCGGCGTGCGGACAGCAGCACGTCGATGCCGCCGCCCGAGCCCAGGTCGAGCACGACCTCGCCGGGCTTCAATTCCGCGAGCGCGGTGGGATTCCCGCAACCGAGGGAGGCAAGCACGGCCGCCTCGGGCAACTCGCCGGTCTGCGCCGGGTCGTACAGGTCGCGGGTGATCGGGTCGGTGCCGGGCAATGGCCCGCCTGCACAGCACGAGCCGGCCGCCGGAGCGACGGCGTTGCTGCCACAGCACGAGGCGGGCGCATCGATCTCGATCACCCGGCGGGCCGCCTCGCCGTATTTCTGCTGGATCACCTGCTTGATGTCGGTACCGCTCATTGCCGTTCTCCCGTTGCGGATCCCTGGCGAAATCGGCGCGAAGTCGGGATGTGCGAGCCCCGGCGCGTGCCGGGACGCTGCGCAAGCGGCGCGCACCGCTTGTCTTCGCCCGTGATTTCGATGATAATGGAAATATGGAAGAAAACCAAGTGATCCGCAGCCTGGCTGCCCTGGCCCAACCGATGCGCCTGAGGGCATTTCGCCTGCTCGTCGTCGCGGGTCCGCAGGGACTCACGCCGGGCGCGATCGCCGATGCGCTCGAGGTACCCGCCTCGACGCTGTCTTTCCACCTCAAGGAACTGATGAACGCGGGCCTGCTGACTCAGGAGCGCGAGAGCCGCAACCTGATCTACCGCGCGCGCTTCGAACGCATGGATGCGTTGCTCGCGTACCTGAGCGACAACTGCTGTCGCGGCGAAGCGTGCCTGCCCTCCGCGGCCGGCCTGTCCACCTGCTGACCCATCCGACCCACGCCGATGACCACCAACGTCCTCATCGTCTGCACGCACAACTCCGCGCGCAGCGTGCTCGCCGAAGGCATGCTCAACCACTGGGCGGCGAAGCTCGGGAAGGACGTGCGGGCCCACAGCGCCGGCAGTGCGCCGAGCGGGCGCATCAACCCCTTTGCGATCGAGACGCTGCGAGACGCCGGCGTCGACACGCGCGGATATCGCAGCAAGAGTTGGGACGAGTTCCGTGTCGAGGGCGCGACACCGATGTCGATCGTCATCACGGTGTGCGACAGCGCGGCGGCCGAAACCTGCCCGCTGTTCGTCGGCGGCGCCGCGGCCCAGCCGATCAAGGTGCATTGGGGCTATCCGGATCCTTCGAACGCCGAGGGCGGTGATGCCGGCAGGCGGCGCGCTTTCGAGCTGACTCGCCAGGCGATCGGCTATCGGCTCCTGCAGCTGCTCGCACTGCCGCTGGAGACGATGGACCGCGCGTCGCTGCAGGCAGCCCTGACCGAAATCGGTCGCGGTTGACGCCCCTTCGATTCAGGAAAGAACACGTCATGGGACTCTTCGAGCGCTATCTCACCGTCTGGGTCGCCCTGGGCATCCTCGCCGGCGTCGGACTCGGCCTGCTCGCGCCGCCGCTGTTCCAGGCCGTGGCCGAGCTCGAGTTCGCGCACGTCAACCTGGTGGTCGCCGTCTTCATCTGGGTGATGATCTACCCGATGATGATCCAGATCGACTTCGCGTCGGTGAAGGACGTCGGCCGGCGTCCGCGCGGACTGCTGCTCACCCTGGTGATCAACTGGCTCGTCAAGCCGTTCACGATGGCGGCGCTGGCGGTGCTGTTCTTCGAACACGTCTTCGCCGCCTGGATCGACCCCGCTTCCGCGAGCGAGTACATCGCCGGCGCGATCCTGCTGGGCGTGGCACCGTGCACCGCGATGGTGTTCGTGTGGAGCCAGCTCGTGAAGGGCGATCCCAACTACACGCTGGTGCAGGTCTCGGTGAACGACGTGATCATGGTGTTCGCCTTCGCACCGATCGCCGCCTTCCTGCTGGGGGTGACGAACGTCACCGTGCCGTGGGAGACGCTGCTGCTGTCGACCGTGCTGTACGTCGTGCTGCCGCTGGGGGCCGGCGTACTGACGCGCCACGCGTGGCTGAAGGCGGGCGGCACGCAGCGCGTTTCGCGCGGCGTCGCGGCGCTCAAGCCCTGGTCCGTCGTCGGGCTGATCGCCACCGTCGTGCTGCTGTTCGGCTTCCAGGCCTCGACGCTGATCGAGCGGCCGCTGGTGATCGCGATGATCGCGGTGCCGCTGGTGATCCAGTCCTACGGCATTTTCGTCGTCTCGGCGATCGGCGCGTACTGGATGAAGCTGCCCCATGCGATCGCGGCGCCCGCCTGCCTGATCGGCACATCGAACTTCTTCGAGCTCGCGGTCGCGGTGGCGATCTCGCTGTTCGGGCTGCGCTCGGGCGCGGCGCTCACGACCGTCGTCGGCGTGCTGGTCGAGGTGCCGGTGATGCTCTCGCTCGTTGCGCTGGCCAACCGCACCCGGCATTGGTATCCCGCCCAGGACGGCGCGGCGAACGAGCGGGGGCCCGGCGCAGCGGAGACCGCGTAGATGGCGCATGCGAGCGACTGCCGAAAGCGGTACGTCGGCGCGGCGTGCGCCGTCGCCGCGCTGCTCCTGCCGTCCCTTGCCCGGGCCGACGAGCCGGTTCTCGAGAACACGCTCGGCATGCGGTTCGTGCGGATCCCGCCCGGCGAGTTCGAGATGGGGCGCAGCGAACCGGTCGAGACGCTCGCGACGCGTTTTCCCCGCTATCCGATCGAGCGCCTGCGCGCACTCGACGATGAGAACCCCGTGCACCGCGTGCGCATCACGAAGGCGTTCTACCTGGGGCAGCACGAAGTCACCGTCGGCCAGTTCCGCCGCTTCGTGCGACGTTCGGGCTACGTCCCCGAATCGGTCCGTGACGGTACCGGCGGCTACGGCTACGACCCCGACCACGATCCGGCGAAAAGCCCGCGCGGCGACGTCTTCGCAGGTCGCGACCCGCGCTACTCGTGGAGCGATCCGGGCTTTGCGCAGAACGATGACCACCCCGTGGTCAACGTCACCTGGAACGACGCAATCGCGCTGGCACGATGGCTCGGCGAACGCGAAGGTGCCGTCTACCGGCTGCCGACCGAAGCCGAGTGGGAATACGCCTGCCAGGCGGGCCGCGCGACGCTGTATCCCGCCGGTGACGAGCCGGAGTCGCTTCTCGGCATCGCCAATGCGTACGACGCGGCGGC
>JAKFES010000281.1:0-3730 GCA_036675585.1 Burkholderiaceae bacterium
CATGGAGGACCTGCACGCGTTCATCACCCGCGTCTATACCGTGTTGCCGAGAAACGCCTGACGATGCCGCCGCCGCGGCGCCCGGCGGTTCCGGTCCGATGCACGTGGGTCGCCGGGTTCGCCGAAGCGCAGCGTGCTCGACGGTTGGTCCGCAGCGACTTTGCCGCATCGAGCGGCTGCAGTTCGCCTCGACCAATCACGAGTCTGTATCGGGCCAGGCTGTCGCGTTGTCGGAATCCTTGACACATTGCGGCCGAGCGCGCGTCGCGCTGTTCCGCAGCCCTTGAGATTCAGGACGTTCGGCGCTTCGGCAGGTTTCTTGCATCGGAAGGGCAGACCAGACCGCTGGAGGCACCATGCGAAAGTTCCTTCTGGCCATGGCAGCAGCGCTCTTCCAACTGGCGGCACCGGCGAATGCCGAGGCAGCGCCAATGGTGACGTACGAGTTCTTCGGCACCGTTTTCGAGAGTTCCGGAAACTGGACGGCGAACGGGGTGACGGTCGGCGATTCGGTCAGCGGCTTTTTCGCCTATGACCTCGCAACGCCGGACGGCAATCCGGGCGACGGTGGTGGCCTGTACGACCTGTCGCAGCCCGGATTGTTCTCGCTGGCGGTCGACGGTTTCGAGTTCCGAGCCGGGCACGTCCAGATCCTCGTCTTCGACAATGTCCCGTTCGACCGTTTCACGTACCACGTCGTCCCGCCCGTTTCGAGCGGCGCGATTACGCTTTCGTCGGGTTTCGTCGTGCTCGAGGACTCCGCATCGGCGGCGCTGGACAGCGACGACCTCCCCACTACGCTGAGCCTGGCCGACTGGGATGTCACACGAATCTGGCTGGGCGCCGACCCGGCCGGCGGCAGCGTTCTGGGGATCGAGATCACCGCGCTGACCCGGGTACCGGAGCCGGCGACGCTCGGTCTGCTCGCCGCGGCGATGATCGGGCTGGCGATGGTCGGGTGGCACGCACGGGGCGAACCCACGCCGTCGGCGCGCCGGCCGGGACGCTGTGCGTCCCGAATCGGGTAGAGGGATCGCCCCGAGGAGTCGATAAAACGAAAGCGCAGACCCGGCGAACCGGAGTCTGCGCTTCTGATCGTGGTTGCGGGGGCAGGATTTGAACCTGCGACCTTCGGGTTATGAGCCCGACGAGCTGCCAGACTGCTCCACCCCGCGTCTGGAACCCGAGAGTATAGCAAGCGAGCGCAGCGGGCCGCAAACCGCGAAGCCGCCAGGTTGCACCCGGACCCCATCGTGTATGATTACCGCGAAGCTCGATCAGGCGATGTGTTCCGTCGCCGCCCGAAGCGCTGCGGATCGATTCCGACCTTCGTTCCCGTCGAACCCGTACCGAGCGCTTCCGCGAGCCGCACTGCCTTCGCTGGAACCCGATCGCGTCGTTCCGACGGCTGTCGGGCGGCCCGTTTTCCGTTCGCGGCCGGAGACAACCGGTACCTCTCGACTCGAGCGGGAGCGCGGACGTTGCGCCACAGGCGTCGGCGTCCGGTCCTCCTGGTGCAGCCAGTACCCGATGAACACCGAAGAACCGAAGATCGTCCTCGAGGCCGCACTCTTGTGTGCCGGCCAACCGTTGAACGTCGGCGAGCTGCGCAAGCTGTTCGACGACGAGATCGGCGCCGACACGATCCGCGCGATGCTCGAGGAGCTGCGCGCCGACTGGAACGGCCGCGGCCTGGAACTCAGCGCGCTCGCCAGCGGGTGGCGCTTCCAGAGCGCACCGCAGATGGCTCCGTATCTCGGGCGGCTGCATCCCGAGAAGCCGCCGCGCTATTCGCGTGCGCTGCTCGAGACGCTGGCGATCATTGCGTATCGCCAGCCGGTCACGCGAGGCGACATCGAGGAGATTCGCGGCGTGACGGTCGCGGCGCACCTGGTGCGAACGCTGGAGGAGCGGGGCTGGGTCGAGGTCATCGGGCACAAGGACGTTCTCGGGCGGCCCGAGCTGCTCGGAACCACGCGGCAGTTCCTCGACGACCTGGGCTTGCGCTCGCTCAGCGAGTTGCCGCCGTTGCACGAACCGGGGCAGACGCTGGAAGCGGCCGACGCCCTCGCGCAGCGGGTGATCGAGTTCGCCGGCGAGCCCTCGGCCGATGAGGCGAACGGCACGCCGGTCGAGGTCGCCATCGCGTCGGAGTCCGCCGGGGACGACGATTCCGGCGAGGCGATGGCCGGCGCGGAGTCGGGCGTCCAACCGGATTCTTCCGATTCCGACCGATCCCCGCCGGCGCCCGTTTCCCCGGATGGACCGATCCGTTTCACCGAACCCAACGAGGGGTCTGCTTGAACCACGAACCTCCCGGCGAGAGCCGCCACACAGCCGCCGTCGAACCGCTCGACGTCGAAGCGCGCGAGCCGCGCGATTCGCACGAGCCGGCGCAGGACGCGAACGAAGGGGCGCCGTCGAGCGACGCCGTCGAAGGGCGCGAGGCGCGCTCGTCGCGCACGATGTACAACCGCCGACGCGGCGGGCGCTCGGGCCGCGGGCGCGGCGCACGCAATGCCGAAGGCGAAAACGGATCGCAACGGCGCACGGGCGCGAACGGCGCGGCGACCCCGGCCGCTGCGGCCACGTCGGGCGAGAGGACCGACCCGGCGTCGCCGCTCGAGTCCGAAGCGTTGCCCGTCTACGCCAGCGTGCCCGCGATCGGTCTCGATTCGGGGTCGTCGCGTCGACGCGGCGGCGGGCCGCGCAAGCCCGCGGCCGAGGATCAGCCGAAGCTGCACAAGGTGCTCGCCGATGCCGGGCTCGGCTCGCGGCGCGACATGGAAGAGCTGATCCTTGCCGGCCGGGTGTCGGTCAACGGGCAGCCCGCGCACATCGGCCAGCGCATCGGTCCGAGCGACCAGGTCCGCGTGAACGGACGCACCGTGCCGCGCCGCGCGGCGGCCGCCCCGCACCGCGTGTTGCTCTACCACAAGCCGCCCGGCGAGATCTGCACGCGCGACGATCCCGACAAGCGCGCGACGGTGTTCGAGAAGCTGCCCCGGATCAAGGGGTCGCGCTGGGTCGCGGTCGGTCGGCTCGATTTCAACACCGAGGGGTTGCTGATCTTCACGACCTCGGGCGATCTGGCGAACCGCCTGATGCACCCGCGCTACGGGTGGGAGCGCGAGTACGCGGTGCGCGTGCTCGGGCGCATCGACGACGAGGCGCGCGAGAAGCTGCTCTCGGGCGTGCAGCTCGAGGACGGACCCGCGAAGTTTTCGCTGCTCGAGGATATCGGCGGCGACGGCGCGAACACGTGGTACCGCGTCGTGTTGAGCGAAGGCCGAAACCGGGAAGTCCGCCGGATGGCCGAGTCGGTCGGCGTGACGGTGAGTCGACTGGTGCGGTTGCGCTTCGGCCCGGTCGCGCTGCCGCGCGGACTCGCGCGCGGGCGGTGGCTCGAGCTCGATGCGTCCGACGTGCATGCGCTGATGCAGGAAGTGCGCCGGGCCGACCGCGGTGAAATGGGAGACCGGACGGGCGACGAGGCGGACGGTGTCGACGACGAGCTCAGCCCGGCCGGCCTGGACGCCGACTTCGACGAGGTCTTCGAGGATCCCGACGACTCGATCGGCAACCGCGCGCTGCCCCCGGAAGAGGAAAGCGCGCCGGGCCGCCCCGAACTCGACGACGATGAATGGCAGCCGCGTTCGGCCAACGCGCATCAGGAAGCGATCACGCGGGCCGTGCGCAAGGGCGAGCCGGGCGCCGCTGCGCCGGCGGG
>JAKFES010000188.1:0-22854 GCA_036675585.1 Burkholderiaceae bacterium
GGCGCCGGGCGCTGCGCTCGCGCAGGTACACGGCGGCGAAACCGGCGGCGCCGAGCGCGGCGACGAGCGCGGCGCCGAGCGCCCCGGTGCGCAGCCCGGCTGCGGCCGGATCGGCGAAATACGCTACGCTCGCGGCGAGCGCCGCTGCCCCGCTCGCGCCGGCCGCCGAGACGAGCGGGATCGACTCCTTGCGTGGCACGGAAGCTTGCGCGGATACGGCGTTCGGGATTTCGTTCTCCTGTCGGGCGGGCGCGTGCCGCGCTCGTGTCCGGATGCGCAACCGAAGGTGCGCGCCACTGTAGCCGAAGCGGCCGAGCCGCAGCGAGGAATTTGTCCGTGTCCGCATCGAACACCGGGCGATCGGGCCCGATTTCGCCGCCCGCCGCGTCGCCGTGGGTGCTGCGCTGGCTCGAAGGCGTCCCGGCCGGGGCCTCGATGCTCGATTTCGCCGCCGGATCGGGCCGGCATGCGCTCGCCGCGGCCGGGCGGGGCCTGCGCGTGCTCGCCGTCGATCGCGATGCGCCCTCGCTCGCGCGCATCGGCGAGGCTGCCGGTGGTGCGACCCGGCCGCCGAGCGGCGCCGATGCGCGCGTCGGCACGCCGATCGAAGTGCGCGTCGCCGACCTCGAATCGGGCGCCTGGCCGTTCGGCGCGCACGAGCGTTTCGACGCGGTCGTCGTTGCCAACTATCTGTTCCGGCCGCGCTTTGCGTTGCTCGCCGCGCTCGTCGCACCCGGCGGTCGGCTGATCTACGAGACGTTCGCGCGCGGCAACGAGCGCTACGGTCGCCCGTCGAATCCGGATTACCTGCTCGCGCCGGGCGAACTGCTCGAGCGGACGCGCTGGGCCGGACTGACCGTGCTCGGCTACGAAAGCGGGACGCTCGAGCGCCCGTCGCCGGCGGTCGTGCAGCGCGTGTGCGCCGTGCGCACGTTCGACGACGGGGCGCCGCCGGTGCTCGGCTAGAATGGCGATTTCCACGATCGACGAGCCATGATCCAGGGCAGCATAGTCGCGATCGTCAGTCCGATGCACGAGGACGGTAGCCTGGATTTCGACAGCTACCGGCGCCTGATCGACTGGCACATCGAGCAGGGGACGAAGGCCATTGCCGCGGTGGGAACCACCGGCGAATCGCCCACGGTCGACATGGACGAGCATGCGGCGCTGATCCGCATCGCCGTCGAGCATGCGGCTGGCCGCGTGCCGATCATCGCCGGCGCCGGCGGCAACTCCACGCGCGAAGCGATCGAACTCAGCGAGTACGCACGCAAGGCCGGCGCCGACGCGTCGCTGCAGGTCGTTCCGTACTACAACAAGCCGACGCAGGAAGGCATGTACCGGCACTTCCGCGCGGTGGCCGAGGCGGTCGACCTGCCGATCGTGCTCTACAACGTGCCCGGTCGCACCGTCGCCGACATGAGCAACGAGACCGTGCTGCGGCTGTCCGAGGTGCCCGGAATCGTCGGGCTGAAGGACGCGACGGGGGACGTTCCGCGCGCATCGGCGCTGCTTGCGCAAACGCCGTCCGGCTTCGCCGTGTACAGCGGGAACGACGACTGCGCGCTGCCGTTGATGGCGATGGGCGCGCACGGCGTGATCTCGGTCACGGCCAACGTCGCGCCCGCGCCGATGGCGCGCATGTGCGAACTGGCGCTCGACGGACAGTGGCGCGAAGCGCTCGCGCTCCACCGCCGCCTGCTGCCGCTGCATTTCGACCTGTTCGTCGAGGCCAATCCGATTCCCGTGAAATGGGCGTTGGCCGAGATGGGACGCATCCCCCCGGGTATCCGCCTGCCCCTGACCCCGCTGTCGCCCGAGCGCCACGGCATCGTCCGCTCGGCGCTCGAGCGCTGTGGAGTGATCAATTGAGATTGACGACAGTGTCGACCGTCGTGCGCTGCGCGACGGTCGCTTCGGCCTGCGCTTTGCTGGCCGCCTGCGGCCTCACCGAGAAAATCGACGAAGCGAGCCGGATCGACTACCGCTCCTCGGCCAAGCTGCCGTCGCTCGAGATCCCGCCCGACCTGACCAAGCCGCGCGCCGACAACCGGTTCACGATTCCCGACCGTGCGAGCAACGACAAGACGTATTCGGCATTCGAGCGCAATCGCACCGACGCCTCGGCGCAGGGCTCGCCGCAGGTGCTGCCCGAGGTGCCGGGGGCGCGCATCGAGCGCGAGGGCAACCAGCGCTGGCTCGTCGTCGATGCGCCGCCCGAGAAGGTCTGGCCGGTCGTGCGCGATTTCTGGCGCGAATCGGGCTTCACGGTCCAGTCCGAATCGCCGCAGACCGGCATCATCGAAACCGAGTGGGCCGAGAACCAGGCGAAGCTGCCGCTCGACTTCATTCGCCGCACGATCGGGCGTGCCCTCGACGACCTCTATTCCACCGGCGAACGCGACAAGTTCCGCACGCGGCTCGAGCTCGATCCGGCGGGCGGCACCGCGGTCTACGTGACGCACCGCGGAATGGTCGAGGTGTTCACCTCGACCTCCGAGGAGCGCACGGTCTGGCAGCCGCGGCCGAGCGACCCCGAGCTCGAGGCCGAGTTCCTGCGCCGGCTGATGCTGCGCTTCGTCCCCGACGCCGAGGCCGCCCAGGTCGCGCAGGCGAACGGGGCGGCCGGTGCGCAGCGCGTGACGCTCGTCAATACCGGCGATGTGCAGCGGCTCGAGTTGGCCGAGGGCTTCGATCGCGCGTGGCGCCGGGTGGGCCTGGCGCTCGACCGGGGCGGCTTCACCGTCGAGGATCGCGATCGCTCGAAGGGCGTGTACTTCGTTCGCTACATCGATCCGGAAATCGAAGGCGGGCGCGTCGCGAAGAAGGGTTTCCTGTCGCGCTGGTTCGGCAGCGGCGCGGCGCGCGCCGACGCGAGCCCGCGCTTCCGCATCGAAGTCGCCGGCGAGGGCGGGCAGAGCACCGTGCGTGTCCTCGATCCGGACGGCAAGCCGGTGGGCGATGTCGACCGCAAGACCGCCGGCCGGATCCTGGCGCTGCTGCAGGAACAGATGAAGTAACGCGGTGCGCTTCTCGAGCCTGGGCAGCGGCAGCGAAGGCAACGCGCTGCTCGTCGAAGGCGCGGACGGCGCCGGGTGCGTGCTGATCGACTGCGGGTTCGGACTGCGCGAGATCGAGCGCCGGCTGCAGACCGCTGGGCGCCCGCCGGCGCAACTCGATGCGATCCTCGTCACCCACGAGCACGGCGATCACGTTGCCGGCGTCTTTCGCCTCGCGCACCGGTACCGGATTCCGGTGCACCTGACGCACGGCACGCTGCGTGCGGCCGGGTCGCTCGTTCCCGCCGGGTTCGATCGCGACGCGTTGCTGCGGGTGTTCGATTCGGGCGCCGTGTTCGAATGCGCGGGGCTGCGCATCGAGGCGGTTGCCGTGCCGCACGATGCGCGCGAGCCCGTTCAATACATCGTCGACGACGGGCGTCGCCGGCTCGGCGTGCTCACCGATCTCGGGCATCCGAGCGCGAACGTCGTGCGCGCGCTCGCGCGGCTGGACGCGCTCGTGCTCGAATGCAACCACGACGAGGCGATGCTGTCGGGCAACGCGCGCTACAGCGCATCGCTGAAGCGGCGCATCGCCGGTCCGTGGGGCCACCTGTGCAATGCGCAGGCGGCGCAGATGCTCGCCACGATCGATCGGTCGCGCCTGCGCACCGTGGTTGCCGCGCACCTGAGCCGGCACAACAACCGGCCCGAACTCGCGCGCGAGGCGCTCGCCGCCGTCTTCGACGACGACCCCTCGCGATTGCGCGTCGCCGACCAGGACAACGGCATCGACTGGATCGGCGTCTGAACGCGCCGCGCCGGCGCCGCTATTTGGCGGCGTCGGCTTTCTGCGAAGCTTCGTTCGCCGCCGCGACCGCGCGTTCAGCAGCCGCTTTCGCTTCCTCGGCGGCATTGCCGGTCGCCTGCACCGTCGTGTCGGGCGCATTCGACGGCTGGCCGCTGCGTTCGGCTTCCTGCGCGCGCTCGGACATCGCCGTCTGGCGCGCGGCTCGCGCCGCTTCCTCGGCTTTCAGCCCGGCTTCCTTGGCCGCATCGGCCGCTTCCTTCGCCGCGTCGGCCGCCGCCGACGAGGTGGCACCGCTGTCGGACGAAGCGCTGGAAGAGGGCGGCGGCGTCGAACTCGACGGCGACGAGGAGGCGGGCGGCGTGGTCGACGTCGTCCCGCTGGCCGGGCCCGACGGCGGAGCCGCCGGGGCGGTGCTCGTTCCGGGGCTCGTGCCGGCCGGCGACGCGGGCGCCGCGTTCTCTCCGTTCCGGTCGCAGGCGCCGAGCGCGAGCGCGACCAGCGAGGCAAGCAGAAGTGTACGGTTCATCATGTCCGGTCCCGTAAGTGATGCAACGCCGGAGCGTTCTCCGGTCCCGCCGGGAATCCGGCATTTCGCGTGCCCGGCGGCGCGAGCCGTTCGCGGGCGCTGCACTACACTGGGCTCGGGTGTTCGAGCCAGGCAGGGGGCGTCGATGGATTGCGCGGTGGCAGGCGACTGCTGGGTGAGGATCCGCTACCGGCTGTTCGATTCGCAAGGCGAGGCGATCGAGGCCGGCGAGCGCGAATGGACGTACCTGCACGGCGGGTACGGGTCGGTGTTTGCGCACGTCGAGCAGGCGCTCGAGGGCGCGCGCGAGGGCGAGTCGCGCAGCGTCCATCTCGAGCCGGCCGACAGCTTCGGCGAATACGATGCCGAGCTCGTGCAACTCGTCGCGCGCGAGGCGTTCCCGCAGGCGCTCGAGCGTGGCATGTCCTTCGAGGGGGTGCCCGGGCAGCCGGGCGACGGGCGCATCCACATCGTCACCGATTTCACCGACGAGACCGTGGTGCTCGACGCGAACCATCCGCTGGCCGGAATGGCGCTGCGATTCGAACTGCGGGTGCTCGAGGTGCGCCCGGCGACCGACGAGGAGATCGCCGAGGAGCGCCGCCGCGCCGAAACGGCGGCCGACGACGAGCGCGCCTGATCGCACGCGCGCCGAGCGCTCGGGCACGTGCGCCGAGCGCACTCGGGCGTGGGCGCCGGCGCCCGCGCGTTTCTCAGGCGGGCGAGGTCGCCGTCGACGACGGCGTGAACGCATCGGAGAAGCAGGCGTCCTCGTGCAGCCCCTGCGCGACGAACGCCGGCCGCGCCGCCTGCACCATGCGAACCGATCCGCACGCGTAGACCGAGAAGCCGGTCAGGTCGGGGAAGTCGGCGAGGATCGCTTCGTGCACGTAGCCCGATCGACCGTTCCAGTCGTCCTCGGGCAGCGGCTCCGAAACCACCGGGACGAAGCGGAAGTTCGGGTGCTCGCGCTCCCATCGGTGCGGCAGATCGAGCAGATAGAGGTCGCGTGGCCGTCGCACGCCCCAGTAGAAATACATCGGGCGCTCGATGCCGATGCGGAACGCCTGCTCGAGCAGGCTCTTCACCGGCGCGAAGCCGGTCGCTCCGGCGACGAAGATCAGCGGTTTCTCGCTCGGCTCGTGCAGCACGAACGAGCCGATCGGGCCTTCGACCGTGAGGCGGTCGCCGGGCTTCATCGCCTCGAATACGCGCGTGGTGAATCGGCCGCCGGGCATCCAGCGCACGTGCAGCTCGACGAGGTCGGTGGCGCCCGACGGATCGGTGAACGAATAGCTGCGCCGCGAACCGTCCTCGAGGACGATGTTCAGGTACTGGCCCGCCTCGTACTCGATCCGCTCGGCGCCGTGCAGCCGCAGCGCCACCAGCATGACGTCGTGCGCGAGACGTTCCAGGCGCTCGACGACCGCCGGGAACGTGCGGATGCGCGTCGCCGCAGCCGCCGCCGCGTGCTCCTCGTACTCGAACTCGACGTCCGAGCGCGCCCGCGCGCAGCACAGCAGGATCCGGCCCGCGCGCCGCTCGTCCTCGGTGAGCGCAGTGGGCTGATAGCCCGACATGTCGATCTCGCCGCCGATCAGCGTCGCCTTGCATACGCCGCATCCGCCCGAGCGGCACTCGTAGGGCAGCGGAATGTTGGCGCGCAGGCCGGCATCGAGCAGCGTCTCGCCGGCGCGCACGGGCGCCTGCTGGCGACCCGGATGCGCGGTGAGCTGGAACGCCTTCGCGCGGCCGGCGCGTACCGGCGGCAGCCACGGCAGCGCGAGCAGCAGCAGCGTGACGCCGCCGATGAGCAGCCACAGCTTGATCGGGTCCCACGAATAGATCAGCGGATACGCGGCCAGATAGAACCAGTCGAACTTCAGCGTGATCGGAACCGATCCGAAGTCGGCCGGCGCCTGGCTCGTGACGGGCGCCGCGAGCGACATGGCGAGCAGCAGGACGACCAGTCCGATCGCGAGCGGCCGCGGCGGGACCTGCGCGGCGCGCGGAACACGCTGCGTGTGCACCCACAGCGCCATCAGGACGACCAGCGGAATGCCGATGTGCAGGAACGACAGCAGCGAGAACAGGCGGTCGGTGACGGCCTCGGGCGAAATGAAGTTGCGCGTCAGGATGCCGTTGAAGACCGGCAGCGCGTCGAGCCATTCGGTGGTGCCGACGATGACGAACTGCGACAGCTGGTCCCACGGCAGCATGAAGCCGTTGACGCCCGAGATGTAGACCAGCCACATCACGACGATGCCGCTGATCCACGAGAACGCGCGGAAGCTGCGGTAGCGGTCGAACGAGAAGTGCCGCAGCATGTGCAGCATCATCGTGAGCACCATCGCGTCGGAAGCGTAGCGGTGCACGCTGCGCAGGATGCCGCCGGCGAACCACTGCCCGTGCGTGATCGCCTCCATCGACGCGTAGGTCTTGTCGACGCCGGTCTCGTAGAACGCGTAGACGTACAGCCCGCTCCCGACCACGAGCCAGAACATCCAGTAGCTGATCGCGCCGAGGTAGTAGAGCGGGTTGAGCCGCTCGCCGAAAACGTGGTTCCCGATGGCCTCGGCGCGAAGGAAGAACCACTGCAACAGCGCCTGGATTCGTTTCAGCAAGCAGATTCTCCGTGGCTGCGCGCGCGGCACGCGCGCGTCGTCGTCGCCGCGCCGAAAAGCGCGCGGCCTTCGTTTCCGGAATGGGTTCGTTGCAAGACGGGGCGGATCGGGCTCGGGGCCAACGGGGACGCGGAGCAGTCGTCGCGAGAAGTGCGGGCAACGTAGCCGGAACACGCGCGCAATGCAACAACAGCGCTAACCGCGGCGCGACCATTGGCGGCGACCGTCGTATCGATGTCGAAGATGTGCGCTCGCGAGCCCGTGGCGCTTTCAGCGACACCGGCTTTGTGCCACCGTGCCGAAGTTGCGTCCAGCGCAACAACGCTTGATCCCGGTCAATGCGGGGGGCCGGGGGAAGCAACCATGATGCCCGCATCACTCATTCGAGGACGAACCCATGGCTGACGAAGTCACGCAAGTCGCACCGCCGCAGGAGCCTGTCGAACGCGTACCGGTGCTCCAGCAGATCCTCGACAACCCGTTCCTGCTCCTGTTCCTCGGCGTCGTGATGCCGACGGTCTTCTACATCCTGTGGGGTGTGATGGAGATCGCCGGCATCCCGGTCACGCCGCTGGCCCAGTAAGCGCGGAAGGAGACCCGCATGAGCGCGATTCTCCCGCCGCCGAAGCGGATCTGGTCGAAGGAGCCGATCGGCAGGGCGGAGATCCTCTGGATCGTCATCGCCTTCGTCTGGTGCCTGATCATGTTCTTCATGATGCCGTACTGGCACGTCTACGGCACGCAGAACCTGTCCTCGGAAACCTATCGCGTCAAGCCCGAGCTGTTCGCCAAGGCCACGCAGGACATGGTCGACAAGTACACGGTGCGCACCGAAACCGACGAGAAGATCCCGGTGGTCGCGCCGCCGGCCGGAAGCGAGGTGTACCTGATCGCGCGCCTGTGGTCCTGGTGGCCGATCCTCGAACTCGAGAAGGGCAAGACCTACCGGCTGAACCTCACGGCGATGGACTACCAGCACGGCTTTTCGCTGCAGCCCGAGAACATCAACATCCAGGTGCTTCCCGGCTACCAGCACGTCGTCACGATCCAGCCGAACCGCTCGGGAACCTACGCGATCGTGTGCAACGAGTTCTGCGGCATCGGACACCACAAGATGGTGTCGCGGCTGTACGTGAAATAACGACAAGAGGGACGCATGGCAACCGCCGAAGCGCTGTTCCGGATCTGCCCCCGATCGGGGCTTCAATTCCACAAGTCGGCCGAGTCGCTGACCAAGGCCCACGCCGTCGCCGGCATCGTGATGCTCCTGATCGGCGGCGTGCTCGCGCTGCTGATCACGCTCACCCGCTGGCAGGCGATCCACCTGATCGACGCCGACAACTTCTACCTGTACCTCACCGCGCACGGGCTCGACATGCTCGTGGCGTGGATCATCTTCTTCGAGATCGCGATCCTGTATTTCTGCTCGTCGACGCTGCTGCGAAGCCGGCTGGCGACGCCGCGCATCGCCTGGGTCGGGTTCGCGTTGATGGTCCTCGGCACGCTGATGTGGAACACGGCGGTGTTCCAGGGCAACGCGACGGTCATGATGACGTCGTACGTCCCGATGCCGGCCAGCCCGTGGTTCTATCTCGGCCTGATCCTGTTCGCCGTCGGCGCGCTGATCGGCTGCTTCGTGTTCCTCGGCACGCTCGTCGTCGCGAAATCGGAAAAAACGTACGAAGGCTCGATTCCGCTGGTGACCTTCGGCGCGCTCACCGCGGCCATCATCGCGATCTACACGATCGCCTCGGGCGCGATCATCCTGATCCCGACCTGGCTGTGGTCGATCGGCTATGTCAAGCACATCGATCCGGTGATGTACCGGGTGATCTGGTGGGCGTTCGGCCATTCGTCGCAGCAGGTCAACGTCAGCGCGCACGTCGCCGTCTGGTACGCGATCGCCGCGATCGTCTTCGGTGCGAAGCCGATGTCCGAGCGCGTGAGCCGCACCGCGTTCCTGCTGTACATCCTGTTCCTGCAGCTGGCCGCGGCGCACCACATCCTCGCCGACCCGGGCGTGGGCACCGAGTGGAAGGTGTTCAACACCAGCTACGCGATGTACCTGGCGGTGCTCGCGTCGATGATCCACGGCCTGACGGTTCCCGGCGCGATCGAGGCGGCGCAGCGCGAGAAGGGCTTCACGAAGGGGCTGTTCGAGTGGCTGCGCAAGGCGCCGTGGGGCAACCCGGTGTTCTCCGGGATGTTCATCTCGCTGATCGGCTTCGGCTTCCTCGGCGGCATCTCGGGCGTGATGATGGGCACCGAGCAGCTGAACATGATCATCCACAACACGATCTACGTGCCGGGCCACTTCCATGCGACGGTGGTCATCGGAACGACGCTCGCGTTCATGGCGATCACGTATTTCCTGCTGCCCACGCTGTTCCAGCGCGAGGTGATCCTGCCCGGCTGGGCGAAAGCGCAGCCGTACGTGTTCGGCCTGGGCATGAGCGTGTTCACGCTGACGATGATGGGCGCGGGCACGCTCGGCGTTCCCCGCCGGCACTGGGACATCACGTTCGCGGGCGCGTCGATGCCCTACGAGTTCCCGGGCACCGCGCTGCTGATGATGACGCTGGTCGGCATCTCCGGGGTCATCGCGATCATCGGCGGCGCCATGTACATCATCATCGCCGTCGGCACGCTGCTGGTGGGCAAGCGGCTCGACGCGGGCGCGTACACGACGCAGATCAGCCCGCTGCGGCTGCCGCCGGCCGCGGCCGCGCTGCGCGGACACGGCACGCACGGCGGCGGCTTCGAAGCGCCGGGCACCTTCGTGTTCGCGCTGGTGTTCCTCGTCGCCTTCGTCCTCTACTACTTCGTCAACTGGAAATACCTGTCGACGGTATGGGGCCTGAGTTGAGCGGTCGATTCACGGGCGCCGCGCGAGCGGCGCCCGCTTTCCCGGGCATCGCCGGCGCGATGCCTTTTTCACGTTGGAGGGGGCAGTCGTGCGCGGGTTCGTCGTCCTGACGGGGCGACGCCAGGCGCTTCGACTGCTGACGGCCGTCGCGATCGCGTTGGCGCTGCTGGCGCGATTCGGCGGCGCACACGCTGCCGACCCGGGCACCGACGCGCGCGCGGTCGGCCCCGATTACCGGCAGGCGCTCGCCGCCAGCCAGGCGGCGATCGGGCGTGCGCTGCTCGACGTGCCGATGCTCGACCACCAGGGCAAGGCGGTGCGGCTGAGCGATTTCTCGGGCAAGCCGCTGCTCGTGAGCCTCGTCTACACCGGGTGCTTCCAGGCCTGTCCGGTGGCCACGCAGTTTCTCGCGCAGGCGGTGCGCGTGGCGCGCGAGGCGCTCGGCGAGGACCGCTTTCGGGTCGTCTCGGTCGGATTCAACCAGCCTTTCGACAACCCGGCGGCGATGGCGGCATTTCGCAAGCAGAACCGGATCGACGAGCCCGACTGGCATTTCCTGAGCCCCGATCCGGCGCTCGTCGACGCGCTCACCGAAAATCTCGGCTTCAGCTACGAGGCGACGCCGAAGGGCTTCGACCACGTCACGCAGGTCACGATCGTCGACGCCGACGGCGTCATCTATCGGCAGGTGTACGGCGAGAACTTCGATCTGCCGATGCTCGTGCAGCCGCTGAAGGAACTGCTCTCGGGGCAGGCCTCGCGGGAGCTGACCCTCGAGAACGTCTGGGAGAAGGTCAAGCTCTACTGCACGGTCTACGATCCGCACTCGGGCGGGTATCGGGTCAATTATTCGCTGTTCTTCGAGTTGTTCGCCGGCCTGACCACGCTGGGCGCGATCGGGTGGCTCGTCACCCGCGAACTGCGCAAGACGGGACGCGGCTGACCGCGACGCGCAAGCCCCCATGAAGCAGTCCGCCCGGTCGCCGTCGGAACCTTCGCCGTTCCCTGCGCTCGACGGGCGAACGGGGTCGTCCGGCCGGGTCCTGGCCGCCATGCGTCGCGTCGAACGCGCCTTCGACCGGTTCTTCGGCGAACGCGCCAATCCGCTTCGCCAACTCGGCGCGCTGGGTTTTCACCTGTTCTGGCTGGTCGCGCTCACCGGCGCCTACCTGTACGTCTTCTACGAAACGAGCGCGAGCGGCGCGTACGCGTCGGTCGAGCGGCTCGGCGCCGGCGCCGCATGGGGCGGGGCGCTCGTGCGCAGCCTGCACCGCTACGGATCGGATGCGCTCGTCGTCGTCGTCGCGGCGCACCTGCTGCGCGAATGGGCGTACGGGCGCTACCGGGGTTTTCGTGCGTTCACCTGGCTCACCGGCGTGCCCGCCGTATGGCTGATCGTCGCCGCCGGCGCGATCGGCTACTGGCTGGTCTGGGATTCGCTCGCGCTGTTCGTCGCGACGGCGATCGCCGAGGCGTTCGGTGCGTTGCCCGGCTTCGACGTCGCGCTCGTGCGCAATTTCGTCGACGAAGCCGCGGTGTCCGACCGCCTGTTCTCGCTGCTGATGTTCCTGCACATCGGCGTGTCGCTGGGGTTGCTGCTCGTCCTGTGGCTGCACGTCCAGCGCCTTGCCCGGCCCCGCACGAATCCGGCGCTCCCGCTCGCGGTGGGCACGCTCGTTTCGCTGGCGCTCGCCTCGTGGTTCGCCCCGGCCGTCTCGCATGCGCCGGCCGATCTCGCCCATCTCGGCGGCGCGCTGGCGATCGACTGGTTCTATCTCGCGGCGTTCCCGGCGTTCCTCTCGATCGGTCCGCTGGCGACGTGGAGCTTCGCCCTGGCGGCGACGCTGCTCGTGGCCGCGGCGCCGTGGATCGGGCGCGAGCGCCGGCCGGCGGTGGCGGTCGTCGAGCCCGAGCACTGCAACGGCTGCACGCGCTGCTTCGCCGACTGCCCGTACGAGGCGATCGAGATGGTGCCGCGACCCGACGGTCGCGGCCGCATCGCACAGGTCGACGCCGGGCGCTGTGCCGCCTGCGGGATCTGCACCGGCGCCTGCCCTTCGGCGACGCCATTGCGCGGCGGTGAGCGTTTCGTCAGCGGCATCGACCTGCCCGAGTTCGGCGTCGAAGCGCTGCGCAACGCGCTCGATGCCCAGCTCGATGCGCGTGCGGGCGCACGACCCGTCGTCGTGTTCGGTTGCCGGGATGCCGCACCGGCGTCGTCGTTGCCGGCCGGCACCGTGGCGCTTGCGCTGCCGTGCGCCGGAATGCTTCCGCCGTCGTTCGTCGAATACGCGTTGCGTCGCGGTGCGCGCGGCGTCGTCGTCGCTTCGTGCCCGAGCGACGATTGTGAATTCCGCTTCGGCGCGCAATGGACCGCGCAGCGACTGCAGGGCGAGCGCGAGCCGCGCCTGCGCGCCGCGGTCGATCGCGAACGCGTGCGCCGGATCGCGGCCGCGCGCGAGGACCGGGCGATGCTCGAAGCAGAATTCCGCGAGTTCCTGCACCATCTCGAACGGATCGATCGCACGCCGCCGCCGGCGCTCGGGGCGGTGCCCACCCATTCCAAGGAGAAGGTCGATGTCGCAGCAGGCTAACGCAGTCGTTCGCTACGCCGGACAAGCAGTCCTGTACGCGTTGTTCGGCGCGTTCGTCGTCTGGTTCTCGAGCGCGCCGACCTATCGCCACCTCGACCCCGACGAAGGGCTGTTGCGGCTGTCGTTCCGCCATCCCGGGCAGGTCGCCACCGATTGCCGCAAGCGCAGTGCCGAGGAGCTCGCGAAGCTCCCGCCCCAGTTGCGCGCCGAGATGGACTGCCAGCGCGAGCGCTCGCCGGTCCAGGTCCGTGTCGAGCTCGACGGCGAGACGCTGTTCGACCGCGTCTACGAGCCGGCGGGCCTGCGCCGCGACGGCGCCTCGGCCGGGTATTTCCGGATGCCGATCCCGGTCGGTGCACACGACATCCGCGTCCAGTTCAACGACGACGTGCGGGTGAAGGGATTCAATTACGAAGGCGAGCGGCACGTCGAGGTCAAGCCCGGGCAGGTCGTGCTGATCGACTTCGCGCTGAACCGCGGCGGGGTGGTGATCCGGTGATGCCGCAAGCCTTGTTTCCCGGCCGCGGGGCCGCGCTCGGCGGCGTGATCGCGCCGACCGACGACCGGTTCGATCTGGCGGTGCCCGCGACCGAGCAGCGGACGATCGCTTCGGGGTGGCTCTTCCTCGGCACCGCCGCGCTGATCGGCGCGGGGCTGTTCTCGATCCTGCTCGTGCTCGCGCGTACGCCGTATCTCGCGAAGCTCGTTCCCGGCGTCGACTTCTTTCGCGTCGCCCTCGTCGTGCACGTCGACCTGTCGGTGCTCGTCTGGTTCGTCTCGATGGCCGGGATGCTGTGGACGATCGACACGTCGCCGCGCTGGATCGGCCTCGGCTGGTTCGCGCTCGCGGTCACCGCCGTCGGAACGCTGTTCATGGCCGCGGCGCCGTTCACCGGCGTCGCCGTTCCGGTCATGTCGAACTACGTCCCGGTGCTGCTGAACGACACGTTCCTGTACGGGCTCGCCGTGTTCGGCGTCGGTTTCCTGCTGCTCACGCTGCGCTCGTTCCTCGCGCCGGCTCGAATGAGCCTGCGGCTCGACGGCACCGACGCATTGCGCTTCGGCCTGAAGGCCGCGGCGGTGTCGAGCGCATTCGCGTTGATGGCGATGGTCTGGTCGTTGATCGAGGTGCCGCGCGAGCTCGATCCGAAAACGTACTACGAGCTGCTGTTCTGGGGGCCGGGGCACGTCATCCAGTTCACCTGGACGCTGCTGATGCTCGTCGCCTGGGGCTGGCTCGCGACGCTGATCGGCGCGCCGCTGCCGCTCAGTCCGCGCGTGGTCGCGCTGGTCTATGCGATCGGCCTGCTGCCGGTGTTCCTCGTTCCGCCGATCTACCTGAACTGGACGATCCTCTCGGTCGAGCACCACCGGATGATGACGTGGCTGATGCGCTTCGGCGGCGGGCTGGCGATCCTGCCGATGGCGCTCGCGCTCGCGGTGGCGCTCGCCGCCGCGTCGATGCGCCGGATGCCGCGCGATCCGCGCACGCAGCCGTTGCGCGCGGCGCTCGTCACTTCGCTGCTGCTGTTCTGCGTGGGCGGGGGCATCGGCTTCCTGATCGAAGGCTCCGACGTGCGCGTTCCGGCGCACTATCACGGATCGATCGTCGGCGTGACGCTCGCGCTGATGGGGCTGGCGTATGCGCTGCTGCCCCGGCTCGGCTACCGCGCGCCGCAGGGCCGTGTCGCCAACTGGCAGCCCTGGCTGTACGGCGCCGGCCAGTTGCTGCACATCTTCGGCCTCGTCTGGTCGGGCGGCTACGGCGTGCAGCGCAAGGTCGCCGGCGCCGAGCAGGCGCTGCGAACGCCGCAGGAGGTTTTCGGCATGGGCGTGATGGGGTTCGGCGGGCTGGTGGCGATCGTCGGCGGCATCCTGTTCATCTGGGTCGTCCTCTCCTGCGTGCGCGGCGCCTCGCGCGCGCGCGGCGACGCCGCTGCGCGCAGCCCGGCGTCGAGTGGCGACGGAGTGCGCCGATCGTGATCCGCTGGCTCGCCGTCGTCGCCTGCGTGCTGACCGTGTGCATCACGGGATCGAGCGCGTTCATCCGCCATGCGCAGGCCGGCGTCGGCTGCCCGACGTGGCCCGCGTGCGAACGGGCGTCGACGAGCGCGCCGGCCGAAAGTGCGGCGCCCGCCGTGCGTGCCGCGCGCGCGCTGCATCGGGTCAGCGCGATGGTCGTCGGTGTGCTGGTGCTGCTGCTCGCCGTCTTCGGCTGGTCGTCGGCGTCGGCGGGCACGCGCGCGGCCCTCGCGTTCGCGCTGGCCGACACGCTGTTCCTCGCGTGGCTGGGCCGGCTCACGCCGCACCCGATTCCGCTCGTGACGATCGGAAACCTGCTCGGCGGTCTCGCGCTTGCGGCGTCTTTCGCGTGGATCGCCGCGGCGCGGCCGCGCTTCGCGGCGGGGCGCGATGCTTCGGCGAACGCCCCGCGCGCGGCCGCGGCGGCGCCTATCGTGCCCGTCGTCCTGTTCGCGCTGCTCCTGCTGGCTGCCGCCGCCTGGGTGGGGACGATGATCGGTGCGCACGACGCGATCGGCGCCTGCACGGGCGGCGCCTGCGCGGGCGACTGGCGATTCGACGCCGCGGCGCTCGATCCGTTGCGGGCGCCCGGCGGCCTCGACGCCGCCAGCGCGCGCGGCCTGCACTGGGTGCATCGCGCGATCGGCGCGGCTTTCGTCGTCGCCGCATTCGGGGTGGCCGTGCGCGTTCGCGCATACGGCCGCACGGGTCTGGCGACGCTGCTCGTCGCGGCCGCGCTCGCGCAGGTGGCGCTCGGCGCGGGCACCGCGCTCGGCACCGATCCGCTCGCGACGGCCACCGCGCACAACCTGCTCGCCGCGCTGCTCGCCGCCGCGCTCGCGGCCATCGCCGGCACCTTCGGCGGTCAGCGGGCCGCGGCTGCGTTGCGTACGTCGGCCGCCTGATCGGGGTCGAGCGAACGCGTCGCTCGGCCGCTTCGAAGGCTCACGACTCGACCGACGGAAGCTTCGCCTCGCGGCTGGCGATGCGGAACGGTTCGTTCGCCCGCGGGTCGAAATCGATGCGCACCCAGCGGTGCGAGTACGGCGTGCCGTAGCTCTCGACGCGAAGCAGCTTCGGCGTCAGGCGCTCCACCCGATGGTGGTGCGTGTCGCCGTGCACGAGCAGCGTCGGGCCGGCGAAACCGTTGCTCGCATCGACGAGCAGCGCGCGAAACGCGGCGTAGCCGTCGTTCGACGCGCGCCAGCTGCGCGCGACGCCGAAGCGCGGGTTCGCGTGCACGGCGACGACGAGCGCCGCCGCGCCTTCCTCGGCGGCCAGCCGGTAGGTGTCGAGCAGCCACTGCGCATTCGCGTCGCTGCGGCGCCGCCAGTCGTCGCGGTCGAGTCCGTCGGCGCGCAGTCCGTTGTTGCTTCCCGGCACGTTGAGCGTCACGAAGCGGACATTGCGATAGCGCCAGCGAAGGTTCTCCGGCAGCCCCTCGGCGAAGCGGTCGCCGTGCCGCTCGATCGGAGCGAGCCGGGCGAGCGACTTCGCCGCGCCGGGGGCGAGCGAGCCGCGGTTGCGCTGCGCGAAGACGCGCTCGCGCAGCCAGTCGAGGCGCTCGCGCGGATCGAATTGCCCGGACCTCGTCGCGCCGCAGTCGGTCCATTCGTTGTCGCCCGGGACATAGACGAGCGGCAGCGGGCTCGATTCGAGCAGCGTCACGCGCGCATCGAGCAGCGCGTCGCTGCACGGCTCCCAGCCCGCCTTGATGTCGCCGACGTGCAGCGCGAAGGCGAGATCGGGTTCGAGCGACTCGAACACGCGTTCGAGCATCCGTACCTCGAGCGCGTTGTAGGGAACGTCGCCGATCAGTGCGAACGCGAAAGGCGCGGCGGTGTGGTGCGATGGCGTCGCGGCCATGGCGCTGCGGGCGCGGCCGGCCCAGGTTGCGGCGCCCGCGAGCAGCGCGCGCAACAGCGTCCTGCGCGAGGGGCCGACCCCGGCACGCGGGCGCAAACCGCAGCCGTCGATCTCGCGCCGGTCGTCCGGCGCGTTCGCGACTCGCATCATCGGCGCCACGCGCCGTTCAGGCGGGTTCGCTGCGCGCGGCGAGGCGCCCGTGCAGCGCGTACACCAGCTCGAGCGCGTCGCGCGCCGTGAGCGCGTCGGGATCGACCTCGCGCAGGCGCGCGAGGACTTCGCACGCCGGGCCGTCGCCCGGCTCGCCGTCGCCGGTGCGCATCGCGGGTGTCGCCGATTCTTCCGCGTCGTCGTGCGGCGTCGCGACCGGTGCCTCGTCGGCGAGGGCGAAGAGGTCGAGCTGCGCATCGTGGCGGCGCGCATGCGCCTCGAGCTCGGCGAGCATCCGGTCGGCGGCGCGCAGGACCGGCGGCGGAACGCCGGCCAGCCGCGCGACCTGCAGCCCGTAGCTGCGGCTCGCCGGTCCGTCGCGCAATTCGTGCAGGAAAACGATGCCGCCGCGGTGCTCGGCGGCCGCCAGGTGCAGGTTGACCGCTTGCGGATAACGCTCGGCGAGCCGCGTGAGCTCGAAATAATGGGTGGCGAACAGCGTCAGCGCACGGTTGTGCGCGAGCAGGCGCGCCGCGATCGCGTGTGCCAGCGCCAGGCCGTCGAAGGTCGAGGTGCCGCGTCCGATCTCGTCCATCAGCACCAGCGAATGCTCGGTGGCCGCGTGCAGGATCGCGGCCGCCTCGGTCATCTCGACCATGAACGTCGAGCGCCCGCCGGCCAGGTCGTCCGACGCGCCCACGCGCGTGAAGATGCGGTCGAGCGGGCCGATCTCGCAGTCGTCGGCAGGCACGAAGCTGCCGGAATAGGCGAGCAGCGCGATCAGCGCGACCGAGCGCATGTAGGTCGACTTGCCGCCCATGTTCGGCCCGGTGATCAGCAGCATGCGCCGGCTGTCGCGCATCACGCAGTCGTTCGGCACGTAGGGTGCGACGGCCGCCTCGACGAGCGGGTGGCGGCCGGCGCGGATCTCGATTCCCGGCGTCGACACGAAGCGCGGGCATGCCCAGCGCAGCGTCCGTGCGCGTTCGGCCAGCGTGGCGAGGACGTCGAGCCGGGCCACGGCGCGACCGGCACGCTGCCAGGCGCGCACGGTCGGTGCGAGCGATTCGACGAGCGCTTCGTAGAGCCGGCGCTCGAGCGCGAGCGCGCGCTCGCGCGCCGAGAGCGCCTTGTCCTCGAAGGCCTTGAGCTCGGGCGTGATGTAGCGCTCGGCGTTCTTCAGCGTCTGGCGGCGGCGGTAGTCGTCGGGCACGCGCGCACTCTGGCCGCGCGTCACTTCGATGAAATAACCGTGGACGCTGTTGTAGCCGACGCGCAGGTTGGCGATCCCGCTGCGCTCGCGCTCGCGTGCCTCGAGCGCGGCGAGCAGCGCGTCGCCGTCGCGGTCGATCGCGCGCAGTTCGTCGAGGTCGGCGGCGAAGCCGTCGCGCACGACGCCGCCGTCGCGCGCGCTCGCGGCCGGTTCGTCGAGCAGCGCGTCGACGATCGGCTGCCAGGCCGACGCGGGCAGCTCGAGCGCCTGCGCGAGTTCGACGAAGGTCTCGTCGTCGAGCGACGCGAGACGGGCGCGCAGCCGCTGGACGACCGGGACCGCATCGCGCAGCGCGGCCAGCTCGCGCGGTCGCACCGAGCCGAGCGCGATGCGCGCGGCGATGCGCTCGAGGTCGGGCAACTCGCGCAGCTCGGTGAGCAGCGCTTCGTACCGCGGCGAATGCGCCGGTTCGAGCAGCGTCTGCACGCAGCGGTGGCGCGCGCGGGCGATCGACTGCGCGCGCGGCGGCTCGAGCAGCCAGCGGCGCAGCAGGCGCGCGCCGGCGCTGGTCGCGCAGCGGTCGAGCAGCTTGAGCAGCGAGGGCCCGTCGTCGCCGCGCAGGCTCTCGACGATCTCCAGGTTGCGGCGGGCGACCGCATCGACGACGACCGCTTCGTCGCCGGCGAACACGCGCAGCCCCTGCAGGTGCGTCGGCAGGCGGCCCTGCGTGCGCTCCACGTGATCGAGCAGCGCGCCCGCGGCGGCCACGGCGACGTCGAGCCCGTCGGCACCGAAGCCGCTCAGGTCGCGCGTGCCGAGCAGCTCGCACAGCCGCCTGCGCGCGCGTTGCGCGTCGAACTGCCAGGCCGGAGCGCGTGCGATCGCGGCCGTGCCGATCGCCGGTGCCAACGCGTCGGGCAGGGGCGCGTCCTCGGGCAACAGCAGCTCGGCCGGACGCAGGCGGTCGATCTCGCGCGCAAGCGCATCGGCACCGAGCTCGGCCAGCCAGCATTCGCCGCTGGAGACGACCATCCACGCCGCGCCCAGGCGCGATGCCGACGCCGGGAACAGCGTCAGCAACACCGTGTCGTCGCGTTCGGGCAGCAGCTGCGCGTCGGTCAGCGTTCCCGGCGTGACGATGCGCACGACTTTTCGTTCGACCGGGCCCTTGGCCGTCGCCGGATCGCCGATCTGCTCGCAGACGGCGACCGACTCGCCGAGCCGCACGAGCCGCGCGAGATACTGTTCGACCGAGTGCACCGGAACGCCGGCCATCGGGATCGGCGCACCGGCCGATGCGCCGCGTCGCGTGAGCGTGATGCCGAGCAGCCGCGACGCGCGCTCGGCGTCGGCGTAGAACAGCTCGTAGAAATCGCCCATCCGGTAGAACAGCAGCCGCTCGGCGTGCTCGCTCTTGATGCGCAGGTACTGCTGCATCATCGGCGTGTGCTCGATCGACATGTCGTGCGGGCGGGCTCGTGGAAAAGCGGCCATCTTACCGGCTCGCCTTCGACGGCCCGCCGGAGCGCATGCGCCGCCGGCCCGCGCCTGCGGCTCCGGGTCGGGCTACAGCGTGTAGTCGCCGCTCGCCTCGGGCTGGAACAGCAACTCGACGATGCGCAGGCGCTGCACCGCGCCGGTGGGCGTCGTCCACTGCGTTTCCTCGCCGCGACGGCGCCCGAGCAGCGCGGTGCCGATCGGCGAGAGCACCGAGATGAAGCCGGCGGCCGGATCGGCGTCTTCCGGATAACACAGCGTGAGCGTGCGCTGGGTTCCGTCGAGCAGATCCTCGACGGTCACGCGCGTGTACATCGTGACGACGTCGCCCGGCACCTGTTGCGGCGGGACGATGTCGGCGTCGTCGAGCAATTCGTTCAGCGTCTCGCCGGCATTGCGGTTGCGGCTGAGCAGGCGATCGATCCGCACGTGGTCGAGCTCGTTCAACAGGCGGTAATCGGTGGCGGGTCGTGTCATGGCGAACTCCGTGAAAGGACGGGTAACGCGAATCGGGGTCGGGCGACGCAAATCTCGAGACGGCTCGGCGCGGCGCTTCGAAAGAACAGCGACGGAAGACGTCGCGCAGCACTGGCCCCCGGGGGCGGGCCCGGCGATCTCGAAGGGGCGGGAAACTCGAGAGGTGGATCGCCGGGCTAGTGGTCGAAGGCGGACGTGCCCGATCGGCATGCCGCCTCCGCGCCCACCGGCCGCGCGCCGAACGCGCGCGCACGACGGTTCGCGGCGCCGGCGCCCGGGGAGGCGCGGCCGCAGGAACTCGCGATGCGGACGATCGTTGCGTTCATGGCTGGACGGGTACGTGGACCGCCCGTCGCGTGCGACGAGCCGGTTCGATGAAAAGCCAAACGTGCTGCCCGCAGAATCTGCGCCAGGCACTCTGCGAAATGCGGGCACCCCGCAGGCACGCTCGTATGGTAGCCCACCCGCGCGGGTTCGGCTGCATCCCTGCGCGGCAGCACGCCAGATTGGGGCAGAATGCCCGGGCACAAGGGGGGTCGATGTCCAGTCGAGCGGTTTTCGCGGGGCCGGTGGATACGCCGGTGCTTGCCGCGGCCACGGTGGTCGTGCTGCGCGAAGGCGAGCACGGGCCCGAGGTCCTGATGCTGCGCCGGCACGCGAAGTCCGAGGTGCTGGGCGGCGCTTTCGTGTTCCCGGGGGGCAAGCTCGATCCGGCCGATCGGGCGATCGCCGCTTCGGGTCGGCTCGACGCGTCACCGGCGATGCTGCACGCGCGGCTCGGCGAGCCGCAGCTCGACGCCGAAGGAGCGGCCGCGCTGTTCGTTGCGGCGTGCCGCGAGACGCTCGAGGAAGCGGGCCTGCTGTTCGCGAAAGGCGCCGACGCGCGCGCGGCCGAATGCGCGCGTGCCGGTGCGTGCGGCACGCCGGGCTTCGCCGCGGCGCTCGATTCGCTCGACGTGCGGCTCGCCACCGAATCGCTGATTCCCTGGACGCGCTGGGTCACGCCGCGGGTGCCGGCGATGATGAACCGCCGTTTCGACGCGCGTTTCTTCGTCGCGCTGCTGCCCGAGGGCCAGCAGGCGCACCACGACGATCACGAGGCGATCGACAGCATCTGGATGCGTCCGGTCGCCGCGATCGAGCGGTATCGGCGACGCGAGATCGTTCTCGCGCCGGTGCAGCTGATGAGCCTCATTCATCTCGCCCGGCACGCATCGGCCGCGTCGGTCCTGGACGAGGCGTGCACGCGCCTGCCGCCGCTGATCGAACCCGAGCCGTACGAGGAGGGGGGAACGCGCGCGATCGCCTATCCGGGGCACCCGCGGCATCCGGTGCGGCAGCGGGCGATTCCGGGACCCGGTTGCCTGCTGCTGCATGAAGATCTGTTCGAGCCGCCCGAAGGCTTCGAGGCGCTGTTCCCGTCGCACGCGGAGAAAGGATGAGTCCCCAACCGAACGCCCGTCCCGCGGCGACGCCGTCGCGCTCGCCCGCCTTCGTCGACTACGAACACGGCATCACCGCGATCGATTCCGGATTCGAGCGTCCGCTGCTCGACGCGGTCCACCTCGTCGTCGAGGGCGATCGCGCGGCGCTGGTCGACACGGCGTCGAACGATTCGCTCGAGCGCGTGCTGTCGGCGCTGCGCGTCAAGCGCGTGTCACCGGCGCAGGTCGACTGGGTGATGCTCACGCACGTGCACCTGGACCACGCGGGTGGGGCGGGGCGGTACCTGCAGGCGTTCCCGAATGCGCGGCTGACGGTGCACCCGCGCGGTGCGCGGCACATGATCGACCCGTCGCGCCTCGTCGCCGGAACGGTCGACGTGTACGGCGCGGACGAAGCGCGCCGGATGTACGGCGAGATCGTTCCGGTCGCGCCGGAGCGGATCGTCGAGACGCCCGACGGCGCGGCCGTTTCCCTGAACGGCCGGCGTTTCGAGTTCCTCGACACGCCGGGACACGCGCGGCATCACGTGTGCATCGTCGACGAGCGCTCGGGCCACGTGTTCACGGGCGACACGTTCGGGCTTTCCTATCGCGAGCTGCAGGTCGACGGGCGAGCGGCGATCTTTCCGTCGACGACGCCGGTGCAGTTCGACCCGCCCGCGCTGCACGCTTCGATCGACCGGCTGCTCGCGCGCGCACCGGGCGCCGTGTACGTGACGCATTTCGGGCAGGTGACCGACGTGCAGCGCTGCGGCGACGACCTGCACCGCCTGATCGACGCGCACGCGCGACTCGCGCTCGATTGCGTCGAGGCGGGCGGTCCGGCCGTGCGACAGCGACGGTTGCGCGAAGGCGTCCGGCAACTCGTGCTCGACGAGGCGCGCCGTCAGCGCTGGCCGCTCGGGCGCGACGCGTTGCTCGCGCTGTTCGACCTCGACATCCGGCTCAATGCCGACGGGCTCGCCGCCTGGTTGGACGCGCGCCCGCGCGGCTGACGCAGCGCCGCCCGCGGCGGATTCACGCCTGCGCCGGGCGCAGCAGTCCGATCATCGCGCCGAACACTTTCGGCGAGCCGGCAACGACGCGCTCGGAGAACAGGTAGTCGGGTTCGCCGCTGAAATCGCCGATCAACCCACCCGCCTCGGAGATCAGCAGGCTGCCGGCGGCCACGTCCCACGGCATCAGGCCGATCTCGAAGAACGCGTCGAAGCGTCCGCAGGCCACGTACGCGAGGTCGAGCGCGGCGGCGCCCGGACGGCGGATGCCGCCGGCCCGCTCGGTGAGGCTGCGGAAGATCGCGAGGTATTCGTCGATCCGGTCGAGCTTGCGGTACGGGAACCCGGTGCCGATCAGCGCGTCCTCGAGCTTCTGGCGCTTCGAGACGCGGATCCTGCGGTCGTTGAGGAACGCTCCGGCACCTTTCGTCGCGGTGAACAGCTCGTCGCGGTTCGGGTCGTAGACGACGGCCTGCGTCACCTGGCCGCGCTGCATCAGCGCGATCGAGATCGCGTATTGCGGCAGGCCGTGGATGAAGTTGGTGGTTCCGTCGAGCGGATCGACGATCCAGACGTTCTCGTCGCGCTCCACGGCGCGCCCGCCGGGGCCGGCTTCGCCGCGAACGAGGTGGCCCGACTCCTCGCCGAGGATCGTATGATCGGGGTACGCGCCGAGCAGTGTGTCGATGATCGCCTTCTCGGAGGCGTGATCGACCTCGGTGACGAAGTCGTTGCGCTGCTTGCGTGCGACGGCGAGGGTTTCGAGATC
>JAKFES010000095.1:0-22708 GCA_036675585.1 Burkholderiaceae bacterium
CGGCTCCACCGCCATCGCGGCCGACCGGGGTATGAAGAGAGAGAGAAGGTGCAGAGATGGCCCACCGTTTGCCAACTGATTTCGAGGCACGCGTCTATGCGCCGCAGCGAATCGCCCGACGGCGGCTGCGCCGCGTCCCACGCGAAGGGTGCGGGCGGAGGGGCGTCCGCACCCGGCGGCAGCGGGCAGAACGGACAATGCGCGGCGGCGGGCAGCGGCGTGACCGGTTCCGCCGGTGCCTGCGCGTCGATGGCGCGGGCCAGACGCAGCGCCGCACCGGTTCGATCGATCGAGCACAACTCGCCGAGATACACCCCGGCGCGCGCCGACGCGGTGCGCGCGTGCCCGAGCGCGGGCACGATCGCCTGGAGCAGGATCGCCGCGCAGGCGAGCCAGGCGGCGATCCTCGTCGGGCGCCTGCGGCGCGGCACGTGCATCGGCGGATTATAGCGATGCGGTCGCCGGCGCGACGGTCAGTCGCGATCGAGCGGTTGAGCGATGCAGCGCGTCACGACCGGGGGCGATTCGCCCTTGTGCAGCGCGAGCCGGCGCTGGCGCAGCGCGATGTCGGAGACGGTGAAGCGGTCGAAACGCCGCAGGTGCTCGACCCAGGTCTCGTCGATGAAGTACTCGAGGTATCGGTTCGGATCGATCGTGTCGCGAAACAGCTCCCAGGACAGCACGCCGCTGCGCAACCGGCTGCGCCGCGTCTCCTGCATCACCCGGTGGAACTCGTCGGTGCGCGCGCGGTCGATCCGGTACTCGATCGTCGTCAGCACGGGGCCGGCCGACGGATCGACGGGGTCGCGCGTCACCGGTGCCTTCCACGTTTGCGGCGTCAAATCTTCCTCGGCGCCGCCTTCGATCGCGTGGTGCCGGGTGAGCCAGAGCAGCGCGGCGCCGACCACCGCGGCGCCGGCCACGCTCGTTCGCACGTCGGTCCAGCCGGCCACCTGTCCCCACCAGGCGGCGCCCAGTCCGCTGCCGCCCATCAGCGCGACCTGATAGATCGACATCCCGCGCGCGCGCACCCAGTCGGGCAAGGCGAGCTGCGCCGATACCGACAGTGAATTGGCGGCGACCAGCCAGGCCGCGCCGCCGAGCATCATCAACGGAATCGCGATCCACAGGTTCGGGGCAAACGCGACTCCGGCCATCGCGACCGCCTGCACGTGCGAGCCGTGCCGCAGCAGATCGTCGCGCGTCGTCGTCTTGCGCACGTGCGGAAGCAGGAACGCCGAGGCGATCGCGCCGACGCCCATCGAGGCGAGCAGCAACGTGAACGTGGTCGCCGAGCCGTCGCCGATGCGCCGCGCCAGCAGCGGCAGCAGGGCGATCAGCGCGGTCGACTGGCTGAAGAAGATGATCACGTGCAGCAGGACCGCGCGCATCCGCTCGGACTGGCGCACGTACTGCATGCCGACGCGAATCGCACCGAGGAAACGCTCGCCCGGCAGCGCGCTCGTCTTCTTCTCGGTCTTCCAGCGCAGGATCAGGAACGCCGCCAGCAGCGAGAGCACCGCATTGAGCACGAACACGTATTCGGTGCCCGCGCTCGAGATCAGCGCGCCGGCGACGATCGGCCCGACGATGCGCGATGCGTTCATCGCGACGCCGTTCAGGGCGAGCGCCGCGGGCAACTGGATCCGCGGGACGAGCCCGGGGACGATCGCCGAATAGACCGGCCAGCGCATCGCCAGCCCGATCCCGTTCAGGAACACGAGCACGAGCAGCAGGACCGGATCGATCGTGCCCGACAGCGTCGCCAGGCACAGCAGCAGCGCGGTGCCCGAAACCCAGAACTGCGTGACGACGAGAAAGCGCCGCCGATCGAGGATGTCGGCGAGCGCCCCGCTGCCCAGTCCGAGCAGGAACACCGGCAGCGTCGAAGCCGTCTGCACCAGCGCGACCATCACCGGCGACGGCGTCAGCGTGCTCATCAGCCACGCCGCGGCGACGTCGTTCATCCACATGCAGGTGTTCGCGGTCAGCCAGACCGCCCACAGCATGCGGAACACTGGCAGCGACAGCGGCGCCCACGCGGCCGTCGAAGGAATCGGACGGATCGGTGCGTCGGGGGGAGAGATCGGCAAGCGGCGACTCCGGCGAGCGCGCGGCGACGCTCGCCGGCGGGTTCGACGCGAATTGTCGCTCAGTGCCGCGGCCGGCGACGGCCGCAGGCCGAACCGGCGCCGGTCGTTGCCGGCGCCGCTGGGCCGTGCGCTCAGGCGCGCGCGTTCAGCCGCGCGCCTCGGAGCAGCGCATCAGGGTCGCGCAATGCGCCACGCATTGTTGACGCCGTCGCCGGTCCGGTCGCCGGGCTTGGCATCCTTGGCCCAGTAATACAGCGGATGCCCCTTGTACGCCCATTGCAGGCGCCCGTCGGCGCGGCGGACGATCGACCAGTCGCCGCTCGCCCGGCTGCCGTCGGGCGCGTACAGCGGGGGCCAGTTCTGCGCGCACGGGCCCATGCAGGCACTGGTGCCGACCGTGTCGCGGTCGTACGTGTAGAGCGTCATCCCGTTCGGTCCGGTCCACACGCCGTCGACGGTCGACGCGGGAGCGTGCTCGTACGCGACCCCTTTGTTCATGTCGGTGGACCAGCCCTGGGTGATTCCGCAGCCGGCGAGCAACGCCGAGGCGGCAACGGCAAGCAGGAGTCGAATCATGGTGCATCTCCGGTCGGTGGACCCGCGGTGCGCCGGTCCTTTGCGAAACGGACAGGAGCACGCGAGGTACCTGCTTGGATGCCGGTTCGTTGCCGCGCGTTCCCGCGCTGCGCCCGTGTCCGGGCCGGAATTCCGTAGCATGGCCGCTGCATGCGCTCGAACCCGACCGCCCCGCCCGTCGCCGTCGCCTCGTCCCCCGCCCGCGCGATCGGGATCGTGTGCCTGGTCGTCACCTCGGTCGGCTGGGGCGTGAACTGGCCGGTCATGAAAATGCTGCTGCAGGAGTGGCCGCCGCTGTTCGCGCGCGGAAGCGCGGGGGTCGTGGCGGCGGTCGCGATGGCCGCGCTGGCGCTCGGGCGCGGCGAGACGCTGCGCGTACCGCGAAGCGTCGTCGGGCGCCTGCTGGCGGCCGCTTTCGTCAACGTGTTCGCGTGGATGGGCTTTTCGACGCTGTCGCTGCTGTGGCTCGACGCCGGCGAAGCCGCGCTGCTCGTCTACACGATGCCGGTCTGGACCGTGCTCTTCGCCTGGCCGCTGCTCGGCGCGCGGCCCGATGCGGCCGGCGTCGCCGCGCTCGTGCTCGGCTTTGCCGGCGTCGCCGTCCTGCTCGGTTCGCAGGGCTTCTCGGTCGGGCTGCAGAAGTGGCCCGGCGTGGCGCTCACGCTCGGCGCCGGTGTGCTGTTCGCGCTCGGCACCGTGGTCTGGCGTTCGCCGCTGCCGCTCGCCCCGATCGCCTCGGTCGCCTGGCAGGTCGGGCTCGGCTGCCTGCCGATGCTCGTCTACGGGATCCTCGTCGAGCAGCCGCGGCTGCAGGCATCGAGCGCGGCGGCGTGGCTCGCGATGGCCTACATGACGGTGGTGCCGATGGGCGTGTGCTACCTGACCTGGTTCGCCGCGTTGCGTCGACTGCCCGCGCAGACCGCTTCGATGGCGACGCTGCTCACGCCCGTGGTCGGTGTCGTCGCCGCGGCGGTGGCGCTCGGCGAGCCGCTCGGGCCCGTCCGCTGGCTCGCGCTCGCGCTCACGCTGGGCGGCGTCGCACTGGCGCTGCGCCGGGGGTAGTGCGGTGAGCACGGAGCCGGACGACGGCGCGGTGTCGATCTGGACGATCGGCCATTCGTCGCGAACGCTCGAGCAGTTTCTCGCGCTGCTCGCCGCGCACCGGATCGAGGCGATCGCCGACGTGCGCCGCCACGCCGGGTCGCGCAAGTACCCGCACTTCAACCCGGAGCCGCTCGCCGGAGAGCTGATGCGGGCGCGCATCGCGTATCACCCGTTTCCCGAGCTCGGCGGGCGCCGCCCCGCGCGCGACGATTCGTCGCACACCGTGTGGCGCAACCCGTCTTTCCGCGGGTACGCCGACTACATGGACTCGCCGCAGTTCGCCGCCGGCCTCGAGCGGCTCGTCGCGCTCGGGCGTGCGGCGCGCGTCGCCACGATGTGCTCGGAAGCGGTCTGGTGGCGCTGCCATCGTTCGATGATCGCCGACGCGCTGAAGGCGCGCGGCGTGCACGTCTGGCACATCCTGGGCGAGTCGGCGGCGAAGGAGCATCCGTACACGTCGGCGGCGACGATCGTCGGGGGCGAGCTGCGCTACGGATCGTCCGACGACGCCGGGCCGTCGCTCGAGCCCTGACCGGGCCGTGCGCTTCAGTCGACGATGAACAGCCGGGCGCCGCGCTCGGTGCTCGAGCGGTGCGGCTCGGCGCCGTCGGCGACCTGGTAGCTCGTTCCGGGCGTGAGCGTGAACCGCCGCCCGTCGGCGAGTTCGGTGTGCAGTTCGCCGTCGAGGCACAGCAGCACGTGTCCCTTGGTGCACCAGTGGTCGGCGACGTAACCCGGCGTGTACTCGACCATGCGCACGCGGATCGCGCCGAACTGCCGGGTGCGCCAGTACGCCCGGCCGCGTTCGCCCGGATGCTCGGTCGCCTCGATCGACGACCAGTCGGTCGTGCCGAACGCGATGTCGCTCATCTGCATTGCCGATTCCTCCCTTGTGCGCGATCGCGTCGCCCGGCGCTTCGCCCGTTCATCCGACGTCTCCGCGCACCGCGCGCGATGCGGCGGCCGGCTGCGCGTGCGGCGCTTCGTGCCTGCGCCAGCCGAGCCACCCCGCCCATAGGGCGCAGGCGAAGGCGAAGGCCGCAAGCGCGGCGACGGCGGTCGGTGCCGGGGCCGATACGCCGAACCACGCGTGCGTGGCGAGGAGGCCGAGTGCGCTTCCGGCGCAGCGGGCGGCCTCGAGCCGGGCGCCGATGCGTCGTCCCTCGAGCATCCAGCCGAGCGTCGTCAGCGCGATCGCGATCCACGCGAAGTACGCGAGCAGCTGGTACATCGGGGCGTGCGCCTGCGCCTGCAGGAAATGCACCGCGGCGCCGAGGACGGCGGCGAACTGCACGAGCGCGTACGCGCGAACGCCGCGCGCGGTCGGTGGTGCATAGCGCGGCCGATCGAGCGAAAACGCGATGCGCGGCGAGCGGTCGCGGACGTCGTCGGGTCGCCAGCCGGTGCGGCCGACGAGCACGCGCAGCCGGTCGCGCCAGCGCCGCGTGTGCACGAAGTCGTGCGCCATCCACGAGTAGACCTCGAGATTGGCCCACAGCGGGTTCCAGGAGCGCAGCGGCTTGCGCGTGCCGTAGACCGGCGGCTCGGCGTCGTCTTCCTCGACGAAGGTGCCGAACAGCCGATCCCAGACGATCAGGATTCCGCCGTAATTGCGGTTCAGGTAGCGCTCGTTGACCGCGTGGTGCGCGCGATGGTTCGAGGGGCTGGCGAAGACGCGGTCGAACCAGCCCAGCCGCCCGATGTGCTGCGTGTGGATCCAGTACTGGTACAGCAGGTCGACGAGCGCGACGGCGGCGAAGACCTCGGGCGGCACGCCGGCAACCGCCATCGGCAGGTAGAAGATCCAGCCGAGCAACACGCCGCTGCTGGTTTGCCGCAGCGCGGTCGACAGGTTGTAGTCCTCGCTCTGGTGATGCACGACGTGCGCGGCCCAGAACACGGTCCGCTCGTGGCCGAGCCGGTGGTGCCAGTAATAGCAGAGGTCGTAGAAGAGCAGCGCGAAGAGCCACACCCACGCGCTGTCGGCCGCAAGGCGCCACAGCGACACGGCGTCGAAGGCCCACGCGTACAGTCCGATGCGCAGCACGCGCGCGAACACGCCGCTGACCTGCGACAGCACGCCCAGTCCGATGCTGTTGATCGCGTCGTCGAGCCGGTAGGTGTTGCGCCCGCGCAGCCAGCCCCACGCGAGTTCGAGCGCGATCAGCGCGAAGAACACCGGCGTGGCGAGCGAGATGATCCGTTCCTGCATCGGCGCAAGGATGCCACGCGCGAGGCGATCCGGACCATCGCGCCCACGCGGCGCGACCGCCGGCGAGAATCGCGGGATGTCGTCCGATTTCCCCCCGCTGCTCGAGGTCGTCATCGAGATCCCGCGCGGCAGCTTCCTGAAGCGCGGCTCGACCGGGCGCATCGATTTCGTCTCCCCGCTGCCGTGCCCGTTCAATTACGGGGCCGTGCCCGCGTTCGTCGGGTTGGAGGGCGACCTGCTCGATGCGGTCGTTCTCGGCCCGCGCCTGCCGCTGGGCACCCGCGTCGCCGTGCGGGCGTGGGGCGCGGTGACGCTGCGCGACCGCGGCCTGATCGACGACAAGATGATCTGTGCGTCGATTCCGCTGGGCCCGCGCGAACGCGATGCCGTGCTCGCGTTCTTCGCCTTCTATGCGAAAGCGAAAGGCCTGCTCAATCTGCTGCGCGGACGGCGCGGGCGAAACGCCTGCGAGGGCTGGATCGATGCCCGCGCGGCGCTGTCGCGCGCGCGTCCGCGCGACGCGAACTGGACCGGCCCACCGATCGGGTACTGAAGCCGCGTTCGGGGCGGCGTGCGGGCAAAAGGACCGGGCGCAGTCCGGTTTCCGGGGCTGCGGGGGCCTGCGGGTCTATCGTGTGCACACCGTTGCGCACGAGAACGGAAACCGCGGGGAACCATGCTCGAACGGATCATCGAACCGCGCCGCCACGACCTCGGCGGCTTCGAAGTCGACCGCGTGCTGCCGTTTCGCGAGCAACGAATGGTCGGGCCTTTCATCTTCTTCGACCGCATGGGGCCGCACGCGCTGCAGGCGCCGATCCCGCGCCATGTCGACGTGCGCCCGCATCCGCACATCGGCCTGTCGACGGTCACCTACCTGTTCGAAGGCGAGATGACGCACCGCGACAGCACCGGCGTCGAGCAGACGATCGTGCCGGGCGCGTTGAACTGGATGACCGCCGGTTCGGGCATCAGCCATTCGGAGCGTTTCGACGCGATGCGCGAGCGGGGCGGTGCCTTCGACGGCATCCAGGCGTGGGTCGCCGTGCCCGGCGAGCGCGAGGAAGACGCGCCGTCGTTCGCGCATCACGACGTGCGCGAGCTGCCCGCCGGCGACGAGGCGGGCGTGTCGCTGCGCGTGATCGCCGGCAGCGCGTTCGGCCTG
The DNA here is from genome assembly GCA_036675585.1 of Burkholderiaceae bacterium. Taxonomy (GTDB): domain Bacteria; phylum Pseudomonadota; class Gammaproteobacteria; order Burkholderiales; family Burkholderiaceae_E; genus Zeimonas. The sequence continues at coordinate 7,151 of JAKFES010000095.1, forward strand.
CGCAGTCCGGCGACGACGCATTCGCCGCTGTTCTACGTGCACGTCGAGTTGCAGCCCGGTGCCGCGGTGTCGCTGCCCGGCGAGTACACCGAGCGCGCCGCGTACGTCGCGCACGGGCGCATCGAAGCCGACGGCGCCGAGCACGCGTGCGGCCGCATGCTGGTGTTCGCGCCGGGCACGACGCCTCGGCTGCGTGCGCTCGAGCGCGCGTGCGTGATGCTGCTCGGCGGCGAACCGGTCGGTGCGCGCCACATCTGGTGGAACTTCGTCTCGTCGCGGCGCGAGCGCATCGAGCAGGCGAAGGCCGACTGGCTCGCCGGGCGCATCGCGCTGCCGCCGAACGACGACGCCGAGTTCATCCCGCTTCCGCAAACGCCGGCGGCGCCGGCCAACCCGATGTCATGAGCAACGTGCCCAACCCGCAGGACCGGCGCACCGGCGGCGCCGGCGGAGCGAAGCGCCCGGGGATGCCGCGTCTCGGCGGCGCGCCGAACATGCCGCCGAGCCGCACCTGGCTCGTGTTCCTCGTCGTCCTCGTCGCCAACTGGTTTCTCGTCAAGCTGCTGTTCCCGCAGCCCGACGAGTCGATCTCGGTGCCGTACACCGCGTTCAAGCAGGAAGCCGCCAAGGGCAACGTCGAGGCGATCTACAACCAGGGCCAGTCGATCGAGGGTCGATTCGCCAGCGCCGTCACCTGGCCGCCGCCGGGCGAGTCGGCGCAGGCCGCGCCGGGCGCGACGGCCGCGCAGCGCCGCCAGCAGACCGAGCCGCGCACCTCGGAGACCTTCACGACCACGTTGCCGGCGTTCGTCGATCCCGGGCTCGAGGCGTTCCTGATCGAGCACAAGGTCGAGATCAGCGCCGTGCCGATCAAGACCGGCGGCAGTGCGCTGAGCACGCTGCTGTTCGGTTTCGGTCCGGCGATCCTCTTCATCGCGTTCTACGTGTGGATGTTCCGGCGCGCGCAGCAGGGCGGGCTGGGCGGCGGGATGATGGGGATCGGCAAGAGCCGCGCACGTCGCTACGACCAGGAGACGGCGTCGAAGGTCACGTTCGCCGACGTGGCCGGCATCGACGAGGCCGAGAACGAACTGGTCGAGATCGTGGATTTCCTGAAGGATCCGGCGAAATACACGCGGCTCGGCGGCACCGCGCCCAAGGGCGTGCTGCTGATCGGAGCGCCGGGCACCGGCAAGACGCTGCTCGCGCGCGCAGTGGCCGGCGAGGCCGGCGTGCCGTTCTTCTCGATGAGCGCGGCGGAGTTCGTCGAGATGATCGTCGGCGTCGGCGCGGCGCGCGTGCGCGACCTCTTCAAGCAGGCGCGCGAGCACGCGCCGGCGATCATCTTCATCGACGAGCTCGACGCGATCGGACGCGCGCGCGGCCAGGTCGCGCTCGGTGGCTCGAGCGAGCAGGAGCAGACGCTCAACCAGATCCTCACCGAGATGGACGGCTTCTCGAGCCGCGAGGGCATCATCGTGCTCGCCGCGACCAACCAGCCCGACGTGCTCGACAAGGCGCTGATGCGGCCCGGACGCTTCGATCGACGCGTCGTCGTCAACCTGCCCGATCGCAACGGGCGCAAGTCGATCCTGGAGGTGCACACGCGCCGCGTGCCGCTCGCCGGGGACGTCGATCTCGGCGAGATCGCCGCGTCGACGCCCGGGCTGTCGGGCGCGGACCTGAAGAACCTGGTCAACGAGGCGGCGCTGCTCGCCGCGCGTCGTGCGCTGGACGAGGTGCGCGCGGTCGACTTCACCGACGCGCTCGAGAAGATCGTGCTCGGCCCCGAACGGCCGCTGCTGCTCTCCCCCGAGGACAAGGAACGCATCGCGTATCACGAGAGCGGTCACGCGATCCTCGGGCTCGTCGTCCCCGGCGCCGACCCGGTGCACCGGGTGACGATCGTGCCGCGCGGACGTGCGCTCGGCGTGACGTACCAGCGTCCCGACGCCGACCGCTACAACTATCCCGAGGCGTACCTGCGCGCGAAGATCGTCGGCATGCTCGGCGGTCGCGTCGCCGAGGAGGTCGTCTACGGCACGCGCACGACCGGCGCGGAGAACGACATCGAGCAGGCGACACAGCTCGCGCGCAACATGGTCACGCGCTGGGGCATGAGCGACCGGCTCGGGCTGGTCCAGCTGGCGCCGCGCCAGAACCCCTATCTGGGTGGCTCGGCGGGCTTCGGCGGCGAGAAGCCGTTCAGCGACGAGACCGCGCGCCTGATCGACGCCGAGGTGATGCGCATCATCGGCGAGAGCCACGACGAAGCGCTGCATCTGCTGAAGAAGCACCGGCGCGAGCTCGACGCGCTCGTGCGCGCGCTGCTCGCGCGCGAGACGCTCGACGAGAAGGAGATCCTCGAAGCGACCGGGCTGCCCCCGGCCCCGCCGCTCGAGACGAACCCGTTGCCGCGCACCGAGGAACCGGCGCGAGAGCCGGCCCCGGCGACGACGAGCGCCGCGGTGCGCCAGCGCTGACGCGTCACCATTCGTTGCGCAGTTCGCGCAGCTTGACGAACACGGTCTTCGGATCGGGGTGCTCGGGCAGGCTCGGGTCGAGCTCGCGCAGCCGGGCCACGACGCCCGCGCTGTCGAGCCGCAGGAAGGTGTTGATGCGCTTTTCCTGCGCGAGCGTCGTGACGATCGATTTCGCCGGGTCGTGCCCGGCGACGCGCGGCAGCAGCGCGTGCGCATCCTCGTTGTCGGGCTCGCGCGCGAGCGTGAACTTCAGGTTGTTCTCGATGTAGTCGTGCCCGGGGTAGACGAGCGTGTCGTCGGGCAGCCGGGCGAGCTGCTCGACGAAGGTCGTGTAGAGCTCGACCGGGTCGCCGCCGTTGTGGCAGTTGCCCGCGCCCGCGTTGAACAGCGTGTCGCCCGAGAACAGCGCGGGCTGCTCGGTGTGCGATTTCAGGCAGATGTGGCACATCGTGTGGCCCGGCGTGTCCATGCACTCCAGCTCGACGGTGCGGCCCACCTGGACGACGTCGCCCGCCTTCACGCCGCGATCGACGCCGCGGATGCGTGCCCCCGCCTTGTGGTGCGCGATCACTTTCGCGCCGGTGGCGGCGACCACCGCGTCGTTGCCGCCCGTGTGATCGAAGTGCTCGTGCGTGTTCAGGATCTGCGTGATCTGCCAGCCGCGATCCTTCGCCGCGGCCAGGCACTTGGCGTGATCGAGCGGATCGATCGCGAGTGCCTCGCCGGTCTCGGGGCAGGCGATCAGGTAGTTGAAGTTCCGGTACGCGTTCCCGGTCCAGATGCGCTCGACGAGCATTGCGCGTCCCTCCGTTGAATCGATGAAAAGGAATCGGCGCCGGGCCGCCGGTCGGTCGGGCGCGGCCGCCGGGCTGCGTCGACGACAGCAACGGCGCGAATGCGCCGCCGTAATTCCGGCGACCAAGCGCGCACGTACGCCATAGGTTGCCTCGACGGCGCGACGAGCGGGTTCGGTGACGAGATTCGTCGCCCGACGAATCGAGTTTGCCACGGAACCGAATGGAGAAAAGACGAACAAGCTGAAGATATCGACGCGGCTGCTCGCCGTCGTCGCAGTGCTCTCGCTGCCTGCGCGCCGTTGCTCGACGAACGGGCCGCGATCGAACGACGCCTCCACCGCACGACCGCGTCGCAGCGTCCGGTGCCGGCCGAGAAGATACGCACACGCAATAGCGACAACCTACCGGTTCGATCCGGAATTCCCCACGAATGCGCCCGGGATGTCAGAATCGAAGGCAGCCCGGTCTCCGGCACGCGGCGCCCCCGTGGCGCGGCCAACCGCGCAGCAGCATGTTGTAGGGTGAGGCTCCGTGGACCCATCCAGCACCCGACACAGAACCCGACGCACGCGCTCCGAGCAACAGCAACTGCACGAGCAGGCCGTGCAGGCTTCGCTGCGCATGTTCGAGCAAGGCGGCTACGAAGCGCTGTCGATGCGCAAGCTCGCCAGCGAGGTCGGCGTGCCGCCGATGTCGCTGTACCGTTATTTCCCGAACAAGGCGCACCTGATCCGCTACATCTGGGCCGATCTGCTGCTGCGCGCGCACGGCCGCGCCCTCGAGGCCGCGCAGGCGGCCGCGTCGCCGCCGTCCCGGCTCGCCGCCTACCTCGATGAATGGCTGCAGTACTGGCTGGACAACCGACGGCATTACTGGGTGGTCTTCGCGATCCGCGATTCCGGCCGCGACTGGCTCGACGGCGCCTCGAAGGAGGTGCCGTGCCCCGATCCGCACAAGTTCCTGGCGACGCTCGAAGCGCTCGTCGACGATTGCGCCCGGGCCGAGCGGGCAGCCGGCGCGGCGAACCCGCATCGGGTCGAGGCGCTGTTCTGCAAGGCGCTGGGCTTTCTCACCGGCGTCATCGGGATGGCGTCGCTCGCCAAGTCCGACATCGACGGGCTCAAGCGCAGCCTCGTCGAGGAGATGGTCGCGCAGGTGGCCGCCGACGGCGCGAACGACGTCGCCCGGCCGGCGAGCGCATCGGCCAGCGGCGCGGCCTGATCGGCGTCACGGGGCCGCGCGAAGCGCCCCGTCCGCTGCACGCGGCCACCGCGGTTCCGGCTGGCGTCGCGCTGTCGGGCTCCCGTACAGTGAGCCGATGCGCGCCGATGTCGTTCCGCCGCCCGCCCCGCATGGCGATCGTGCGGACCCGTCGTTGTGCGAAGTCGAAGCGCTCGCGCACGCGCTCGGCACCGATCCCGCGCACGGACTCGACGCCGACGAGGCCGCACGGCGCCTCGCGCGCGACGGCCCGAACGAGCTGCGCGAGGCGCCACCGACGCCGTTCTGGCGCAAGGCGCTCGAGCAGTTCCGTGATCCGCTGATCTACCTGCTGCTCGTCGCGGTCGCCATCTCGCTCGCCGCGTGGTGGGTCCAGGATCGCGTCGGCTGGCCGGTCGACGCGATCGTGATCGGCGCGATCGTGCTGGCGAACGCCGCGCTCGGCTACGTGCAGGAGGCGCGCGCCGAAAGCGCGGTCGCCGCGCTCGCGACGATGACCGCAGCGATGTCGCAGGTGCTTCGCGACGGAGCGCTGCATCGCGTGCCGAGCAGCGAACTGGTGCGCGGCGACGTGCTCGTGCTCTCGGAAGGCGACGCGGTCGGCGCCGACGCGCGCCTGTTCGAGGCCGCATCACTGCGCGTGCGCGAAGCGTCGCTCACCGGCGAGAGCGAAGCGGTCGCCAAGGATCCGGCCACGCTGCGCGATGCGGCGCCGCTGGGCGATCGCTTCGACATGGTCTTCAAGGGCACCGCGGTCGTTCAGGGTTCGGCGCGTGCCATCGTCACCGCCACCGGCATGCAGACGCAGCTCGGCGCGATCGCGGGCATGATCGAGTCGGCCGAGGAGACGCCGACGCCGCTCGAGCGCGAAATCGAGCGCATCGGGCGGATGCTCGGCATGGCGGTGGTCGCCATCGCCGCGGTCGTCGTCGCGACGATCCTCGCGCTCTCGGAGATCCGCAGCGCCGACGACGTGCTCGACGTGCTGCTGCTCGGCGTCTCGCTCGCCGTCGCCGCGGTGCCCGAAGGGTTGCCGGCGATCCTCTCGGTCGTGCTCGCGCTCGGCGTGCAGCGGATGGCGCGGCGCAACGCCGTCGTCAAGAAGCTCTCGTCGGTCGAGACGCTCGGCTCGGCGTCGGTGATCGCGTCGGACAAGACCGGCACGCTCACCCGTTCCGAAATGACGATCGAACGCGTGCGCACGGCCTCCGGCGAGACGCGCGTGACCGGTATCGGCTACGCGCCGTACGGTACGCTCGAGCTCGCGGCGGACCCCGACCGGGCCGAGGCGCAGCGCGCCGAGGACGTCGTCGTGCTCAGCGGCGGCAGCCTGGCGAGCAACGCCGAGCTGCAGCGGCACGGCGACCAGTGGCGCGTGCAGGGCGATCCGACCGAGGCGGCGTTCCTCGTCGCCGAACGCAAGGCCGGGTGGACCGAGCGGCGTGCGCGCCGTTTCGAGCGCGTCGCCGAGGTCGCGTTCACCTCGGAGCGCAAGCGGATGTCGACGGTGGAGATCGATCGCGAGCGCGGCGGCGAGCACGTCGTGGTCGTGAAGGGCGCGCCCGACGTGCTCGTCGGGCTGTGCGATCGGGTGCGCGTCGGCACCGAGGTCGTTGCGCTCGACGCCGGCATGCGCGCGCGACTGCTCGCCGACGTCGACGCGCTGTCGGACGCGGCCTTGCGCACCCTCGCCGTCGCGTACCGGCCGCTCGATCCCGGCGAGAGCCCGGACGAAGGCGAAAGGCTCGAGCGAAACCTGATCTTCGCCGGCACCGTCGGCATCATCGACCCGCCGCGCGAGGAGGTCGCTCCGGCGATCCGCGAAGCGCGCCGCGCCGGCATCCGGGTGATGATGATCACCGGTGACCACCCGCGCACGGCGATCCGCATCGCCGAGGATCTCGGCCTCGTCGAGCCCGGCGCAAAGGCGTTGTCGGGCGTCGAGATCGACGCGATGGACGACGCGGCGTTCGCGCAGGCGGTGCGAACGACGTCGGTGTATGCGCGTGTCGCACCCGAGCACAAGCTGCGCATCGTCGATGCGCTGCAGGGCGACGGCGAAGTGGTTGCGATGACCGGCGACGGCGTCAACGACGCGCCGGCGCTGAAGGCGGCCGACATCGGCATCGCAATGGGCATCACCGGTACCGAGGTGACGCGGCAGGCCGCCCGGATGATTCTCGCCGACGACAATTTCGCGACGATCGTCGCCGCGGTGCGCGAGGGTCGCGTGATCTTCGAGAACATCCGCAAGTTCCTGCGCTACCTGCTGTCGTCGAACATGGGCGAGGTGTTCACGGTGTTCTTCGGCGTCGTGCTCGCCGGCTGGCTGGGCCTGGGCGCCACCGACGGCGCGGTCGTGCTTCCGCTGCTCGCCACGCAGATCCTGTGGATCAACCTGATCACCGATTCCGGGCCCGCGCTGGCCATGGGGATCGATCCGCCGGCGGGCGACCCGATGACGCGTCCTCCGCGCAAGATCGGCGAGCGCGTCATCGACGCGCGCATGTGGGCCGGCGTGCTCGAGATCGGTGCCGTGATGGCGGCGGTCACGCTCGCCACGCTCGACGCGTACCTGCCCGGCGGATTCATCGAAGGCTCGCGCGACCTGGACAACGCGCGCACCGCGGCGTTCACGACGCTCGTCTTCGCACAGTTGTTCAACTGCCTGAACGCGCGCTCGGAGTCCACCAGTGCGTTCCGCCAGCTGTTCGTCAATGCCTGGCTGTGGGGCGCGATCGTCCTCGCGGTGCTGCTGCAGGTGGCGTGCGTCGAGCTTGCGGTGATGAACACCGCATTCGGCACGGTGCCGCTGTCGCTCGACCAGTGGCTGTTCTGCGCCGCGACGGCGAGCGCCGTGCTGTGGTATGACGAACTGCGCAAGGCGCTGTGGGCGCTTTTCCGGCGCCCGGAGTCGACGCGGCGGAACAGCGCACTGGAGTGAACCCGTTGCCGCACGCCATGCCGGACCGGTGCTGCGAACCCCCTTCGCCCGACGTCGCCGGATATCGCCCGACGTTGTGGGCGGCGCTCGGACTGAACCTCGTGATGTTCGTCGTCGAGCTGGTGGCGAGCGAACGTTCGGGCTCGGTCTCGCTGATGGCCGATGCGATCGATTTCTTCGGCGACGCCGCGAACTATGCGCTGTCGCTCGCGGTCCTGTCGATGGGGCTCGCCGCGCGAGCGCGCGCCTCGCTCGTGAAGGCGGCGTGCATGGCCGCGTTCGGACTGTTCGTGTTCGGCCGTGCGGGCTGGAACCTCGTCACCGGCGTGACCCCCGACGCGCTCACGATGGGACTCGTCGCGCTGCTGGCGCTGGTCGTGAACGTCGGCGTCGCGTGGATGCTCTACCGGTATCGCGGCGGCGACTCGAACATGCGATCGGTGTGGCTGTGCTCGCGCAACGACGCACTGGCGAACATCGCCGTCCTGCTGGCCGCGCTCGGTATCATGGGCACCGGCACCGGTACGCCCGACCTCGTGGTTGCGCTCGGCATCGCGGTGCTCGCGACGACGAGCGCATGGTCGGTCGGCAGGCAGGCGCTCGGTGAGTTGCGGCAATCGCGTTCGATGCCCTCGGCCGGCAGCGGAACTCCGTAGGGCCCCGCGCCCGTGGCGGACGCCGCCCCTCGAGAGCAGCACGCGTTTCACGGGAAGACCGGATGGAAAGCACGAGAACGGCATTGGTGCTGGGTGCGACCGGTGGACTCGGCGGCGAGCTCGCGCGCCAGCTGCGCGGCGCCGGCTGGCAGGTGCGCGCGCTGAACCGCAGCGCGCAACGCGTCGCCGAGCGCCCCGACGACCTGCAGTGGATGCAGGGCGACGCGATGAATCGCGGCCAGGTCGTCGAAGCCGCGCAGGGTGCGCAGATCATCGTGCACGCGGTCAACCCGCCCGGCTATCGCCACTGGCATCGGCTCGCGCCGCCGATGCTCGAGAACAGCATCGCCGCCGCGAAAGCGAGCGGCGCGCGGATCGTTCTCCCGGGCAACGTCTACAACTACGGCGCCGACGCGTTCCCCGTGCTCGGCGAGGAATCGCCGCAGCATCCGGCCACGCGCAAGGGCGCGATCCGCGTCGAGATGGAACGCCGCCTCGAAGCGGCCGCGCGCGAGGGCGTGCGCAGCCTCGTCGTTCGCTCGGGCGACTACTTCGGCCCGCGCGCGAGCAGCAACTGGTTCTCGCAGGTTCTCGTCAAGCCCGGGCGCGCGGTGAAGATCGTGACCAATCCCGGCAAGCCGGGCATCGGGCACCAGTGGGCCTACCTGCCCGACGTCGCACAGACGATGCTGCGCCTGATCGAGCGCGACACGGCGCTCGAACCCTTCGCCCGCTTCCACATGCAGGGGCACTGGGACGACGACGGGACGCGCATGATCGATGCGATCACGCGCGTCGCGGCCCGGGCACAGGGCGGCGCGGCACCGCGTCGGCGCGCGTTTCCCTGGTGGACCGTGCGGCTCGCGTCACCGCTCGTGCCGCTGTTCCGCGAACTGCTCGAGATGCGCTACCTGTGGGAGCAGCCGATCCGGATGGACAACCGCCGGCTCGTCGGCATGCTGGGCGAAGAGCCGCACACGCCGCTCGACGAAGCGGTGCGGGCGACCCTGGTGGGGTTGGGCTGCATTGCCGACGAAAGCGAGCAGGACTGAGCGCCGACCGCATGTCGGCTGGCGCGCGGCGGATCGCGCCGATCGGTCGAGAAAACGCTCCGTCGCAGGTACGATGTCGACCCGCGCGCGCCCCGGCAGGCGTTCGAACGCGTGCGCGTCCGTGAACGCCCATCCTTTTCGTGAGTCCACCGCCCGCCATGACCCCGTTCTTCGCTCTGTTCCATCACCCGCGTGCCGGAATCCTGCTCCTGCGCTGGTACGTCGCGCTCGCCATGCTCCTGCACGGTGTCGCCAAGCTGGGCAAGGGCGTCGACGGCATCGCCGGGATGCTCGGCAGCCAGGGAGTGCCGGGGTTCCTCGCCTACGCGGTGTTCCTCGGCGAGATCGTCGCTCCGCTGTTCGTTCTCGCCGGGCGCTGGGTGACGCCCGCCGCGCTGGTGATGGCGGTCAACATGGTGGTGGCGATCGCGCTCGCCCATTCGGGCCAGATCTTCACGCTCGGGAAGTCCGGCGGCTGGGCGATCGAGCTGCAGGGATTCTTCCTGGTCGGCTCGCTGGTCATTGCGATGACCGCCGCACCGCGCAAGGGCTGAACGCTCGCAGCATCGGCCCGAGCGACTGACGATTGCCGTCCGCCGCTCGAATCGGCCGCCACTTCCGGCGCCGTAGCGTCATCGGGTTGCGCCTCGCGGCCGGGAAGGGCTTCAGCACGAGCGCCGAAGGACGCGCGCTCAATCGTCGCGTCGAGGTCGTCATCACCGATGAGCGCGGGAACTTGCGTCCGCGAAGCTGAGGTCGCTGCTCGCTTTGCATCGGCCGCAACGGATTCCCGCGCTCAATCCGATTCCGCGCCTCGAGGCGGAGACGCAGCGTCTCAACCGATCGGGGCGCTTGCCGGCATGTGCCCGGCTGCGAATCCCGCTTCGCTGCCGCCCGTGCGCGCCTCGAGCGAAGCGAGGAATCGCCAGACGAACAGCAGCGTCACCAGGAGCAGGCCCGGATAGCCGATGCCGGCCAGGATCTGGGGCAGCGACGAGCTGCCCGCACGGACGGTCGGCAGGTTGAAGCTGAGCAGCCCGAGCGTGATGATCGCGCCGAAGATCCACATCGCCAGCAGCCAGGTGCCCGCCTCGAAGCCGCCGAGCTCGCGCGCCCAGCCGATGGCCGGGCGTGCGGCGATCGGCGCGTTCGCGTGTGCGACGGACGACACCGCGTCGACATGGGGCGTCGCCGGATGCTCGGCGGTTCGCGTCCCGAGCGTGAGCAGATCGTAGACCACCGTCAGTGCGCCGACGGCGAACACGAAGCCGAACACCGGCACGAGAATCTGGTACGGCAACATCACGGCGCGCAGGTCGCCGCCGAACCAGTCGAGGCCGAGGATCCGCATCGTGTACACCTGAGCGGTGCCGCCGAGGGCGAACGACAGCGACATGCCGAGCATGCCTGTGAACAGCAGCCAGAAGCCGAGCTTGCCCAGGCGCTGGTCGAACTTCTCGATGCCGCGCACCGCGGGGATCGCGAAGTACGCCGCGGCCAGTCCCAGCATCCCGAAGGTGCCGAACAGCGCCAGGTGCGCGTGGCTCGGCGTCACCCAGGTGCCGTGCGACCAGGCGTTGGTCAGCGCGAATGTCATCGTGAATCCGAGGATGCCCGCGCCCACCTGCTCGAGCACCACCGACCCGAGAATGAAATAGAACGCCGGCGCGTTCGCCAGCGGCCGCCGGTCGTGATGCGCATCGAGATAGATGTGCCAGAAGCAGAAGACGAGCGGCAGCGGTTCGAGCGCGCTGAACAGCGAGCCCCAGAACTGCCAGAAGTCGGGCGTGCCGATCCAGAAATAATGGTGCGCGTTGCCGAGCAGCCCGGAGAGCCAGACCAGCGTCACGCCCCAGAACACCGCGTAGCCCACCGCACGGACGTTGGCGCCGAACATCAGCACGATGATGAAGCCGATGAGGCTGATATGGATCACTTCCCACACGCCTTCGACCCAGTAGTGCACGACGAACCAGCGGAAATATTCCTGCCCGTCGAGGCGCTCGACGAAGAACAGGCCGAACACCCACACGGCGGTGAGCGCGGTCACGCCGATCCCCAGTCCCCAGTGGATCTCGTTCCATTGCTTGATCGGCGGGAAGGTGCGCAGCACGATCGTCGCCAGGATCGCGAAGCCGATCAGGATCACGAGGTCGGCGCCGCGCCCCGCGTCGATGTACTCGAGCCCCTCGTGCAGCCAGGGCTGGCCCGCCCACCAGCCGGCGATGCCGCGCTGCGCCAGCGTGAGCGTGAAGACGTTCCACGCGACGACCGCGAGCAGCGCGTAGAACAGCACCTTCACCAGCCACGGCGCGGCGAGATCGCGCTTCGACAGCAGCGGCCCGATGTACAGGATCGTGCCGATGAAGCCCGCGAGGATCCAGAGGATGCCCAGATTGGTGTGCTCGCTGCGCGCGACGTTGAAGTTCAGCGTTCCCGAGAGCAGCGCCGGATCGACGCGTTGCGCGCCGATGATCATCCCGAAGACCACCTGCACCAGGAACAGGACGAGCATCAGCACGAAGAAGCGATGGCTCAGCCGCTGCGTTTGATATTCGATGCGCATCATTTCCTCGCGAGGCTGCGGATGTAGGCCACGATCGCCTGGCGCTGTTCCGGCGTGGCGAGCGTTTCGTAGCTCGGCATCACGCCCGGTGCGTATCCCTTCGCGACGCGCGCGTCGGGGTGGGTGATCGATTCATCGAGATGCGCGTCGTCGACCGTGATCGTCGAGCCGTCGACGAGCGTCGATTGCGCGCCGTACAGTCCGCCCCAACCGGGGCCCACCTTGCGCTGGCTGTCCGTGGCATGGCAGGCCAGGCAGCCGAGGTCCTGCACCAGCTTCGCGCCCTGCGCCGCTGGATCGTGCGGAGTATCCGAGGCCGTCGCGGCGGTCGCGGCCGCGGCGGGTGCCGCGGCGACCGGTGCGGTGCCCGCGGCGGTGAGCGCAACCGACGCAGCGGCGGCCTGCGCGCTCGGCAACGGGGTGGGCGGCCAGCCCTCGGTATTCATCGCGGAGGTGTACTTCATGAACGCGATCAACTGGCCGATCTCGTCGCGCGTGAACGGCAGGTTCGGCATGAACGTGTCCGTGCCGCCGCGGCGTTCGATGCGCTCGCGCGCGGCCGGATAGCGTTCGAGGTAGGCGTCGAACGAGTCGGTGCCGGCGGCCGCGGCGACGGCCGGATCCTGCAACTGCACCCGGATCGAGGCGGCGGTGGGCCATGCGCCGGCCGAGGGCAGGAAGGCGGCCAGCCAGGCCGGGCCGACGCGTCGGTACAGGTCGGTCAGGTCGGGCCCGAAATAGGCGCCGTTGCCGACGATCGCGTGGCACCCCATGCAGTTGTAGGCCTGGAATACGCGCTTGCCGTCGACGGCCGAATGATCGTTGAAGGACACTTCCTGCGGGAGCGCCTGCTTGCGATCGCCGATGAACGAATACGCAGACAGAAAGATGAACAGGACCATCATCAGGCCGAGCACGGCCAGTGCGATGCGCCGGCGGCGCGGCTCGTCGTTGCACACGATCAGGCCTCCGCGTCGAAGTCGTGGCCGCCCGCCTCGTGCTCGAAGAGCTCGCGCAAAGCGTGGATAAAGACCTGGAAGACGTAGACCGCGAGTACGAAGCCGAGCGCGAAATACGCGTACCAGGCCAGCTGCGACTCGGGCCAGAATTCGAAGTCGCGCCAGTAGGGCCACGACAGCAGGATGCTGACCACGCTGGCAAGCACCGAAATCAGGAGATCCGTGGAACGCTGCGGCATACAACGACTCCGAACGAGAACGCGGTCAGTGAAAGTCCACGAGGGCTGTAAACATATATATTTAATAAACCTATTGCAAGATCAGGGTTTTCAGCGGGCAGCCCGGGCGTTCCGGATGCGGCAGCACCCGATCGGATGCCCGGCCGGGAGCCAATCGGCGCGACCCACACGCGATCGCCTGCGTCGCCCCCTGCCGTCGCGGTCGGGTGGCGAAGTCCGGAAGCGCAGCGGCGTTGCGCGATCGCGTATGCGTGCGCTTCGGTGAATGGGACATCCCGGGACACGGATTTACGCCACATCGAAGAGTTCCCGTTCTACATTTCCTCGACGCGGCGACACGCACGGCTCGCCGACGCTTGCGCATCGGTTCGTCGCCCAGAGGCGCGTCCACAGAGGCGCTGGAGATCCCGCCCTTCCTCTTCCCGAGCGGGCGGGCTTCGGGGGCACCGCCGTCCGCCTGCGTCCGTCGTCGGTTCTCGCTCGCGGCCTCCCGACGAGGAGCGGACATGGCGGACACCGGACCCGACACCGATCAGCTGCTCGCGCTGGTCGGCGACCTCTACGAATCGGCCCTGGACCCATCGGTGATGCCGCGTGCGCTCCGCAGTCTCGCGCAGTGCCTGAACGGCGGTGCAGCCCAGCTCTACACCTGGCACCAGGCCACCGGGCAAGTGATCGATTCGCAGGTCTCGGAAGAGCTGCAGGCAAAGGACAACGAGGCGTTCATCGCCTATTACGCGAAGATCGATCCGCGGCGCGCGGAAATCATGAAGCGTCCGCCCGATACGGTCGGTCGATGCCACGAGTTCTTCGACGACCGATTCGTCTCGCGCAACGAGTACTACCAGGACTTCTTCCTTCCCGCCGGCCTGCGCTGGTGCATCGGCGTGCACATGGACGGTGGCGACGGCACATCGACGCTGGTGGCGAACTTCCGCCCGGTCGGCACGCCGGCCTACGAAGACTGGACCGCGCAGACGCTGCGTCGCCTGGTGCCGCACTTCAAGCGCGCCGCATACCTGAAGACGCGCATGGAATTCCAGTCACTCGGGTCGCTGGATGCGCAGACGATCCTGCGCTCGCTGCCGATGGCCGCGCTTCTCATGGACGACCACGGACGTCTGCTCGAATCGAACCTCGCCTGCGGCGAGGTGCTGCGTGACCTCGGCGCGAGCTTCGCCCACACCGTGATCCGTCTCGCGCGCCCGGAATCCGACTCGGCGTGGCGCAACACGATGCAGCGGGTTGCCTGCACGAAGGTCGCGGCCACGGCCCTCCTGCCGGGCAGCGCGGTTGGCTCCTGGAGGGCGCACATCCTGCCGTGCGGTGTGCTCTCGCGCAGTCGCGATGCGCTTGAGCGACGGCTGCTGCTCGTCGTGTTCGAGTTGGCCCTTTCGATCGGTGCAGGCGCGCGTGGACACGCTGCGCACCCGTTTCGGCTTGACCGGTGCGGAAGCCGAAGTGCTCGCGTTGCTGTTGCAGGGCGTCGCACCCAAGCACATCGCCTCGCGTCGTGGCTCTTCCGTGACGACCGTGCGCTCGCAGATGAGCTCGCTTTTCGGCAAGACGTCATGCCGCTCGCAACGCGAGTTGATCGCCGCGCTCGGGACGCTTTGACCCGCTTCTCGCACCCTGCATCCGGCCGTTGAAGGATGCATGCAGGCGCGTCGCCTCGCAGGCTTGCCTCGTGTGCGGAACGTCGGATTGCATCCGCTCATGAGCCGTTAACGAACCGTCTGTCGCTTCTTCGGTCACGCCACGCTCTGGCGTGCTTGCGGCGTCTATCATTTGCATCCGATTCGAACACGACCCGCAAAGGCGAACGAACGAAGATGGACGCACGTCTCGTGGCGGCAATATGGGCGGCGGCCTGGCTATCGGGCATCGGGGGATGCGCGAGCGAGGTGGTACGCGATCCGGTTGCTCTCTCCGCCTCGAAATCCTCACAGACGTTGCAGCTCGGTTCAGCGGCCGCGGTCGTTCTTGACTCCGGCTACGAGCGCCAGCTCGCCGCAGGCACTGTGCTCGTCGAGTTCGGGCGCGTGCCCCAAGGGCAGGTCTTCAAACCCCTGAACAGGGTGCTCACTGTCGAGGGCGCGCACATGCACGAGGCATATCCGGTGCTGCGCGGGAACAGCATCGTCGGCTTTTATCTACCGGTCGAGAAAGCATTCTCTCCGCTGTCGCGGCCGGTTTCGTTGCAGTTCGAGCAAACAGGGAACAGACGATGAAACTCCAGCGTTTTGCCGTTGTCGCGGCGACCGCGCTGCTGCTCGGCGCCTGCGCAAGCGGGCCCAAGATGGCCGAAGTCAAGGACGCGATCCCCGTTCTCGCCGCCGACAAGGGGCGCGTCTATTTCTACCGCAGCAACAGCATGCTGGGAGCTGCAGTGCAGCCGTCGATCGTCCTGAATGGAACGGTGGTGGGAGATTCGAAACCGGGCGGCTTTTTTTTCGTTGATCAGGCCCCCGGTCCTGTCGAAGTGGCCACGACGACGGAAGTCGAGAAGAAGCTGACGTTTGCGCTCGAGCCGCGGCAAGTACGCTACGTGCGCACGAGCGTCGGGTTCGGACTCATGGTGGGCCGCGTCTACCCGGAACTCGTCGATGCCGAGACGGCCGCGAAGGAAATCGAGGACACA
>JAKFES010000163.1:0-3678 GCA_036675585.1 Burkholderiaceae bacterium
ATGCAGATCATGCCGGCCACGGCGCGCTGGATCGCGAAGAAGCTCGGCGAACGCGATTTCCGCGTCGAGAGCCTGCACGATCTCGACACGAACCTGCGTTTCGGAACGTTCTACCTGCGCACGGTGCTCGACGACCTCGAAGGTTCTCCGCTGCTCGCTTCGGCCCCCTACAACGCCGGTCCGCGCCGCTCGCGCAACTGGCGATCGGCGCTGTCCGGCCCGGTCGAGGGCGCGATCTTCGCCGAAATCATCCCGTTCAACGAAACGCGCGACTACGTCAAGAAGGTGCTGACCAACGCCGTGTACTACGCGGCGCTGTTCTCCGGGCAACCGCAGTCGCTGAAGGCCCGGCTCGGGCTCGTTTCTCCACGGCCCGAAGCGGGCACCGACGTACCCTGAGCCGATGCGCCACGGCAGCGTTCTCCTGCTCGGGGGAAGCGGCTTCATCGGCAGCCGCATCGCCGCGCGCCTGGCCGCCGATGCGCGCCGCGTCGTCGTGCCGACGCGCAACGAGGAGCGCGCGCGCGCGCTGCTGACGCTGCCGACGGTGCACGTCGTGCAGGCCGACGTGCACGACGACGCCCGACTCGCCTCGCTGATGCGCGCGGCCGACGCGGTCGTCAACACGATCGGCGTGCTGCACGGGGGGCGGGGATCGCCGTGGGGGGCGGGCTTCCAGCGCGCGCACGTCGACCTGCCCGCCCGCGTGGTCGCGCTCGCACGCGAGAACGGCGTGCGGCGTGTGCTGCACATCTCGGCGCTCGGCGTGCTCGACGACGGCGAGCGATCGCTGCCGTCGATGTACCTGCGCTCGAAAGCCGCGGGCGAGCGCATCGTGCGCGAGGCGCGCGAGCTGCAATCGACCGTGTTCCGGCCTTCGGTCGTCTTCGGGCCCGGCGACGCCTTCCTGAACCGCTTCGCCGCGCTGCAAAAATGGCTGCCGGTCTTTCCGGTCGGCCGCGCGGAGGCGCGCTTCCAGCCGGTGTTCGTCGGCGACGTCGCGTCGGCGATCGTGAACGCGCTCGACACCCCGGCGACCTTCGGCCGGTGCTACGAGATCGCCGGTCCCGAGATCTACACGCTGCGCGAGCTGATCCGCTTCGCCGGACAGCTGTCCGGCCATCCGCGCCCGGTCATCGCGCTGCCCGACACGCTCGGGCGCCTGCAGGCGCTGGTGCTCGAGATGCTGCCCGGCCCGAAGCTGATGTCGCGCGACAACTTCGATTCGATGTCGATCGACAATGTCGCGAGCGCGCCGATCGCCCCCGAACTGGGCGTCGTCCCGACGCCGCTCGACGCGGTCGCTCCGCTGTACCTGCACGAGCGCGTGATGCGCCTGGGCGAGGAACGCCGGCGCGCGCGGCGCTGATCGCGATGAAGATCTATCGCGTCGGCGGTTCGGTGCGCGACGAACTGCTCGGTCTCGCTGTGCGCGACCACGACTGGGTCGTCGTCGGCGCGACACCGCGGATGCTCGTCGAGCGCGGCTTTCGCCCGGTCGGCCGTGATTTCCCGGTTTTCCTGCACCCGCGGACGCACGAGGAATACGCGCTCGCGCGAACCGAACGAAAGACCGGGCCCGGCTACCGCGGCTTCGAGGTGCACTACGCGCCCGACGTGACGCTCGAGGACGACCTGCTTCGACGCGACCTCACGATCAACGCGATGGCGATCGGCGAGGACGGCGACCTGGTCGACCCGCACGGCGGACTCGCCGACCTGCGCGCCGGCGTCCTGCGGCACGTGAGCGCATCGTTCCACGAGGATCCGGTGCGGATCCTGCGCGTCGCGCGCTTCGCCGCCCGCTTCGAGACGTTCGCCGTCGCCGCGGAGACGATGGCGCTGATGCGTACGATGGTCGACGGCGGCGAAGTCGACGCGCTCGTCGCCGAGCGCGTCTGGCAGGAGCTTTCGCGCGGGCTGATGGAGCGCCGCCCGTCGCGGATGTTCGCGGTCCTGCGCGAGTGCGGCGCGCTCGCGCGAGTCGTTCCCGAGCTCGATCGGCTGTGGGGCGTCCCGCAGAGCGCCGAACACCATCCCGAAATCGACACCGGCGTGCACGTGATGATGGTCGTCGATCATGCGGCGGCGACGCAGGCGCCGCTGCCGGTACGCTTTGCCGCGCTCACGCACGACCTCGGAAAGGGAACGACGCCACCCGCCGAATGGCCCCGGCACATCGCGCACGAGCAGCGCTCGGTGCAGCTGGTCGACGCGCTGTGCGAGCGGCTGCGCGTACCGGGCGAATGCCGCGACCTCGCGCGCCTCGTCGCGCGCGAGCACGGCATCGTGCACCGGGCGCTCGAGCTGCGCGCGGGCACGATCGCGAAGCTGCTCGAACGAACCGACGTCGCGCGAAAGCCGGCACGATTCGAAGCGGTGCTCGCGGCGTGCGAAGCGGATTACCGCGGCCGGCTCGGGCTCGAATCGCGCCCCTATCCGCAGGCGGACCGCCTGCGCGAGGCGGCGCGCGCGTTCCGCTCGGTGGACACCGGTGCGATCGCTCGCGGACATGAGGCCGCCCCGACGAAGATCCGCGAAGCGATCCATGAAGCGCGCGCCGCGGCGATCGCCGCGGCGTTGGGAATCCGCCGCTAGCGGCGGGGGGAATCCGCCGCTAGCGGCGGGGGCTCACAGCAGGCGCGCGATCAGCGCGGCGAGCAGCGACAGCAGCACGGTCGACGTGATCGGAATCGACCAGTCGCGGCCGAAGGCGCGGAAATCGAAGTCGCCCGGCAGCCGGCCGATGCCGAAGCGGCGCAGCACCGGCATCAGCCCGGAGAACAGCACGAGCGCGACGACGATGACGAGCAGCCATTTCAGCATGGCGAACGGCGCGAGTCAGCGACGCGCATGGCGCTGCAGGAACCCGACGATCTCGGGGACCGACAACTGCGGCTCGCGCGCGTCCGGCCGCCCGCCGACGACCCGGTTCATCCACTGCAGGTTGCGCTGCATCCGCTCGACCACGCGCGGCCATTCGTCCGCGGTGTGCTGCGCGGGGTCGGGTAGCACGTGGCACTGGCTGCACGCGTCGGCGAACGTGCGCCCGGAACCGTGGCCGAGCGCCTCGGCCAGCGCCGGACGCGCGTCGGGATCGAGTCCGCGCTGCGCATGGCGGCGCAGGTACGCGACGATCTCGCGCGCCTCTTCGGCGTCGGGCGCGGCGAGCGCGCGCTCGCCGGCGCCCGGCGCGCGCATCAGGTCGGCCATCAGCGGGCCCAGATTGCCGCGGCCCTCCATTCGCGGAACCATCCGGCGCACGATCGCCGGCCAACTCGCGGCATCGTGCATCGCCGGCACCGGAAGATGGTGGCACTGCACGCAATAGAGCGCGGTGAGCCGTGCGCCGCGCGACCCCGCATCGGGCAACTGCGAAGGCTGCACGCGTTCGGGCAGGATGCGCATCAGCATCGGGCCGTGGCGGCTCGCCGCCCAGCGCGCGCGCGATTCGCCGGCGAGTCGGTCGAGGTCGGACACCGTCAGGCTCGTCTCGTCGACGCGCGCCGCGGCGGACGGTGCCCGCGCCGGCGGGCGACGCTCGATTGCCCGGGTGATCGTGTCGGACGGGTCGGCGGGCAGCGGCTCGATCGCCTGCGCCGCCGCGGCGAACGCGAGCGTGAGCAGGACGCCCGCGCGCGTGGCGCCGGCAACCCGGACGCCCGCCGGCGCGACGGC
>JAKFES010000054.1:0-22654 GCA_036675585.1 Burkholderiaceae bacterium
TGCCGAGCCGCCACACTTCGTTGCCGGCTCCTTGCGTGGAACCACCACGCGCGTCGCCGGCGCCTCGTTTGGCGGCTCGGCAGGCCCCGGCGCGGGGACGATCGTAGTGTGAACAGACCCTAGCTCACGGCCGCGCGCTTCGCTCGAGCGCCTGGTCGATGTCCCACAGGATGTCGTCGATGTGCTCGAGGCCGACCGACACGCGAACCATGTCGGGCAGCACGCCCGCGGCGCGCTGCTGCGCTTCGTCGAGCTGGCGGTGCGTGGTCGACGCGGGATGGATGATCAGCGTTCGCGTGTCGCCGATGTTCGCCAGATGGCTCATGAACTGCGCCGACTCGATGAACTTCACGCCCGCCTCTACGCCGCCCTTCACGCCGAAGGCGAGCAGGCCCGATGCGCCGGGCCGGCCGTCGATCGTGCGCATCTGCCGGCGGACCAGCTCGTACTGCGGATGCTCGGGCAGGCCCGGGTACGACACCCAGCTCACGCGCGGATGCCCCTTCAGGTACTCGGCGACCCGCAACGCGTTCGCGCAATGGCGTTCCATGCGCACCGGCAGCGTCTCGACGCCCTGCAGGATCTGCCACGCGCTCGCCGGCGCGAGCGAGGCGCCGAACACGCGCAACGATTCCATGCGCGCGCGCATCGTGAAGCCGAAATCGCCGAAGGTCTCGTAGAAGCGCACGCCGTGATAGCCGGGCGAAGGCTCGGTCATCGCGGGGAACTTCCCGTTGTCCCACGGGAACTTCCCGCTTTCGACGACGATCCCGGCGAGCGTCGTTCCGTGCCCGCCGAGATACTTGGTCGCGGCGTGCACGACCAGGTCGGCGCCGAACGCGACCGGTGTGCACAGGAACGGGCTGGGCACCGTGTTGTCGACGACGAGCGGAACGCCGTGTGCGTGCGCCACCTCGGCCACGGCGGCGATGTCGAGCACCTGCAGGCTCGGGTTGCCGAGCGTTTCGGCGAACACCGCCCGCGTATTGGGTTGCATCGCCGCGGCGAAGGCCTCGGGCTGGGTCGGGTCGACGAAGCTGGTCTCGATGCCGAAGCGGCGCAGGTTGACCGACAGCATCGTGATCGTCCCGCCGTACAACGCGCTGGCCGCGACGACGTGATCGCCCTGCTGCAGGATCGTCGTCAGCGCCATCGCTTCGGCCGCCATTCCGCTTGCGCTCGCCACCGCCGCGCGCCCGCCTTCGAGCGCGGCCACGCGCTCCTCGAGCGCGGCGACCGTCGGATTGGACAGCCTCGAATAGACGTTGCCGAACGTCTGCAGGTTGAACAGCGACGCCGCATGGTCGGCGCTGTCGAACACGTAGCTCGTCGTCTGGTAGATCGGCAATGCGCGCGACCCGGTCGCGGCGTCGGGGATCTGCCCGGCGTGGATCGCGAGCGTTTCGGGGCGGAATTGGTGGTCGGCCATCGTGCAACCCCTCAGACCGGACGGCGCGCCGAGATCACGCGCGTGTTGACGCCGGCCCAGTGCAGCCCGCCGAACAGTCGGGCGTGCTCGATCTTCACGCAACGGTCCATCACCGAGTCGAGCCCGGCGGCGCGCACGAGTGCATCGGCTTCGGCGTTGCGCACGCCGATTTGCTGCCACAGGCATTGGGCGCCGATCGCAACGGCGTCTTCGGCGATCGGAACGACGTCGGCGGTGCGCCGGAACACGTCGACCAGGTCGACCGGATGGGGAATGTCGCGCAGCGACCGGTAGCAGCGCTCGCCGAGCACCGTTTCGTAGCGCGGATTGACCGGAACGATCCGGTAGCCGTGTTCCTGCATGTACTTCGCCGCGAAAAAGCTCGGCCGGTGCCATTCGGCCGACAGGCCGACGACGGCGATCGTACGGCAGTTCTTCAGGATGCGGCGCAGGGTGGCGATGTCGTCGGACATGATCGGTTTCTCCGAGGGTCGACTGTAGCCGATCCGGCCGCGCGGCCCGGCCCCGTCGGCGAACTCACGCGGGCGCCAGGTACCGCTGCACTTCCGGATCGCCGGCGATGCGCTGCGTGCTGCCCTCGTAGACGACGCGTCCTTTCTGCAGGATGTAGCCGCGCTGCGCGTGGCGCAGCGCGAAGCGAACGTTCTGGTCGGTGAATACGACCGTCGTCGTCTCGGCGAGGCGATCGATCATCGCGCCGATCTGGCGGACGATGACCGGAGCGAGCCCCTCGTTCGGTTCGTCGAGCAGGAGCAGCCGCGGTTCGCCGGCCAGCGCGCGCGCGATCGCGAGCATCTGCTGCTGGCCGCCCGACAGCGTTGCGCCGTCCTGGTCGCGCACCTCGGCGAGCATCGGGAATTCGTCGAACAGGCGCGCGATCGGCCAGCGCCGTTCGCGCTCGATGCGCGCGGGCGCCGCGACTTCCAGGTTCTCGGCCACGCTGAGCCCGGCGAAGATCCTGCGGTCCTCGGGAACGAGGCCCACCCCGCGGCGGGCGATCGAGTGCGCCGGGCGGCCCTGGATCTCCTCGCCGTCGAAGCGCACGATGCCGCTGCGCGGCGCAACGAGCCCCATGATGCTGGCGAGCGTCGTCGTCTTGCCCGCGCCGTTGCGCCCGAGCAGGCAGACGACCTCACCGGCCTCGACGCGCAGGCTCACGCCCTGCAGCGCATGGCTTTCGCCGTAATACGTGTGGATGTCGTCGACGACCAGCATCATTCGTCGGGCTCGCCGAGATATGCCTCGCGCACCTCGCGGCTGTTGCGGATCTCGTCGGCGCTGCCCTGCGCCAGCACGCGGCCGCGATGCAGGACGACGATCCGGTCGGCCAGGCCGAAAACCACCTCCATGTCGTGTTCGGTGATCAGGAACGTCTGTTTCGTCGATTCGGCGAGTTCGCGCACGAGCCGCGTCACCGCGCGCGTCTCCTCGGGCGTCATGCCGGCGGTCGGTTCGTCGAGCAGAACCAGACGCGGACGCGTGGCGAGCACGATCGCGATCTCGAGCAGGCGCTTGTCGCCGTAGCTCAGCACACCCGCGCGCGTCGCGGCCAGAGGCGCGAGACCGAGTCGCCCGAGCAGCGCGAGCGCCTCTTCGTGCAGCGCGCGATCGGACGCGGCCGATGCGAACAGCGAGAAAGACTTTCCGTGCAGCGCGGTCAGCGCGACTTCGACGTTCTGCGCGAGCGTGAGTTCCGGGAAGACGTTGGTGATCTGGAACGAGCGCGAGATGCCGAGCCGGCTGATGCGGTGCGGCGACAACCCGGTCACGTCGCGACCCTCGAAGACGATCGTTCCCTGCGTCGGCTGCATGCGCCCCGACAGCAGGTTGTAGAACGTCGTCTTGCCGGCGCCGTTGGGCCCGATCAACGCCACCGTTTCGCGCGCCTGCACGTCGAGGCTCACGTCGTCGACGGCGCGCACGCCGCCGAAGCGCTTCGAGAGGTTGCGCACCGACAGCACCGGGGCGCTCAACTGCGCCCCCCGATCCGGTCGAGTGCGGTGCCGAGGATTCCGCGGCGAAAGAAGAGGACGAGGACCGCGAGCACGATGCCCAGGAACAGCATCCAGTGATCGGTCCAGGTCGTGATCCAGGTCTCGAGCAGCACGAAGATCGCCGCGCCGGCGAACGGACCGAGGAAATAGCCGGCACCGCCGAGAATCGTCATCAGCACCGGTTGCGCCGACTGGGTCCAGTGCACCATGTCCGGATTGGCCACGCGGTTGAACGGCGCGAACAGCGCACCGGCCAGGCCCGCGAACACACCGGCGAGAACGAACGCGATCAGCCGGTGCCGACGCACGTCGACGCCGCAGAACGCGACGCGTTCCGCGTTCTGGCGGATCGCGGCGAGCACCAGCCCGAACGGCGAGCGCGTGATCCGGTACAGCACCGCCGCGGCGAGCACGACGACGACGAGCACGACGCGGTAGTAGACGGCCGGATCGGCCAACTGCAGGTCGATGCCCAGCCCGAGCCGACCGAGCGGAAAGCCGGCGATGCCGTCGCTGCCGTTGGTGACGCTGCGCCACTGATGGACGATGGCGTACACCATCATGCCGAACGCGAGCGTGAGCATCGCGAAATAGACTTCGTCGAGGCGCACGCAGAACGCACCGATCACGCAGGCGAGCAGCGCACAGACGATCATCGCGGCGACGAGCACCGCGATCAGCGGCCAGCCCGAATGCAGCAGGGCGAGCGCCGAGACGTACGCGCCGGCTCCGAAGAACGCGGCGTGGCCGAAGGACAGCATTCCGCCGAAGCCGAACAGCAGGTTGAAGCTCGCCGCGAACAGCCCCATCAGCAGGATGCGCGTGGCCACGAACAGGTAGAAGTACGGCGCGTACACCGGCAGCCAGAACAGCGCCGCCACGAGCACGACGAGCGAGGCCGCGACGAGGCCCGTTCGCATCAGGCGGCCCGGCGTCCCATCAGGCCGTGCGGTCGCAGCAACAGCACGAGCGCCATGCCGAGGTACGGCAGCACCAGGTTGACCTGCGGCAGGTAACGCCCGCCGAAGCCGTAGATCGCGCCGAGAACGAGGGCGCCGAGCAGCGTGCCCGGAAAGCTGCCGAGCCCGCCGATGACGACGACGATGAACGAATCGATGATGATGCGGTCGCCCATCCCGGGCGAGATCGCACGCATCGGCGCGGCGACGACGCCGGCGGCACCCGCCATCCAGGCGCCGAGCGCGAACACGCCGGTGACGACGCGCGGCACGTCGATGCCGAGGGTCTCGGCCATTCGCCGGTCGATCGCCGCCGCCCGCACGATCCGGCCGGCACGCGTGCGCACGAAGAACAGCCACAGCGCGAGCATCGCGACCAGCGCCGCCGCCATGACGAAGAAACTGTAGGCCGGATAGGTGGCGCCGAACACGTCGACCGTGCCGCGCAGCGCCTGCGGCGGCTGCACGACGTGGATGCCCGAACCCCAGACGACGCGCACCGCATCGTCGATGACGAGCAGCAGCGCGAAGGTGAGCAGCAGGCTGTCGGCCACGTCGCGCCCGTACACGCGCCGCAGCGCGAAGCGCTCGATCGCGATCGCGATCAGCGCCACGCCGAAGGGCGCCAGCACGAGTGCGGGCCAGAACGAGAGCCCGGCGTGCGTGACCAGCGTGTGCGTGAGATACGCGCCCAGCATGTACAACCCGCCGTGCGCGAAATTGATGACGTTCAGTACGCCGAAGACGATGTTCAGGCCAACGGCGATGACGAACAGCAGCAGCCCGATCTCCAGGCTGTTCAGCAGCGCCGCGAACGCTCCGTGCATCGAGAACGGGAACGGAGCGTCAGCGAGCGCGACGGCGAGGGGCGCCGGCGTTCAGAGATTGCAGCCGGTCTCGCCGACGGGCGGCGTGACGTCCTCGCCCTTGAACGTGCGCATCGACTCGAGCGTACGAATCCGGTAGGTCGAATCGAATTTGCCCAGCTTGCCCCACGTGGGGCCGACCACCGCCTGATGATCTCCCGGGCGGATCGTCACGCGTCCGTTCGGCGCGTCGAACGATGCGCCGGCCAGCGCCCTGGCCACCGCCTCGCCGTCGGCGCTCCCGGCTTTCTCCATCGCGGCCTTGTACAGGTAGACCGCCGCGTACGCGCCTTCGGCGTTGTAGCTCGGCGGAACCTTGTAGCGCTCGATGTACGACTTCACGAACGACCGGTTCACCGCGTTGTCGTGCGCGTCGTACCAGTAGCGTGTTCCGGCCCACACGCCCTGCGGCATCTGCTCGCCGAGCGCGGAGAGCACTTCGGTCGCCGCGCCGAGCGTGAGCAGGATCTCGTATTTCTGGTCGAAGAAGCCGAGGTTCTTCGCCTGGCGCACGAAATTGACCAGGTCGCCGCCCCACAGCGAGATCAGCACGCCCTCGGGCTTGCTCTGCATCACGCTCTGGATGAACGGGACGAAATCCTCCGCGCCGAAACGCGGAAACGCGGTTTCCTTCATGAACTGCGCATCGGGCTTGTGCTGCTTCAGGTACTGCTGGAAATACTCCCAGGACTGGTGGCCGAATGCGTAGTCGGGTCCGATCGTCGTCCAGCGACGGGCCGGCCCGTCGGCCGCGATCTGCGCCGCCGCCGACATGTGCTGGTTGATGTTCACGCTGATCCGGTACGTGTACGCGTTGCACAGCTTTCCGGTGACGTCGGGCGATGCGGCATGCGTGATCACGAACGGCTTGCGCAACTCCGGAACGATCGGGGTGAGCCCGTTGGCGACTCCGGAGCTGTCGAGTCCCATCAGCGCATCGGCACCGCTCTGGAAGACGAGCTTGCGCGCCGCCTGGATCGCCACGTCGACCTTGCCCTGTCCGTCCTCGAGCGAGAAAGCGACTTGCCGCCCGAGGATGCCGCCGCCGCGGTTGATCTCGTCGACGGCGAGCTCGATGCCCTGGCGCGCGAACTCGCCGTAGGTGGCCGCGCTGCCCGACAGGATGTAGATCGCACCGAGCCGGATCGGCTTGTCCTGCGCCGCTGCAGCGACGGGCGCCGTCGCGAACGCGCCGGCGAGCGCGAGGGCGACGAAGGCGAGCGCCGAGCGAGGAAGCGCACGAGATTGCAGCGATCGGGTAATGCCCATGACGCCCCCTCCCTTCGTATCGGACCGCGTGCACGATAGCGCGGCGCGATTGACGACGCCACCCCAAGGGTCTTGGCGCAGCGATTCGATACCATGACTGTCGAGCGGGCAGATGCAACCGGAGCGGCTTGAATGCGACGAGACGATTCCCCCGACTGGATGTGGGCCGACGCGCTGGCCGCCCTCACCCGCGCCGAACGCCTGCATCGGCAGTTCTTCCAGCCGCGCCAGTCGCGCTCGCTCGCCTGGGAGCCGCCGGTCGACGTCCTCGAGCTCGATCGCGAAGTGCTGATCCTCGTCGCGCTGCCCGGCGTCGACGCCGGCGACGTGCAGGCGGTGCTCGACGGCGCCGCGCTCGTCGTCAGCGGAAGAAGAGTCGTGCCGCCGCAGCTGCGCACCGCCGTCATCCACCGGCTCGAACTGCCGCAAGGTCGCTTCGAGCGGCGCATCCCGCTGCCGCCCGGCCACTACGACGCCGCGCGCCTGAGCACGTCGAACGGCTGCCTCGTCATCAGCCTGCGGAAAACGCCATGAACGACTCCGAGACGTCGCTGCCGCGCGAAGGCGAAGCGCGCGACCCGTCGGGCGGCGAAGCGCAGACGGCGCCGGCCCACCCGGGCTCGACCCCGGGCGCGTCCGCCGTGTCCGTTCCCGCCGACGCGCTGATCATCGTGCCGGTGCGCGACACCGTTCTCTTTCCCGGAACGGTCTTCCCGATCGCGATCGGCCGCGAAGCGTCGATCCTCGCCGCGCAGCAGGCGCTGCGCGAGGAACGGCAGATCGGCATCCTGATGCAGCGCGAAGCCGGGACGGCCGAGCCGGGTGCGATCGACATGCACCGCACCGGCACGGTCGCGAACATCCTGCGCTATGTGAACATGCCCGATGGCGGCCACCACATCGTCGTGCAGGGCCTGCACCGCTTCCGCATCGCCGAGTTCGTTCGCGAGCGGCCGTTCCTCGCCGCGCGCGTCGTGCCGATCGAGGACCCCGACGAACAGAGCCCCGAGATCGAGGCGAGGCTGCTGCACCTGAAGCAGCAGTCGCTCGAGGCGCTGGAGCTGCTTCCGCAGGTGCCGCAGGAGCTGCTCGCCGCGGTGCAGTCGACGCGCCTGCCCGGCGCGCTGGCCGACCTGGTCGCCGCCTATCTCGACGTGAGCCGCGACGACAAGCAGGAACTCCTCGAGACGATCGACCTGCGCGCGCGCATCGACAAGGTGTCGCGCTTTCTCGCGCAGCGCATCGAGGTGATGCGGCTGACGCAGGAGATCGGAAAACGCACGAAGGCGTCGTTCGACGAGCGCCAGCGCGAAGCGATCCTGCGCGAGCAGATGGCCGCGATCCAGCGCGAGCTCGGCGAGGGCGACGGCAAGTCGAACGAAGTCGCCGAGCTCGGCGAGTCGATCGCGAAGGCGCGCATGCCCGAGGAGGTCGCCGAGATCGCGCACAAGGAGTTGCGCCGCTACGAGCGGATGCCCGAAGGCGCGCCCGAAGCCGGGATGGTGCGCAGCTATCTCGACTGGCTGATCGAACTGCCGTGGGCCGAGCCCGAGCAAAGGGCGATCGACATCGGCGAAGCACGGCGCATCCTCGACGAAGATCATTTCGGCCTCGAGAAGATCAAGCAACGCATCGTCGAGTTCCTCGCGGTGCGCAAGCTGGCGCCGCGCGGCAAGGCGCCGATCCTGTGCTTCGTCGGACCGCCGGGCGTCGGCAAGACCTCGCTCGGGCAGTCGATCGCGCGCGCGATGCACCGGCCGTTCGTTCGCGTGAGCCTGGGGGGCGTGCACGACGAGGCCGAGATCCGCGGCCATCGACGCACGTACATCGGCGCCATGCCGGGCAACATCGTCCAGGCGATCCGCAAGGCGAAGGCGCGCGACTGCGTGATGATGCTCGACGAAATCGACAAGATGGGCCGCGGCATCCAGGGCGACCCGTCGGCGGCGATGCTCGAGGTGCTCGATCCGGAGCAGAACGCGACGTTCCGCGACAACTACCTCGGCGTTCCCTTCGACCTGAGCCGCGTCGTCTTCATCGCCACCGCGAACCTGCTCGAGACGGTTCCCGGGCCGTTGCGCGACCGGATGGAGATCATCGCGCTCGCCGGCTACACCGAGAACGAGAAGTTCGAGATCGCCCGACGCTACCTGATCGGCCGGCAACTCGAAGCGAACGGCTTGCGGCCCGAGCAGGTCGCGCTCGACGACGAGGCGCTGCACCGGATCATCCGCGACTACACGCGCGAGGCGGGCGTGCGCAGCCTGGAGCGCGAGATCGGCCGCGTACTGCGCCATGCGGCGGTCCGCATCGCCGAAGGCTCGGCCACCGAAATGCGGATCGGCGTCGACGACCTCGTCGAGATCCTCGGCGCACCGCGCTTCGAGAACGAAGTCGCGATGCGCACCAGCACGCCGGGCGTGGCGACCGGTCTCGCCTGGACGCCGGTCGGCGGAGACATCCTGTTCATCGAGGCGACGAGCGCGCCGGGCAAGGGCAGCCTGATCCTCACCGGGCAGCTCGGCGACGTGATGCGCGAGAGCGCGCAGGCGGCGCTGAGCATCGTCAAGCACCGCGCACGCGACCTGGGCATCGACGAGGAGCGGCTGGGCAAGATCGACATCCACGTGCACGTGCCGGCCGGCGCCACGCCGAAAGACGGACCGAGCGCCGGCGTCGCCCTGTTCACCGCGCTGGTCTCGCTGCTCACCGGGCGCACCGTGCGCAACGACACGGCGATGACCGGCGAGATCAGCCTGCGCGGGCTCGTGCTGCCGGTGGGCGGCATCAAGGAGAAAGTCGTCGCCGCCGCCGCGGCCGGGATCGCGCGCGTGATGCTGCCCGCGCGCAACCGGCGCGATTTCGACGACATTCCCGCCGATGCACGCGACAAGCTCGAGTTCGTCTGGCTCGAGCGCGTCGACGATGCGATTGCGGCGGCGCTCGAAGCACCGAAGCCGCCGCCGGCCGGCGGATGAAGCAGATCCGAGCCAGACCCGCGGCGGCGGCCGCACGCCGCTTCAGGCAGTGGGGCGCTGCTCGAAATGCGCCGGCAGGTCGGCGAGCGCGTGCGCGCCGTCGTCGACCGTCACGCGATCGACGCGCGCGGCACGTGGACCGCGCCGCGACCACGCGACCAGCGCGTCGACCGCATCGGCCTCGCCGTGCACGAGCGCCTCGACACTGCCGTCGCGACGGTTGCGCACCCAGCCGCTGATTCCGCGCAGTCGCGCTTCGTCGGCGAGGCACGCGCGGAAACCGACGCCCTGCACCATCCCGGAGATCCTCAGCCGCCTCGTGACCTTCATCGTGCGATGTTCGCGCCCGCACGGCGCAGGCGCAACCGTTGCGCACATCCGATTAGAATTGCATGATCATTACGGCCGGACGACATGGAACGCAAGACCGCCCGCCTGACGGTGCTGATCGACCCGGCGAAGAAGAAGGCCTTCGAGGCGCTTTGCGCGCGACAGGACCTGACGCCTTCGCAGGTGGTTCGCCAGCTGATCCGCGATTACCTCGCGCAGCACGGAGTCACGTACCGCACGCACCCGGGCGTGACGAACCCGAAGGTTCGTTAGCCGGCCGCTACGGCTCGCCGCCCGCGTCCCCGGGCGGGCGCGAGAAGAACTGCCGGCTGGTGCGCAGCACGGCCTGCACCGTCTCGCCCATCACCGTCTGGTGCCCGGTCAGCGTCGCCGGATCGTCGCCGGCGAATGCGCGCGACGCCTCGATCGCCTGGGCGAGGTCGTCGAACAGGTTCTCTCGCCCGACCAGATCGAGCACGCCGGCGCGCTCGAGCTTGGCCTGCACGCGAGGGTTCGCCCCGGTGAGCATCACGCGCACGCCGCGCTTCTCCAGGTCGGTGACGACCTCCTCGAGGGTCTGCAGCCCGGTCACGTCGATGAACGGAACCCAGCCGAGCCGCAGGATCAGCACGCGCGGATCGGTGCGCGTCGACTTGAGCGCGCGCTCGAAGTTCTCGACGGCGCCGAAGAAGAACGGCCCCTCGATCGAATAGACGAGCACGCCGGGCGGCAGCCGCTTGAAGCCGCGGTGCGCGTATTCCTGCTGCAGTTCCTGCTGCGTGACCTGCTGGACCTCGACGCTCGAGGCCATCCGGCGCATGAACTGCAGCGTGGCGAGGATCACGCCGATGTTCACCGCGACGACCAGGTCGGCGAAGACGGTGAGCCCGAAGGTGACGAGCAGGATCACGACGTCGGCGCGCGGTGCGCGGCGCACCATCTTCAGGAAGTGCTTCGCCTCGCTCATGTTCCACGCGACGACGAAGAGAATCGCCGCGAGCGCGGCAAGCGGAACGCTCACCGCCAGCGGCGCGAGCACGAGCACGATCGCCAGCAGCGTGAGCGCGTGCACGATGCCCGCGATCGGGCTCGTCCCGCCGTTGCGGATGTTGGTCGCGGTACGCGCGATCGCGCCGGTCGCGGCAAAACCGCCGAACAGCGGCGCGACGACGTTGGCGATGCCCTGTCCGACGAGCTCCTGGTTCGAATCGTGCCGCGTGCCGGCCATTCCGTCGGCCACCACCGCCGAGAGCAGCGATTCGATGGCGCCGAGCATCGCGATCGTGAACGCCGGACCGATCAGCTCGATCAGCCGCGCGACGCTCACCTCGGGCATCCGCACCTCGGGCAATCCGAGCGGAATTCCGCCGAATGCGCTGCCGATCGTCACCACGCCTTCGAAGCCGAACAACCCCTGCACGGCGGAGGCGAAGACGAGCGCGAGCAGCGGGCCGGGCACGCGCTCCAGGCGCGGAATGCGGGTGCCGAACACGACGAGACCGAGCGAGGCGATCGCCAGCAGCGTCGTCGCGACGTGCAGATCGGGGAACGCCTGCAGCAGCTGCCAGAGCTTCTGGTGGAAATGCTCGCCGTCGACCGGCGGCAGGCCGAAGAAGTCCTTCCACTGCCCGACGAAGATGATGACGCCGATGCCCGAGGTGAAGCCGATGATCACCGGATCGGGAATGAACTTGATGATCGCGCCCATCCGGGCCAGCCCGAGCACCAGCAGGATGCCGCCGGCCATGAGCGTTGCGATCTGCAGTCCGTCGATGCCGTAGCGCGCCGTGATCGACGCGAGGATCACGATGAAGGCGCCGGTCGGTCCGGCGATCTGCACGCGGCTGCCGCCAAGGACCGAGACGAGGAACCCGGCGACGATCGCCGTGTAGATGCCCTGCTCGGGCTTGGCGCCCGAGGCGATCGCGAAGGCCATCGCCAGCGGCAGCGCGACGACGCCGACGATCGCGCCCGAGACGATGTTCGGAAGCCAGTGCTCGCGGCGCAGAAGGCCGGCCTTGTGCGCTTCGAGCAGTGCGATCATCGGTTTCGGATCGACCGGTGGGGCTGGATGTGATTCATATTATAACGTCGCGCACATCGAACCCACGACGCCCGCCGCGACCCCGCGCGCCTGCGGTGCGCTATGCGTGCGCTTCGCGCATCAGCCGCCAGTAATCGAGCTTCATCATCAGCGCCGCACCGGCCACCAGCGAGAAGAACGTCAGGACCGAGCCCACCGCGAGCGTGGAGACGCCGGTGAGCCCCTGGCCGATCGTGCAGCCGAGTGCGGTGATTCCACCGAAGCCCATCAGCGTGGCGCCGAGCACGTGGCGCTTGAGATCGGCGGCATCGGGGAAGCTCTCCTCGCGATAGGTTCGGCTGAGCAGCGCGTACGCGAGCGACCCGGCGACGATGCCGAGCGCGGTCGCGATCCCGAAGGTGACGTGCTTGCTCGCGTCGCTCCAGAACATCAGCAACTCGAGCGTGTAGGCGAAGGGCGCGACGAGCGACAGCGACTCGGGACGGTTTCCGTTGGTCGCGACGAACGCCTCCTCGAGCGTCTCCGGGTGCTCGGCCACGTAGGCCAGGTGGCCGGTGACGTACCAGCCGCCGACGATGGTCAGACCGACGACGATCCCGCCGAGCAGCGTCGTGCTCCGGCGCGCCTCGCGATCGACGAAGACGAAGACGAGCAGCGCGGCGGCCACCAGCGGGGGCAGCCAGCGCTCGACCGAGGCCGCATCGAGCCCCCAGGCGGCGGCGACGAGGGTGGGCAGCTCCTGCGTCGTCGGCAGTTGCACGGAGACCGTGTCGAAGGTGTTCACGCGCCAGACGCCGAACAGGCCCTTGAGCGTGACGTAGGCGGAAATCCCCAGCACGACGAAGACGACCAGCGACTTCAGGTTCCCCCCGCCGATGCGGATCAGCGTCTTGCTCGTGCAGCCGGATGCGAGCGTCATCCCCATGCCGAACAGCAGGCCGCCGACGAGGTTCGACAGCCACATCAGGTTGGGACTGGCGTAGAGCGACTTGTGCGTATCGATGAGGCCCTGCGTCTGCAGCGCCCAGACGCCGAGCATCGCCACGGCGATCGCCAGCACCCACATGCGCATGCGGGTCCAGTCGCCCATGTGCACGATGTCGGAGACTGCGCCCATCGTGCAGAAGTTCGTCTTGTTGCCGACGAACCCGAACACGGCGCCGAGCGCAAAGCCCAGCCACGCGATCAGCGTCGCCGAAGGCAGTGCAGTGTCCATCGAGAGATGATCCGCGAAAACCCTTCATGATACCGGCGCCGGCGCCTCGTGCACGAGGGGTGGCCGGTCGCCAGCGCTTCGCCCCGCGAGCGGGAGCCGAGCCTGCCCGGCACGCGCCGCACGGGCAACTCGATCGTACTCCGGGCTGCTCCCGCGCGTTCGAAGGCGGCACCGACTCGACGGCGCGGGGCAGCGGGTCGGCCGGTCGGCGCAGGTTTTTCGAAGCCTTTCGGATCCGGCACGCGCGCCGCACAGGCGCGTCGAATGCTCCGCGCCCGCGACCCCTTTTTTTCCGGTTCGCCATGCCACTCGAGAAGCTCCTCGATTACCTGAAGGCGAACGATCTCGCGGTCGTCACCGCCGAGTCGTGCACCGCCGGCCTGATCGCCGGCCGACTGGCCGATGCGAAAGGCGCCGGCAGCGCGCTGAAGATCGGCTACGTCGTCTATTCGCCCGAGGCGAAGACGCACTGCCTGGGCGTTTCGCCCGAGACGATCGAGCGCTTCGGCCTCACCAGCGAGGAAGTGGCGCGCGAGATGGCCACCGGGGCGCTCGAGCGCAGCGGCGCATCGATCGCGGTCGCCGACACCGGAGTGGCCGACGCGCCGCACGACGGCGGCGGCCCCCCGGCCGGGACCGTCTGTTTCGCCTGGGCGGTACGCACCGACGAAGCGACGCCGCGGGTGTACTCCGAGACGAAGCGCTTCGACGGAGCGCGCAACACCGTGCGGCGCACGGCGGCCGACTACGCACTCGAGCGGATCCCGCACTACCACCGGCGAGCCGGCTCGCCCGACGGCTGCGCATCGTGCGCGGAAGCAGTCACGCGCGGGGCGTAGCAGCGCCTGCGCGCCGCGCCTCATCCGCTTCCGCCCTCCCCGTCGCCGCTGCGTGTCGCGGCCTTTCGAACGCTGATCTTGCCGTCGGCCTCGAGTACGGCGAGTTCCAGTTCGTCGAGGTCGCACTGCGCTTCGCGCAGGGCCTTCTCGATGTCCTGCTTTCCGACGTGCTCGCGGCGCAGCACCTCGTCGTACAGGCGGCCGTCGCGGCCGAGGATCACCGGAGCGCCCTCGACGAATCGCTCCGCCGTCCGGCTGCGCGCCGTGACATGCGCAACGACCACGTTCAGGCCGATCAGCGTCGCCGCGCTGATGAGACCCGCACCGATCGAATCGTCGCTCGCGCTGATCGACGGGCTGACCGCCTCGCTCAGCAGCAGCATCACGAGCAGGTCGAACGGGGTGAGCTGGCTCAGTGTCCGCTTGCCGGCCAGCCTCACCATGATCATCAGGGCGGCATAGACGACCGCCGCCCGCAGGACGAACTCCCACCAGGGCTCCGCGGGCGCGAACACGGAATCACTCGCCCTCGCCGCCCATCTCCTGCATCAGCTCGCGCTTGCGCTGGGCGAGCATCGTTCCGAGCTCCTCCATGTCGAAGTCGGTTTTCTTCGCCTTCGGGAAGATCTCGTCCTCTTCCTCCTTCACGTGGTGCCGGACGTATTCGCCGAGCACCTTCACCTTGGCGTCGTACAGATCCTCTTCGGGCGACATCGAGGAGATCTGCTCGATCAGGTCCTTCGCGCTCGCGTGCTCGACCTCGGCCTCGTCGAGCAACTCGATCAGCTTCTCGTCGCCGGCTTCACGCATCGTCGGATAGAAGATCTCCTCCTCGATCTGCGCGTGCACGGTCAACTCGCCGAGGATGCGGTCGACGAGCTCGAGCGCGCCTTCGCGATCCTTTTCCTTCATCTTCTCGAAGTCCTTGAACATCTTGTCGACCTTCTTGTGGTCGGCCTTGAGCAACTCGATCGGGTCGTTTTCCTTCGAAGAACGCGACGAGGTACGACCCGTGGTGCGGGTATGCGGCGTAGGCATCTGGAACACTCCTGTGTTTTCCGCCGTGCGCGAACGAGCACGGTCCGGGCGCGAGACGAGCAACTGGCGTGCCGCGGCGGGAACGCCCGATCGGCCGCCGTACGTAACGCGGCGTACGGCGGCCGGCAGCGGGCGGATCAGGCGCCGCGCGCAGCGGCGCTGCCGTTGCCTTTCGTCGGTGTGGCCGTGCCCATGCCGAGTTCGGCGCCGGTCAGCGGATCGACCTGCGGATCGGAGCGCGTGCGCTGCGCAGCCTGGTCGAGCGTGGTCTGCTCGTCGGTGGCCATGCCGACCTGCGCACCGCCATCGCCGCCGTCGACCGCGCTTTGCTCGCTGCGCTCGCTGACGTAACGGAAATGGTCGTCGCTGTTCCACGGCCCGCGCAGGTCGCCGTCGCCCTGCGACATGTTGAAATACACATTGGCGAACTGCGCGTCGACCGGCATCTTCCCGGGCGGGAAGTTCGGCTGGATCGCGTACAGCGCCTTCTCGAACGAGATCTGGTGCGCGGCTTCACGGGTCATCAGGAAACCGAGCGCCTCCTTGATGCCGGGATCGTCGGTGGCCGAGATCAATCGCTCGTAGATCAGCTTGGCGCGCGACTCGGCCGCGATGTTCGAGCGCAGGTCGGCGGTGGGATCGCCGATCGTGTCGATGTACGCGGCACTCCACGGCACGCCGCCGGAATTCGTCAGCGGCGGCCCGCCGCCGTAGAGCACCTGCGTGAGGTGCGAATCGTTGCCCGGCCCGGTGATCGAGCGGTACATCTCGGCTTCCGATTCGCTCGCCTCGCTGATGCGCCCTTTCGCGCCGCGGTTGAGCATCGACACGATGGTGCCGATGATTTCGAGGTGGCTCAGCTCCTCGGTCGCGATGTCCATCAGCATGTCCTTCCGACCCGGGTCGGACTCGGCCAGTGCCTGGGTGAAATAACGCATCGCGGCGGCGAGTTCGCCCTGCGGCCCGCCGAACTGTTCGAGAAGCAGGTTCGCGAGGCCGGGATTCGTCTCGGCGACGCGAACGGTGTATTGCAGGCGTTTGTTGTGCGCAAACATGGGGCTCTCCGATACGGGAGCCGCATCCGTGCAATCCGAGCGCCCGATCGGTGCGCCGCGCAGCGTGCCCGCGCGCTGGCCGGCGCGCACGGCGCGATGCGCAGGGGGCCATGGCCTACGTGCGCACTTCGATCACCTCGGGATCGTCGGCGTGATCGACGAGCAGCCGGCGAACGCGGTCCTGCCACAGGGCGCGGAACATCGCCGTTTCCTCGTCGCTCGCCAGCCCGTGCAGGCAGCGACCCATGAGTTGCGAGGTGCGCGGGTCGCCGGGCACGCGCTGCAGGTGCGCGGCGACCTCGACTTCGCCGCCCGCGCGGTCGAGCCGACCGAAGCGGATTTCGCCGAAACGCAGCGGGCGCTCGAAGAACAGCCGTTCCCGGCGCCCGAACTCGCCGCCGAGCCCCGGAAAACCGCTGTCCTCGGTCGCTCCGGTGACGAGCGTCGCGACCGCGGCGATGACGCCGGTGACGCCCGCGCTGCGCGGCTCGCGGAACTCGACGCGGATCTCGCCGCGACGCGGCAACTGCGCACCGTACAGCGCGCGCAGCGCCGCGCGCGTCATCAGGAACGCCGATGCCACCGTCGGGCACGAATGACCGGCCATGCGAACGACGTCGGCATAGCGGTAGCGCAGTCGCCCCCCCTCGACGGCGCCGAGGAATTCGGCGAGGGGATCGCAGGTGTCGATCACCGGCGCATCGGCGAAGAAAGCGGGAAACGACTCGATGGGCGATGTGTCGACGGGCATGACGGGACGTCCGGAGAAAAAGGCTAGAATAGTAACTCGTTACTTACTTGGGGCCGGAGCTTCGACCCGCATGCCGACCCGGGAATCGCCCGTCTCCGTCCGCCCCCGTCGACGACTTCCGTCGCACGCGCGACGCGCCGAGATCGTCGCGGCCGTCGTCGAGCTCGCCCGCGAACGCGGTCCCGAAGGCATCACGACGCAGGCGATCGCCGATCGCGTTTCGCTCACGCACGGAGCGCTGTTCCGCCATTTCGCCGACAAGGAAGCGATCTGGGGCGCCGTCTTCGAATGGGTGCAGCACGACCTGGGCGCCGCGGTCGACGAGGCCTTCGCGGCGGGCGGCGCGCCGGTGGAGATCCTCGAGCGCGTCTTCCTCGCGCACGCACGCTTCGTCGCCCGCCATCCGGGCGCCCCGCGCATCCTGTACCACGCGCTGCAAGGCGGCGAAGACACGGCCACGCACCGGCACGTTCGCGCGATGGTCGGCGCGTACACGAAGCGCGTCGCCGGGTGCCTGCGCGAGGCGCGCGACGCCGGCCAGCTCTCTCGCGCGCTCGATCCGCAGGTCGGCGCGACGCTGTTCGTCGCGACGCTGCAGGGGCTCGCCGTGCAGCGCGCACTGCTCGGCGGCGAACAGGGCGTCCTGGACGCCGCACGAGCGACCTTCGCGCTGCTGCTCGACGGGCTGCGCGGCGTTCGCGACGCCTGACCCGACGCGCGCCCGGACGCGTTTCCGGCAGCGGCTTTCTGGCATCCTCACCCACCGCCCCGATCCGATCCGCCCGATGAGCCGCCCGCCGACGACCCCCGGTTTCCTTCGCCGCCATTCGTGGAAGCTGCTCGCCACGGTCGCGCTCGTCGTGCTCGCGTCGGTCGCGCTGCCGCGTGCGCTGTTCGGTCCGCTCGTTGCGGTGGCACCGGCGATGCAGCGCGACTTCGTGCAATCGGTCGTGGCGAGCGGGCGCGTGCAGACGCCGCATCGTGTCGACGTCGGCTCGCAGATCACCGGAACCGTCGCGCAGGTGCCGGTGGCCGAAGGACAGAGCGTGCGCACCGGCGAAGTACTGATCGAGCTCGATGCGACCGAGCTGCGCGCTGCCGTTCAGCAGGCCGCGACGGCGGTCGCGCAGGCGCAGGCGAAACTGCGCCAGCTGCACGAGGTGCAGGCGCCGGTCGCCGAACAGAACGTGCGCCAGGCGCAGGCGACGCTCGAGCACGCGCAGGCGCAGCAGCGTCGCAACGAGGAGCTGTTCGAGAAAGGCTTCGTCGGCCAGGCGGCGCTCGACGAGTCGCGCAAGAACGTCGCACTCGCCGACGCGCAGCGGCGCTCGGCGCAGCGCCAGCTCGACTCGGTGCTCGCCGGCGGCAGCGACACGGCGCTCGCCGAGACCGCGCTCGCGCAGGCGCGCGCCAACGCCGATGCCGCCCTCGCCCGGCTCTCGTACGCGACGATCGCCGCGCCGGTGGCCGGCACGCTGATCGGCCGCAACGTCGAGCGCGGCGACGTCGTGCAGCCGGGAAAGGTGTTGATGACGCTCTCGCCCGCCGGGGACACGCAGCTCGTCGTGCAGATCGACGAGAAGAATCTGGCGCTGCTCGAGGCCGGCCAGCGCGCGATCGCCTCGGCCGACGCATACCCCGTCCAGCGCTTCGACGCGACGCTCTCGTACATCAACCCGGGCGTCAACGCGCAGACCGGCGCCGTCGAAGTCAAGCTCGACGTCGCCGACCCGCCGCCCGAGCTGCGCCAGGACATGACGGTCTCGGTCGACATCGAAGTGGCGCGGCGCGAGAATGCGCTGCTCGTTCCGGCCGAAGCCGTGCGCGACCCCGAGAGCCGCTCGCCCTGGGTGCTGCTCGTCGCCGACGGGCGCGCGCAGCGCCGGCCGGTGCGGATCGGACTGCGCAGCCGCGGTTTCGCCGAGGTGCTCGAAGGCCTGGCGGCCGGCGACCTCGTCGTGCCGGCCGCAACGCCGGGCATCGCGCCCGGAATGCGCGTTCGCCCGCGCGTCGACGACACGACGTCCGACTGACCGTTCGACCGCTGGACCGATGCAGACTTTCCCCCGCTGGGCGCCGTTCGAATGGATCGTCGCGCTGCGCTTCCTGCGCGAAGGGCGGATGCAGACCGCGTTCATCGTGACCGGCGTGGCGATCGGCGTCGGCGTCATCGTGTTCATGTCGGCGCTGCTCAGCGGGCTGCAGGCGAACTTCATCCGCCGCGTGCTCACCGCGCAGCCGCACATCCAGCTGCTGCCGCCGAAGGAGATCGCGCGTCCGCAACGCGATCCCGGCCAGGCACGCGATCGCGCCGACGCGCGTGTCGCGCACGGCGTGATCGTGCAGCCGCCGTTCCAGCGCGTGAAGTCGATCGATCAATGGCAGGCGATCGCCGCGCAGATCCGGGCGATGCCCGAAGTCGTCGTCGTCTCGCCCGAAGCCACCGGATCGGCGCTGGCGGTGCGCGGCAGCGCGAGCCGGTCGATCTCGACGATCGGAATCGAGCCCGAACGGTATTTCCGCATCGTCTCCATCCCGGAGAAGATCGTTCGCGGCACGACCCGGCTGGGCACCTCCGACATCCTGGTCGGCACCGAGCTGGCGAGCGAGCTCGGCATCGGGGTCGGCGACAAGCTGCGCGTGTCGTCCGCG
This sequence comes from Burkholderiaceae bacterium, assembly GCA_036675585.1. Taxonomy (GTDB): domain Bacteria; phylum Pseudomonadota; class Gammaproteobacteria; order Burkholderiales; family Burkholderiaceae_E; genus Zeimonas. The sequence continues at coordinate 19,442 of JAKFES010000054.1, forward strand.
CTCGGCGCCAGCAACACGCTGACCGTCACCGGCATCTTCGACCTGGGCAGCAAGGGCGCGAACCAGCGCACCACGTACGTGGCGCTGCATACCGCGCAGAGCCTGCTCGGGCTGCCCGGCGGCGTCACCGGGCTGAACGTGACGGTGCGCGACGTCTACGCCGCCGAGCGCATCGCGCAGCGGATCACGGCGTCGACCGGCGTCGAGGCCGACAGCTGGATCCGCACCAATGCGCAGTTCTTCACGGCGATCAACGCGCAGCAGACGTCGAACACGGTGATCCGCGTCTTCGTCGCGCTGTCGGTCGCGTTCGGCATCGCGAGCGTGCTCGTCGTCTCGGTCGTGCAGCGCTCGCGCGAGATCGGCATCCTGCGCGCGATGGGGATCTCGCAGGGCCGGATCCTGCGCGTATTCCTGCTGCAGGGCGGGCTGCTCGGCCTGTCGGGCTCGTTCGCCGGATCGGCGCTCGGCGCGCTCGCACTCGCGCTGTGGCGCCAGTTCGCGCGCAACGCCGACGGAACGCCGCTCTTCCCCCTCGCGTTCGATCCCTGGCTGTTCGCCGCGGCGCTGGTGCTGGCCACCCTCACGGGACTGGGCGCGGCAGTCGCGCCGGCGCTGCGCGCGGCGCGCCTCGATCCGGTGGTGGCGATCCGTGGCTGAGGCCCGCCAACCCGTCGTGCAGTTGCGCGGCGTGCGCAAGGCCTTCAACGTCGGCACGCCGATCGAAACCGAGGTGCTGCACGGCATCGACCTGACCTTGTACCGCGGCGAGTTCTGCGCCGTCATGGGGCCGTCGGGGTCGGGCAAGAGCACGCTGCTGAATCTCGTCGGCCTGCTCGATCGGCCCACGAGCGGCACGCTGAACGTGTGCGGCGAGGAAACGACCGATCTCGACGACGCGGCGATCACCCGCCTGCGCGGCCACAGCATCGGCTTCGTCTTCCAGTACCACCACCTTCTGTCGGCATTCACCGCGCTCGAAAATGTCGTCCTCCCGATGCTCGGCGCGGAAGGGCATGCGCGGCCCGAGATGACCGCTCGCGCCTCGGCGCTGCTCGACGAGGTCGGCTTGTCGGCCTGGCGCGACCACCCGGCCAACCGGATGTCGGGCGGTCAGCAGCAGCGCGTGGCCGTCGCACGCGCGCTCGCGATGAACCCGCCCGTGCTGCTCGCGGACGAGCCGACCGGCAACCTCGACACGCGCAGCGCCGACGCGGTGTTCGAGTTGCTGCGCCGGGTCAACCGCGAGAACGGCACGTCGGTGCTGTTCGTCACCCACAACCCGGCACTGGCGCAGCGGTGCGACAAGACGATCCGCGTCGTCGACGGCCGGATCGTCGACGGCACGCAGGACTGACCGCTCAGCGCGCCACGAGCAGGCGGCCGATCAGCGCGCCGACGGCGAGGTCCTCGACGCGTCCGAAGGCGTGCATTCGCTGCCGTCCCGCCCGGTCGATCACGACGAGCGTCGGCGTTCCGCGCATTCCGTAGGCGCGCATCGTCTTCGGGATCTCGCTGCCGTCGTCGGCGGCCTCGTCGACGCCGACCGGAAACGCGACCCGGTATTCGTGCAGGAACGCGGCCAGCGCGACCGGCGTCATCGCTTCGTGATGCTCGAAGACCGTGTGCAATCCCAGGACGGCGACCTCGTCGCCGGCGAACTGCCGATGCAGCGCCTGCGCCTGCGGCAGCCCGTGCGCGACGCACCCCGGGCACAACATCTGGAACGCGTGCAGCACGACGACCCGGCCGCGCAGCGCTTCGAGCGAGAGCGGCTGCGCGGCGTTGAACCACTGCGAGACCTGCAGCGACGGGGCGAGCGGAAACGGTTCGTCGATCACTTGATCCACCTCAACTGATAACAGTTCTCATTACAATACGATTCCCGTCGCAACACGAAGACAACGCACCGGGGGAAGACGTCGAATGCCGAGGATCATCGCGCATTGCGCAGGGGTCGTGCCGCTCGTATCCACCGCGCCCGTCGCGCACGCGCAGCCGAAGTGGTTCGCGCCCGGCTGCGGCGCCATGCGGTCGTGGAACGGGAGGCTTTGACATGCACGCGCCGCGCCGCCGCTTTCTCGCCTGCACCGGCCTGGCTGCGTTCGCGCTCTCGGCCCGCGACGCGATCGCCGCACCGCCGGATCCGCAGCCGCACGCCGCGAAGGACACTGTCGGCGTCGGCGGCGGCGCACGGCTGGCGAAACTGGTCCTCGCCGGTCCCCCGGCGAGCGTGTCGAACCCGCTCGTGCACATGGTCGACTCGGGCGCGCTGGCCGATCTCGCCGACGACGTGCGCTTCGTCGGCTGGCGCGATCCCGACCAGCTCCGGCTGATGGCGCTCGACGGCCAGGCCGACGTGCTGGCCATGCCGGTCAACGTCGCGGCGAACCTGTACAACCGCGGCGCGAAACTGCGCCTGCTGAACGTGTCGACCTGGGGGATCCTGTGGATCGTCTCGCGCGATCCGGGCGTGCACACGCTGAAGGATCTCCTCGGCGAGGAAATCGCGATGCCGTTCCGCGCCGACATGCCCGACATCGTTTTCCGGCTGATCGCCGAGCGCGAGGGCATCGACGTGCGCAGGGACCTGCGGCTGCGCTACGTCGCCTCGCCGATGGACGCGATGCAGTTGCTGCTCACCCGCCGCGTCGACCACGCGGTGCTCGCCGAACCGGCGGTATCGATGGCGCTGCGCAAGTCGGGATCGTTTCCGGTGCGCCTCGTCGCGCCGGAGCTGCATCGCGCCGTCGACCTGCAGGCCGAATGGGCGCACGCCTTCGGCGGCGAGCCGCGCATTCCGCAAGCCGGCATCGCGGTACTGGGCGGGCTGCGCGATCGCACCGCGCTCGTCGCGCGCATCGGCGACGCGTATGCGCGCTCGCTGCAGTGGTGCAACGCGAACGCGCGCGCCTGCGGCGAGGTCGTCTCGCGCCGCATCGAACTGCTCTCGGCCGACGCGATCGCCGACGCCATCGGGCACGGTCGCATGCAGGCGGTGCCCGCGCGGCAGGCGCGGCCGGCCGTCGAAGCGCTGTTCGATCGGCTGCTGCACGAGAACCCGGGCGTGATCGGCGGAAGGATGCCCTCCGACGATTTCTACGCCGCACTGCCCCCGCCGGCTGCGACGCGATGAAGCTGCTGCGCGCGTGGTCTGCCGCGCTGCCCGCCTACCTGTGGAGCGGATGGGGTGCGATCGCCAGCCTGCTGCTG
>JAKFES010000219.1:0-22501 GCA_036675585.1 Burkholderiaceae bacterium
AACTGATGACCGTCGCCGGCGCCGTCGCGCTGCTGCTGCTCGGCTGGGTGATCGGTCTGATTGCCGCGGCCGCGACCCGTCGGGCGTTGTCGATGGCGCAGGTGAACCGCCGCCTCGCACCGGCGCTCGGACGTTCGGTGGACGTCGAGCTGCTCGCCTCGCGGCTCGTATTCTGGTTCGTCGTGCTCGTCGCGCTGGTCGCCGCGTTCAACACGCTCGACCTGCAGAACGCCTCCGCGCCGTTCGCCGCGATGGTCGGCGACGTCGTCTCGTACCTGCCGCAGATCCTCGCCGCGCTGGTGCTCGCGCTGGTCGGCTGGATGCTCGCACTGCTCGTGCGCAACGGACTGACGCGCCTGCTCGACCGAACCACGCTCGACGAGCGGCTCAGCGCCGAAGCCGGGATGCGGCCGATCAGCGACAGCATCGGACACGTCGGCTACTGGGTCGTGCTGCTGCTGTTCCTTCCGATGGTGCTCGGCGCGCTCGGCCTGCAGGGGCTGCTGCTGCCGGTGCAGAACCTCGTCGATCAGCTGCTCGCATTCCTGCCGAACGTGTTCGGCGCGCTCGTCGTCGTCGTGGTCGGCTACTACGTCGCGAAGATCGCGCGCGGCATCGTCGCCAACCTGCTCGTGGCCACGCGCGTACAGGCGCTCGCGCGCGGCATCGGTTTGAGCGAGGCGACCGACCTGCCGCGGCTGATCGGCACCCTCGTTTTCCTCGCGATCTTCGTGCCCGCGCTGATCTCGGCGCTCGACGCGCTCGAGGTCCAGGCCGTGTCCGAGCCGGCCGCGATGATGCTCGGCGAACTGGTCGCGGCGATCCCCGAGCTGGTCGCCGCCGCGCTGATCCTCGCCGTGACCTGGTACGTCGCGCGTTTCGTCGCCGCGCTGACGACGAACGTGCTCGAGGGCGCAGGCAGCGACCGGCTCGCGGTGCGCATGGGCATGCAGCCGATGCTCGGTTCGATCCGGCTGTCGCAACTGATCGGCCGCCTGCTGCTGTTCTTCGCGATGCTGCTCGCCCTCGCCGAAGCGGCGAACCGCCTGCACTTCACGCAGGTGAGCGAGCTCGTCGGCGCGTTCATCGTGTTCGGCGGCGACGTGCTGCTCGGCATCGCGATCCTGCTCGTCGGCCTGTGGCTCGCCAACCTGCTCGGCTCGGCGGTGGGGCGCAGCCCGTATCAGGGTGCGAAGTGGCTGGGCGGCCTCGTTCGCGCGCTGATCATCGGGCTCGTGCTGGCGATGGGACTGCGCGCGATGGGCATCGCCGACTCGATCGTGAACCTCGCGTTCGGGCTCACGCTCGGTGCGGTCGCGGTGGCTTTCGCGCTGTCGTTCGGGCTCGGCGGCCGCGAAGCCGCGGGCCGACTGCTCGATCACTGGGTGTCGAGACTGCGCCGCGATTGACCCGGGCGCGGGCGCGTTCGACCCGGCGCGGACGCGTTCGACGAAGGCGGGTGCGTTCGACTCAGAACCGGATCGGATTCGGTCCGGTCTTGAACGACGCCGGCGAGAGCAGGCCGCCCGTTTCGTCGGCGTTCGCTTCGTTCGACGCGCGCTCGTCGGCGACGGCATTCGCTTCGCCGCTCGCGGGCGGCGCCGCTCGCGTCGCCGCTTCGGCGCGCATCGGCTCGACGCGGCGCGCCTCGCGGTGGGCCGGCAGCATCGACGATTTCGGGTATCCGGTCGCATCGAGCGCGCGGTCCCAGCCGATCGATTCGTATCCGGTGATCTTCTCGGGACCGATGCTCACGCTGGGAAACAGCGCGCTGGGGAACCCGAGTTCCTGGAACGCGCGCAGGTCCCCGGCGGTCTCGACCCGTTTCTCGGTGTAGGGGACGCCGCGCTGCCCGAGATGCGTGCGCGCGAGCCCGCACGGCTCGCATTCGAGCGTCGTGTACAGCGTGACCGGATAGCGTGCGGCGGCCGAGCGAAGTGCCCACGGCAGCGCCGGATCGCCGATCGACGGCGTCCGGGGGGCGGTGGCGACCGGCGTCGGCGTCACGACCGGCCGGCCGGTCGCGTCGGGCAGCGGAGGACGGTCGCTGTAGTGCACGCGACCGCTCGCATCGATCCACTTGATCGGCGCGTGTTGCGCGTTCGCGTTCGGCGCCGCCAGCGGCGCGGCGACGATTCCGATGCTCAGGACGGCGAACGCCGCTGCGCTACGGGTGCGGATGAACGCGTCGGCACTACGAATGCGAAGACCGGACATGTTGGGACGGCTGCGGAGCGGATGCTTCGACCATTCCATTATGTCGAAGCAGGGCGTCGAGCTCCGGGGCGCGGCCCCTGAACGCGCGAAACGAGTCGATGGCCGGTCGACTGCCACCCACCGCGAGGATCTCGTCGAGGAAACGGCGTCCGGTCTGCGCAACACGAGCCGGCGCATCGGGTGCCCGCCGGGCTTCCTCGAATGCCGCGTATGCGTCGGCCGAGAGCACTTCGGCCCACTTGTAGCTGTAGTAGCCGGCCGAATAGCCGCCCGCGAAGATGTGCGAGAAGCTGTTCTGGAAGCGATTCCAGGCGGGCGGCGCGACGACGGCGACTTCGGCGCGCACTTCGTCGAGGACCTGCTGCACGGTATTCGAGGCACCCGGCTCGTATTCGCTGTGCAGCCGCATGTCGAAGAGCGCGAATTCGATCTGGCGCAGCGTCGCCATGCCGCTCTGGAAGTTCTTCGCCGCGAGCATCCGGTCGAACAGTGCACGCGGCAATGCCTCGCCCGTTTCCACGTGCCCGCTCATCGACTCGACGATCTCCCACTCCCAGCAGAAGTTCTCCATGAACTGGCTGGGCAATTCGACCGCGTCCCATTCGACGCCGCTGATCCCGGACACGCCGAGATCGTCGATGCGCGTGAGCAGGTGGTGCAGGCCGTGGCCGAATTCGTGGAACAGCGTCGTGACGTCGTCGTGCGTGAGCAGCGCCGGACGCGAACCCACCGGCGGCTGGAAATTGCACGTGAGATACGCGACGGGCGTCTGCAGCGAGCGCTCGCGGCGCCGGCGCGCGCGCGCATCGTCCATCCAGGCGCCCGGGCGCTTCGATTCGCGCGCATACAGGTCGGTGTAGAACTGGCCGACGAGCGCACCGTCGCGCTCGATGCGGAAGAAGCGAACGTCGGGGTGCCACACCGGCGCTTCGTCGGGCGCGATGCGCACCGAGAACAGCCGCTCGACCAGGCGGAACAGCCCGTCGAGCACGCGCGGCAGCTGGAAATACTGCTTGACCTCCTGGTCGGAGAACGCGTACCGCGCCTCCTTGAGCTTCTCGCTCGCGTAGGCGAGGTCCCACGCCTGCGGATCGGGCAGCGACAGTTGCTGTGCGGCGAACTCGCGCAGCGCGTCGAGATCGCACTGCGCGAAGGGACGTGCGCGTGCAGCCAGCTCGCGCAGGAACTGGTTCACCTGCGCCGGCGACTCGGCCATCTTCGGGACCAGCGAAACCTCGGCGAAGTTCGCGTAGCCGAGCAGCTTCGCTTCCTCGGCGCGCAAGCCGAGCAGCTCGTCGATGATCGGCGTGTTGTCGAGCGCGAGCGCCCGTTCGCCCTCGGGTGCGATCGCCCCGCTCGATGCGCGTGTCGTGTACGCGCGGTACAGCTCGGCGCGCAGCGACCGGTCGTGCGCGTACTGCATCAGCGGGAAATACGACGGGAACTGCAGCGTGAACTTCCAGCCGTCGACCCCGTCGCGCTGTGCGGCTTCGTGCGCCGCCTCGATCACGTCGTCGGGCACGCCGGCGAGTTGCGCGTCGTCGGTGACGATCTTCGCGTAGGCGTTCGTCGCGTCGAGCACGTTCTCGGAGAACTTCTGCGCGAGCGCGGCGTGCCGTTGCTGGATCTCGGCGAAGCGCTCGCGCGCGGGCGAAACCAGCTCGGCGCCGCCCAGGCGGAAGTCGCGCAGCGCGTTCTCGACGATGCGCCGGCGCGGTGCGGACAGCGTGCCGAACTCGGCCGATGCGGCGTATTCCTTGTACTTCGCGAACAACGCCTGGTTCTGCCCGAGTTCGGTCCAGAACTCGGTGACTTTCGGCAGGTTGGCGTTGTACGCGTCGCGCAGCGCCGGCGTGTCGGCGACCGCGTTCAGGTGACCGACGATGCCCCATGCGCGGCCCAGGCGCTCGGTTGCGTCCTCCAGCGGCTCGACGAACGCGTCCCAGGTCGTCGGTGTGCCGTCGGCGGTGATTCGGGCGAGCGTCTCGCGCGCTTCGACGAGCAGTCGCTCGACGGCGGGCGCCACCTGCGCGGGGGAGAAATCGACGAACCGCGGAAGCCCGGAGAAATCGAGCAGCGCATTCGGTTCGCGGGCATCGGGGGTACGTTCGGCGAGCATCGTGCCTCTACTACCTTGCGAAGGGAACTCAACGCGTCGCGCGCTCGGCGGCCTCGATCGTGTTCACCAGCAGCATCGCGCGCGTCATCGGACCGACGCCGCCCGGCACCGGCGTGATCCACGAAGCGACCCGGCTCGCGCTGTCGAAATCGACGTCGCCGCACAGTTTGCCGTTCTCGTCGCGGTTCATCCCCACGTCGATGACGATCGCACCGGGCTTGATCATGTCGCCGCGGATCATCCGCGCGCGGCCGACCGCGGCGACGAGCACGTCGGCGCGGCGCGTGTGCGCCGCGAGATCGCGCGTCCGACTGTGACAGATGGTGACGGTCGCGTCGGCCTGCAAGAGCAGCAGCGCCTGCGGCTTGCCGACGATGTTGCTGCGGCCGACGATCACCGCTTCGGCGCCGCGCAACTGCGCACCGGCGTGCTCGAGCAGCTTCATGACGCCGTACGGCGTGCACGGACGGAAACCCGGCTGGCCCGTCATCAGCGCCCCGGCGCTCGCCGCGTGGAAACCGTCGACGTCCTTCAGCGGGGAGATCGTCTCGATCACGGTGAACGGATCGATCTGCGGCGGCAGCGGGAGCTGCACCAGGATCCCGTCGACCGAGGCGTCCTCGTTCAGCGCGCGGATCCGCGCGAGCAGGGCTTCCTGCGTCGTTTGCGCGGGCATCCGGTCGAGCGTCGAACGGATGCCGGCCTCTTCGCAATCCTTGACCTTGTTGCGCACGTAGATCGTCGAGCCCGGATCCTCGCCGACGAGAATCACGGCCAGCCCGGGCGGGCGCCCGCGCGACGCGAGCACTGCGGCGCGGCGCGCCATTTCGGCGCGAATCGATTTCGCGAGCGCTGCGCCGTCGAGGATCTTTGCGGTCATGGGAAGCGTGCGGACAGTGAAGAAAGACGAAGAAAAGCGGGGTCGAGCGTCGAGGGCCGCTGGCGGGGCCGCGCCGGGCGGAATCGAGTCTAGCACGCAGCCCCGTGCCGACTTGCACGCGCTCGCGCTCGTGACATATACTCGCTGGCTCTTCTGGGGGTATAGCTCAGCTGGGAGAGCGCTTGCATGGCATGCAAGAGGTCAGCGGTTCGATCCCGCTTACCTCCACCAGGACACCGTCCCGTTCGTCTAGAGGCCTAGGACACGACCCTTTCACGGTCGGTACAGGGGTTCGAATCCCCTACGGGACGCCAGTTTTCTCCCCGTAGCGTCCGCCGCATGGTTCACGCGGCACGCGAGGCTCTCGGGAAAGGCGATCAACTCCGGACCGCTTTCCTGCAGAAGCACTCGGGATTATCGAGCCAACTCGCATCGCTTCCCGCCGCAGGCGGGGTGCAAAGCGCCCCGAGCGCCTGTGCGATCCAGTCGTCGATGATCTCCTGCGCATCGTGATCGCCGGCGGTCACGCGCTCCATCAATTGGTCCAGCTGTTCGTCGCTCATCGGGCTGCGTTCTCTGTTTCCGGTGGTTCTCGCTGCGCATTTCGCCATTGCTCGATAAGAACCGGTCTGGTCGCGAATCTAGGTGGTTCCGGTCAAGGCGCGATAGAACTGCTTCACGAAGGCGATCAGACGCCTGCAAGAAACCAACGCAAGCGGTTGTGCGGGTGCCGTTCGCGTTCGTGAATCGACCGCTCGTCGCGCGCCGCGCTCCTTACGCCTCGCGTCGCTCGTTTGGTTGCCGGGCCAGCGACGGGGCCGGCTGCGGGAGGCCGGTCAGTTCGTGCGCTCGGCGGGTTTCCGGTTTCCGTTGCCGCGTTGCTCACCGGGTCGTCCCCCGCGCGGCGGGTCGGGCAGATCCGTACCCGTGGCCAGCGTGTCCAGGATCGGGCATTCCGGTCGACCGTCGCCGTGGCACGACGCGATGAGCTTCTCGAGCGTCGCCTTCATCTCGAGCAGCTCGCGCACTTTCCGTTCGAGTCGCCCGACGTGCTCGAGCGCGAGCGACCTGACCTTCGCGCTCGGGCGCGTGCGGTCCTGCCAGAGGCTCACGAGCCGCGCGATTTCCGGGATGGAGAAACCGAGGTCGCGCGCGCGTGCGATGAAGGCGAGCCGGTGCACGTCGTTGCCCGAGTACCGACGGTAGCCCGATTCGCTGCGAGCCGGCTGCGGAATCAGGCCCAGCGATTCGTAGTGCCGGATCATCTTCGGCGACACGCCCGAGGCTTTCGAGGCCTCGCCGATGTTCATCGCCTGGTCCATGAACTTCCCTCCAGCGAAGGAGAAGGCCGCACGGCGGCGGGTGCGTGCGCGTGCCGCGGGGCGTGTGCCTCGGTCGCGCCGCCCGCCGCGGCCGGCTTCCAGCGACGCAGCGTCAGCGCGTTGGTCACGACGCTCACGCTCGAGAAGGCCATCGCGGCGCCCGCGATGACGGGGTTGAGCAGGCCGAGCGCGGCCAACGGCACGCCCACCGCGTTGTAGACGAACGCCCAGAACAGGTTCTGGCGGATCTTCGCGTAGGTGCGGCGCGATACGTCGATCGCGTCGGCGACCAGGCGCGGGTCGCCGCGCATCAGCGTGATGCCGGCCGCTTCCATCGCGACGTCGGTGCCCGTGGACATCGCGATGCCCACGCTCGCCGCGGCGAGCGCGGGGGCGTCGTTGATGCCGTCGCCGACCATCGCCACCACGGCGCCGGCGCGCTTGAGCGCGCCGACGATCGCCGCCTTGTCCTCGGGCAGCACCTCGGCGTGCACTTCGTCGATGCCGAGCTCGCCGGCGACGACTTCGGCGCTGCCCCGGTTGTCGCCCGTCACGAGGACGGTGCGCACGCCGCGGGCGCGTAGCGTCGCCACCGCCGCGGCGGCTTCCGGCTTGACCGCGTCGCCGAAGGCGATCAGGCCGAGCAACTGGCGCGTGTTCGCGACCTCCTTCGCGAGCCACGACACCGTGCGTCCCTCGCGTTGCAGCCGCGCCGCTTCGGCGGCGAGCGCTCCCTGCGCGACGCCCAGTTCGTCGAGCAGGCGCGGGCTGCCGAGGTAGAGCGTCTCGCCGTCGACCGTGCCCTGGATGCCCCGTCCGGCGAGGGCGCGTACGTCGCGCGCTTCGGGAATCACGATCCGTCGGGCCTGCGCATCGTCGAGCACCGCTTTCGCGAGCGGGTGTTCGCTGGCGCGCTGCAGCGCCGAGGCGAGTCGAAGCACGTCGTGCGCGGCGCTTGCGCCGTCGCCCAGCACGGCAGCCACGCGAGGTCGGCCGACCGTCAGCGTTCCGGTCTTGTCGAAGGCGACGGTGTTCACCGCATGCGCGACCTCGAGCGCCTCGGCGTCCTTGATCAGGATGCCGTGGCGGGCGGCCACGCCCGTTCCCGCCATGATCGCGGTCGGCGTGGCCAGGCCGAGCGCGCACGGGCACGCGATGACGAGCACGGCCACCGCATTGAGCAGCGCCTGCTCCCAGTCGCCGGCCGCGAGCCCCCAGGCCACGAACGTGGCGAGCGCGACGGCGAGCACGACCGGCACGAACACGGCGCTCACGCGATCGACCAGGCGCTGGATGGGCGCCTTGGCGGCCTGCGCGCCCTCGACCATCCGGATGATTCGGGCGAGCATCGATTCGCTGCCGACGGCGACCGTTCGCACGACGAGCGGGCCTTCGGCGTTGATCGAGCCGCCGGTCACGCGGTCGCCGACGCTCTTGGCGACGGGCAGGCTCTCGCCGGTGAGCAGCGCCTCGTCGGCGTGGCTGCGACCCTCGATGACTTCGCCGTCGACGGCGATGCGCTCGCCCGGGCGCACGACGACGAGATCGCCGACCCGCACGCTCGCCGCCGGCACTTCGGTGTCGATGCCGTCGCGGCGCACGCGCGCGGTCTCGGGGCGAAGCGCGTTCAGTGCCCGGATGGCGTCGGCGGTCTGACGCTTGGCGCGCGCCTCGAGCCACTTGCCGAGCAGCACGAGCGTGATGACCGCGGCCGACGCCTCGAAATAGAGGTGCGGCATGCCGTGTCCGCCGTGCCGCGCCATCAGGTACACCGACAGACCGTAGGCGGCCGACGTGCCGAGCGCCACCAGCAGATCCATGTTGCCGGTGCCCGCGCGCAGCGCGTTCCATCCGGCGCGGTAGAAGCGGGCGCCCAGCCAGAACTGCACCGGTGTGGCCAGCAGCCACTGAACCCACGCCGGCAGCATCCAGTCGACGCCGAGCGGCGCGGCGACCATCGGCGCGACCAGCGGCAGCGTCAGCGCCGCGGCAAGCGCCACCGGCCACCAGCCCGGCAGCCGCGACGCGGCCGGCGGGCTCGAAGCGGGCGCATCGGCGGGCGCATCGGCGGGCGCGTAGTGGACGACTTCGTATCCGGCCCGCTCGATCGCTTCGTGGAGCGCTGCGAGCGGCGTCGCGCCGAGCGTTTCCACCGTCGCACGCTCGATCGCGAGGTTGACCGACACGCCGGTGACGCCCGGCACTTTCGCCAACGCCCGCTCGACGCGACCCACGCAGGAAGCGCAGGTCATCCCGCCGACGGAGAGCGCATAGCTTTCGCGCGCGACCTCGTATCCGGCTTTCTCGACGGCCTGCGCGAGGGCCGCGGCGGTGACCGACCGGTCGGCGCGCACACTCGCCGTTTCGGTCGCCGGATTGACACTCGCCTCGACGACGCCGGGCAGCTTGCCGAGCGCGCGCTCGACGCGGCCCACGCACGAGGCGCAGGTCATTCCCTTGACCTGCAGCCGGATGGGGGCGGCGGCGAGATCGCGCGTCGGCGACAGGGTGGCGGTGTTCATGGAAGTTTCCCGGGGCGATGGCGGACGATCCATCGTCGGCCTTGCCATGATGTCAAGGTCAAGCGCGAATTTTCAAGATCGGGCACGGCAAATGCATCGATCTCGCGTTCGGTTTCGGCGCGAACCGGCGTCGGACGAACTCCCCGGTCCCAGGTTCCACCGTCGATCCGGTTCCTGGACCGGGCGGCGTTCGGGAGGAGGAGCGCGTTGGATCGACGCGAATTCGTCATCGGTACGCTGGGTCTGGCCGCCGCCGCCCGGTTCGGTGTCCTGTCGGCCAAGGTACCGTGGGATGCGGAAGAAGGTGCAGCCTTCGACGGCTCGATGGTGCGCGAGCTCGCGCGACAGCTGGCGCAGTCCGCCTACAAGGCGCCGAACGATCCGTTGCCGCCCGAGCTGAAGGACCTGACGTACGACGCGTACCGCGCCGTGCGCTTTCGCCCGGAGCACGCGCTGTGGCGCGACACCGACTCTCCGTTTCGCGTGGAGTTCTTTCACCGCGGTTTCCTGTTCGCATCGCGGGTCGACGTCTACGCGGTGCACGAAGGCCGTGCCCGACCCGTGCGCTACTCGCCGGCGCAGTTCTCGTTCGGCAAGTCACCGACACCGAAACCCGATGCGGCGCTCGGCTACGCGGGGTTCCGGCTGCACACCCCCTTGAACCGGGCCGATTATTACGACGAGGTCGCGGTGTTTCTCGGCGCGAGCTACTTCCGCGCGGTGGCGAAAGGGCAGGTGTTCGGCCTGTCGGCGCGCGGCCTGTCGATCCATACGGCCGATCCGAAGGGCGAGGAGTTTCCGTGGTTCCGCTCGTTCTGGATCGAACGGCCGGCGAAGGGCGCGCAGTCGATCGTCGTGCATGCGCTGCTCGACAGCCAGAGCACGACGGCGGCCTTTCGCTTCACGATTCGCCCCGGCCAAGCGACCGTCACCGACGTCGAGCTGGCGTTGTATCCGCGTGCCGAGATCGCGCAGGCCGGGCTGGGTACGCTGACGAGCATGTTCTTCTTCGATGCGCAGGATCGAGGCGGCATCGACGATTTCCGCCCCGCGGTGCACGACTCGGGCGGACTCGCCGTTCACACCGGGCACGGCGAGCGGTTGTGGCGGCCGCTGGCGAACCCGCGCGACCTGCAGGTCAGCAGCTTCGCCGACACCAACGTCCGCGGTTTCGGCCTGCTGCAGCGTGCGCGCGGATTCGACACCTTCGAGGATCTCGAGGCGCAGTACGAGAAGCGGCCGAGCGCGTGGGTCGAGCCGATCGGCGACTGGGGCGAAGGGCAGGTGCTGCTCTACGAAATTCCGACGCGCAACGAGCACAACGACAACATCGTTGCGTTCTGGCGGCCCAAGGAGCCGTTCCAGCCGAAACGTGAATACATCTACACGTACCGGCTGCACTGGACCGGCACCGATCCGCATGCGCCCGACCTCGCGACCTTCGTGCGAAGCCGCCAGGGCGGCGCCGACGAGAACCGGCGCCTGTTCGTGCTCGATGCGACCGGAGAACGACTGAAGAAGCTCCCGCCCGACGCGCAGGTGCGCGGTGACGTGACCGCCTCCGGCGGCAAGATCATCGACGTCGTGACGCAGCCGAATCCGCACACCGGCGGCTGGCGACTGAGTTTCTTCCTCGATCCGGAGAAGGCGACGTCGGTCGAGCTGCGGGCGCGGCTCGTGCGCGACGCCGACACGTTGTCCGAAACCTGGGTCTATCGATGGACGCCGTGAGCGCGTTGCCCGGACGCGTGGCGGGCGTGGAGCGCGCGCACTGGCCGAGCCTTCCGCCCGACGCTCCGCTGGAGATGCCGGTGCAGTCGTTCGCCGCCGCGCCGGCGAGTCGCCCCCTCGCCGTGTCGCCCCCGATCCGCCTGCGCCGGCTGGCGATGCTGTGCGCAACGCTGCTGCTCACCGCGTTCGCGGCCCGCGAGATGGTCCGGGTGCTCCAGGTCGCGGGGCTGACGCTGCTCGAGCAGTTCGTGCTCGGATTGTTCGTCGTCCTGTTCGCCTGGGTCGCGTTCTCGTTCGTCACCAATCTCGCGGGCTTCGTGTTCGTTCTCTTCGGCGGGTCTCGCCGGATCGAGATCGACGAGACCGATCCGCTGCCCGCGCCGTCGTCGCGAACCGCACTGCTGTTCCCGGTCTACAACGAGGAGGCGACGCGGGTGATGGCGCGGTTGCAGGCGATGTACGAATCGCTTCGCGACACGGGCGCGCTCGAGTCCTTCGATTTCTTCGTGCTCAGCGATACCACCGATCCCGACATCTGGGTCGCCGAGGAGGCCGCGTTCCTGCGCGTGCGCGAGGACACCGGCGGGCATGCGGGGCTTTTCTATCGTCATCGACGCCGCAACGAAGGGCGCAAGGCCGGCAACATCGCCGACTGGGTCCGGCGCTTCGGCGGCCGCTACGACTACATGGTCGTGCTCGACGCCGACAGCCTGATGAGCGGCGCGACGCTGGTGCGCCTGGTGGGAGCGATGGAGCGATGCCCGCAGGTCGGATTGATCCAGACGCTGCCGGTCATCGTCAACGGCGTGACCGCCTTCGCGCGGCTGCAGCAGTTCGCGAACCGGCTCTACGGGCCGTTGCTCGGCGAGGGCCTCGCCTGGTGGCATGGGTCGGAGAGCAATTACTGGGGTCACAACGCGATCCTGCGCACGCGGGCCTTCGCCGAGCAGGCCGGTCTCCCGAGCCTCGACGGGCGCAAGCCGATCGGCGGCGAAATCATGAGCCACGATTTCGTCGAAGCCGCGCTGATGCGTCGAGGCGGATGGGCCGTCCGGATGGCGCCGCGCCTGGGCGGCAGCTACGAGGAGTCGCCGCCGGCGTTGAGCGACTATGCCGTGCGCGACCGCCGATGGTGCCAGGGCAACCTGCAGCACCTGGGCGTTCTGCCGGCGCGCGGACTGCATCCGCTGAGCCGTCTGCACCTGCTCACGGGCATCGGCGCCTATGCGACGGCGCCGCTGTGGCTGCTGTTCCTGCTGGTCGGCATCCTGATCGCGTTGCAGGCGCAGTTCATCCGACCCGAATACTTCCCTCGCGACTTCGCGCTCTTTCCGCAATGGCCGGCTCAGGATCCGGTTCGCGCGGCGTGGGTGTTCGCCGGCACGATGGCGCTTCTCGTTCTTCCGAAGCTGCTCGCCTGGCTCACGGTTCTCGTCCGGCCCGAGCGCCGCCGCGGCTTCGGCGGCGCGCTGCGCAGCTTCGCGAGCCTAGTGCTGGAGACCGTCGTCTCGGGTCTCGTCGCGCCGGTCATGATGCTCGATCAGTCGCTCACGGTGCTCGCCGCGCTCGCGGGAAAGGACGTCGGCTGGAACGTGCAGCGCCGCGACGACGGTGCGCTGCCGTGGGCGGAGGTGGCCCGCCGCTATGCCGGGCACACGATGTTCGGCATCGTGCTCGCGGCAGCCGCCTATCTCGTTTCGTGGTCGCTGTTCCTCTGGATGACGCCGGTGATCCTCGGGCTGCTCCTCGCCATTCCGCTGGCGGCCTGGACGGCCGATGCCCGCTTCGGCCGCGTGCTGCGGCGCTGCGGGCTGTTGCTCGTCCCCGAAGAGAGGCGGCCGCCGCCGGTGCTGGTTCGCGCCAACGAGCTCGCGCGCATCCTGGATCGGGCGCTGCCGCAGCGCGATGCGATTTCGCGCCTGTCGCTCGACGAATCGCTGTCCGTCGCGCACGGCGAGATGATCGAGACGCGCGCGCGACGGCGCGGCGAGATCGACGCCGATCTCGTCGTCGGCCTGGCCAAGCTAGACGAAGCGCAGTCGCGCGAAGAGGCGCGCTCGATGCTCACCGAGCGGGAACTGAGCGCGGTGCTGTCCGATCGGCGCGGCTTCGAGCGGCTCGGTTCGCTGCACCGCTAGGCGATCGTCGGGCGGCGTGTCGTCCGTGCGGTCGCTCAGGGCGAGGCGTCCTCGCCGACGACGCTAGCGCAGGCGCGATCCGACGAGCGTGGCGATCAGGGCCGCCACGGCACGCTCGGTTTCGGCGGTTTCGATCTCGCGCAGCGTCTGCGCGAGCGTGTAATCGATGAGTTGCGGAACGCCCGGCTCGAAGGACCGCGTCGGCTGCGGTGCAAGGTCGTCGAGCGCAACGGCGGCAGGCATGCGGGTGGTACCCATTTCGTTCTCGCTTTTGCTGTCTCCCCAGCGCGAGACTATAAGAGATCGCGCGCGCCGTGCATCGTTCAAGTGAGGGATGGCGCCCCGATCTCGTCGCGGACGCGTACTCAATCGTCTGCGTTCGCGCGCGCACGCGTCCTCGTTCTCGCGGCGTCCGGCGGCGGCAGCGAGAGCGCCTGGACGGCATCGGCCGACATCGGGCGCGAGAACAGGAAACCCTGCACTTCGTCGCAACCGCATGCGCGCAGGAACTCGAGCTGCTCGGCGGTTTCGACGCCTTCGGCGATCACTTTCACGCCGAGCGCACGCGCCAGCGAAACGACGGCGCGGACGATCTCGCCGGCGTGCCGGCTCCCGGACAGGCCGAGGACGAACGATCGGTCGATCTTGAGTGCGCGCACCGGCATGCGCGAGAGCTGCGCGAGCTGCGAATAACCGGTTCCGAAGTCGTCGACGTGCAGCGTGAAGCCGAGAGCGACCAGTTGCGCGATGGTCTGCACCGGGCGATCCGCGTTCGCCGCGAGCGCCTTCTCGGTGATCTCGAGCTGGAGGTACGCCGGCAATTGCCGATCCTTGGCGATCAGCTCGCGCATCAGCGACACGAAGCGTGGGTCGTGCAGTTGCACGGGCGAGATGTTCACCGACACCGGGTAGAGAAGGCCGGCACGTCGCCACTCGAGGCTCTGATGCGCGGCCGCGCGAACGACCCATTCGCCGAGCGTCACGATGAAGCCCGAGCGCTCGGCCGACGCGATGATCTCGGCGGTCTTGCCGCTGCCTTCGGGCGCATTCCAGCGCAACAGCGCTTCGACTCCGGTCACCTCCCATGTGGCGAGGCCGACCTTGAGCTGGTAGTGCAGCGAGAACTCGCGGCGCTCGAACGCGTGGCACAGGTCCTGCAGCGACGGACCGTGCACGTCGTCGAGGACGGCCGAGGCCGGCGCTCGCCGCACGGGCCGTGCCGCCGCAGGCGTGCTCACCGCCACCGACGTGCGCGCGACGCTTCGCGCGACGCACGCCATCTCGGGTTCGCCGGTTCGCGAGACGCTGTGGCGGAGCTCCGCTTCGAGCCATATGTAGCGGCCCCGACTGTCGCGCACCCGAAACATCGTCGGCGCGGCGTCGGGCTCGGAGTGCGCGGCGTGCACCGCTGCGAGCAGCATCGGCAGATCGTCGGGATGCACGAGGTCGCGCCCCTGGCGCCCGATCAATTCGTTCGGCGCGTGACCGGTCAGTTCGAGCAGCGAGCCCGATGCATACCGGATGAATCCTTCGGCATCGTGCAGCGTGACCAGGTCGTCGACGTCGCCGCTGAGGGGGTGCCACTCGGGTTGCACTGCGCCGGGGGCGACCGGCATTCCGGCGCCGTTGCGCGCCGTGCGCCCGAAGCGTCGCCGGATCGCCGGGAACCACCACGCCGCGGCCACTGCCAGCCCCGCGCCGCCCGCGAACGAGACGACCAGCGCCCACGTGCCGTAGGCACTGCGCGGCGCTCGCGGCGCGGACGTTGCGCGTGCGCTCGACGCGGGTCGTTCGTCGGCGCTCGATGGGCGCCGGAGCGCCGTTGCGGCGGCGGGCGCTTCGCGTCGTTCGGCGAGGCGCGGCGTCGGGCCGTCGGCCACGGCGCTCCTGCGCGTCGAATCGTGAAGCGCGATCCCGGCGGCGGCGACCAGCGATACGAGCGTGACGACACTCAACCGCGACATGATCGGATGCGTTGCATGGGCACGAATCCGACTTTGCCCCGAACCGGCACTAAGATCTGCGGGAGATGTTCCGAATCCGCGGTCTTGTGACGCATGACCCGATCGGCGGTCGGGCAACGACGATGCGAGGTGGGCGGGGCGACGTCGTGCCGCGCGCTTCACGCGAGGCGCCGGCGTCCCGGTACGACATCGGGATGCGCGGCCCGCGCGACGATCTCCTCGGGCGGGAGCGGCCGTCCGATGAGGTAGCCCTGCGCCTCGGCGCAGCCGCTGGCCCGCAGGAACTCGAGTTGCGCCTGCGTCTCGACGCCTTCGGCGACGACGTTCAGGTTCAATGCGCGCGCCAGTGCGACGATGCCTTTTACGAGCTCGCAGGCGTCGGCCCGGTGCGGTGTCCCGGCGATGAAGCTGCGGTCGATCTTCAGCGTGTCGACCGGCATGCGCGAGAGCCGGCCGAGGTTCGAATAGCCGGTGCCGAAGTCGTCGATGTGGATGGCGAACCCCTTCTGCGCGAGGCTGGAGAGGGCGATCAACGCGCGGTCGATCTCCATCGCGAGCGTCGACTCGGTCAGCTCGAACACGAGGTGCTGCGGCAGTTCCGGGTCGGAAGCGACCAGGCCGCGTACGGCGTCGAGGAAGCGCGTGTCGATCAGTTGCAGCGCCGACACGTTGATCGCGATCGGCGCCTGGAAGCCCGAATCGCGCCATTCGCGGCTTTGCCGCGCCGCGCTGCGCAGGACCCATTCGCCGAGCGTCGAGATGAAACCCGACTGCTCGGCGGCGGCGATCAACGCCGCGGTGCCGCGCAAGCCGGTCGCGCTGCGCCAGCGCAGCAGCGCTTCGTAGCCGGTTCGTTCTCCGGTGGCGATCGCCATCTTCGGCTGGTAATGCAGCGTGAACTCGCCGCGCTCGAATGCATTGCGCAGGTTCTGCAGCGAGAGCGCCTGGTGCGACGCGTCTCGCCCGAGCTGCTCGTCGTAGAAGCGCCAGGTGTTCTTTCCCGCGCGCTTGGCGGCGTGCGTCGCGATTCCGGCCGCCGCCAACAGCGTTTCGCCGCTGTTCCCGTCGTCGGGAAAGCGGGCGACGCCCACCGAGACGGTCAGGTAGGCCGCCGCCCCGCGCAACGGGACGGCCTGCGCGAGCGCGTGCAGCAGCGTCTGCGCGAGTGCCTGCAGCCGGGCGAAATCGGCGTGCGGCACGAGCGCGACGAACTCGTCGCCGCCGACGCGGGCGAGCTCGCACGAGGCAGGCACCGCTTCGCGCAGCCGACCGGCGAACGCGACGATGAGCTCGTCGCCGGCGGAATGCCCGCGCGAATCGTTGATCGACTTGAAATCATCGATGTCGATGAAGAGCACGGAAAGGAGACCGGCGCGCTCGTGCGCGTCGGAAATCGCCCGCTCGAGCCGCGTGAAAAGTCCTTCGCGGTTCAGCATGCCGGTGCGGGCATCGTGCTGCGCGAGGTGGCGGCAGCGCTCGTGCGCCTGCTCGAGCGCGTGGGCGAGCCGGGCGCGCTCGGCTCGCGCCTTGCGCGCGATCCGCCATGCGAGCGGCCACGTCACGGCGAGCAGCGTGAAAGCGAGCGTCGCCGCGGCGATCGAGAATTCGTGCGCGTGCAGAGCGGGTTCTCTTGGGGGCCGCGACGACGGCGGCTGCGTCGCATTGTCGCCGCTCGGACGACGCGCGTCGTCCGCGCGTTCGCGCGATCGTGGCTTTCGCGTCGAACTGCGCCCGCCTTGCCGACGAACGCCGGTTTTATCGGTACCGAAGGCGTCGCGCTAGCCGCGGCGGCGCCGCGCGCGCACCGCCCGGTCGAGCGCCTCGAGGACGCCCGCCGAATCGTCCCAGCCGAGGCACGCATCGGTGATGCTCTGCCCGTACGCCAGCCTGGCTGGATCGTCCAGACCGGGCGTGAAGCCCTGGCGACCTTCGACCAGATGACTCTCGATCATCGCGCCGAGGATCCGGCGACTGCCGTTGGCGACCTGCGCGCAGACGTCCTCGGCCACTTCGCGTTGACGCAGCGGTTGGCGTGCGCTGTTCGCATGCGAGAAGTCGATCATCACCGACGGGCGGCAGTCGCTGTCGCGCAGTGCCTGGCAGGCGGCTTCGACGCTCGCCGCATCGTAGTTCGGCGTGCGACCGCCGCGCAGGATCAGGTGGCAGTCGGGATTGCCGCGCGTGCGCACCATCGCGACGTGTCCGTTCTTGTGGATGCCCAGGAAATTGTGCGTCGTGCGCGCCGCGAGCATCGCGTCGATGGCGACGCGCACGTTGCCGTCGGTGCCGTTCTTGAACCCGATCGGCGCCGAGGTCCCGGAGGCCAGTTCGCGATGCACCTGGCTTTCGGTGGTGCGTGCGCCGATCGCGCCCCACGCGATCAGGTCGGCCAGGTACTGCGGCGACATCGTGTCGAGCAATTCGCTGCCGGCCGGTATGCCGAGTCGCGCGATGTCGATCAGCAGCGAGCGGGCGATGCGCAGTCCCTCGCTGATGCGGCAGCTTTCGTCGAGATACGGATCGTTGATGAGTCCTTTCCAGCCGACCGTGGTGCGCGGCTTCTCGAAATACACGCGCATCACGATCTCGAGCGTGTCGCGAAAGCGCTCGCGCTGCGCGGCCAGCCGGGACGCGTACTCGAGCGCCGCGCGGGGATCGTGGATCGAGCACGGTCCGATCACGACCAGCAGCCGGTCGTCCTCGGCGCGGACGATGCGGCGCACCGCTTCGCGCGTCTGCAGCACGAGCTGTTCGATGCGCGTGCCCTGGATCGGAAAGAAACGGATCAGGTCCTCGGGCGGCGGCAGCACGAACATCTGCGAGACGCGCTCGTCGTCGGAGCGGGCGACCGGATCGATCGGGTCGGTGTTCATCGGGTCTGCGGGTGCGAGCGAAACGAGCGATGGTACTGCACCGTCCGGCGCGGGAGTGTATCGTCGCTCGAAGGCCACTCGTCGCGAGACATCGAGATGAACCGCCTGCTCGCGTTCCAGCTCGGCGTGCGCCGCGACGACCGGGGCCGGCTGCTCGCCGAGATCCTGCATCGCGACGACGACTGGCTGGAGTCGACGCACGACTTCATCCAGTGGCTGTTCCCGCTTCCCGAGCCGAGCGGCGTGAACCCGTCGGCGCCGCTCGTCACGCCCGAGGTGCGCGCCGCGTTCCGCAGCGATCCGCTGCTGCGTGGGCACCTGTACGCGAGCTTCGAGCGCATGCTGCGTTTCTACGGCCTGGAGAACGCCGCGGGAACGATCCGCCCCGCGCCGAACTGGGCGGCGCGCAATGCGTGGTTCGCGACCGGCGGGCACAACGACCTGCGCATCTCGCGAATCCTGCGCAGCCTGACCGTGCTCGGGCTGCGCGAGCCGGCGCGCGCGCTGCTCGCGTGTCTCGAGCGCCTGCGCGTCGACGAGCCCGTGTGCGGCGTGAACGCCCGCGCATACGAACATTGGCGCGCCGCGGTCGACAGCGATTGATCAGGCGGCCAGCCAGGCCTCGATCTGTGCCGCGCTCATTGCGCCGGCCGTGCGCCGCACTTCGCGGCCGTCGCGGAACAACGCGAGCGTCGGGATGCTGCGGATCTGGAACTTGCGGCTGAGCGCCGGGTTCGCATCGCTGTCCACCTTGAGGAACTGGACGCGCCCGGCGAGCTTGCGCGCCGCCTGCTCGAACTGCGGAGCCATCGTCCGGCACGGGCCGCACCAGCTCGCCCAGAAATCGACGACGACGGGCAGGTCGGTGCGTTTCAGATAGTCGTCGAAACGCGCGTCGTCGATCTCGATCGGCCGGCCGGCGAACAGCGGCTCGCCACACGCGCCGCAATCGGGCTGCTCGGTCGCCCGCCCGGCCGGAAGCCGGTTCGTCTTGCCGCAGTTCGGGCACACGACGTGGATCGATTCGCTCATCGTTGCGTCTCCGGGGAAATCGCGCAGGAACGAGCCCGCGAACCGCCACAGATGGGGCCGCTGCGGCGCAGCGCAAGCCCCGGCGCGGGGACGATCGGAGTGTGAACAGGCCCTAATCGTTGATGCGCAGCCCCAGCCGGCTGGCGGCGATCACCGCCTGCGTACGGTTGCGCACGCCCAGCGCGCGCAGCACCGCGCTCACGTGGACCTTGACCGTGCCTTCGGCGAGATCGAGCTGGCGGCAGATCAGCTTGTTCGGCAGGCCGCGCAGGATCAGCCGCAGGACGTCGCACTGGCGCTCGGTCAGACCCAGCCCGCGCGGATCGTTCTGGACGACGCGCGGGCGGATCGGCTCCCGGGCGCCGTGGCGCGGATCGATCGCTTCGCGCGGCACGTAGACGTGGCCCGACGCGACCAGCCGCAAGGCGTGCGTGACGACGTCGGGATGGTAGGTTTTCGGGATGTAGCCGGCGGCACCGAGATCGAGGCAGCGCAGGATCGTTTCGCGGTCGATCTCGGCCGACAGGACGACCGTGGGCAGGTGCGGAAACTGCTCGCGCAGCGCCTTGAGCGCCTCGAAGCCGGAACTGTCGGGCAGGTTCAGGTCGAGCAGCGTGAAGTCGTAGGGCGTGTTCGACGAGAGAATGCGGCGCGCCTCGGAGAAGCTCGACGCGAGGTCGATCCGGCTGCCCGGCGCGATCGAATCCATGGTCATCCGAACCGCGTCGCGCATCAGCGGATGGTCGTCGATGATGAGCACGCAAGAGGCCATGATCCGATCCCCCGCTCCGTTTCCCTTTCCCGGTGGAAAGGTTGTACGGCGCACGACGCACCGCGTCAAGCGACTCCGCTACCGAAGTCCGTCGGCGTCGGACATAGGGATTAGGTTGGGCGGCCCCGGGCAAGCGGGCCAGGTCCGCGTTCAGAACGGGCAGCGCGGATCGAAATCGGGCCTGCGCCGTTCGCGCAGCGACGCGATGCCTTCGCGCACGTCGGGCCCCGAGAACCCCATGAATTCGAGCGCGAGCGACGTGTCGAACGACGGGCCGGCCATGCGCAGCCAGTTGTTCAGCGCGTATTTGGTCCAGCGGATCGCGGTATGCGAGCCGCGCGCAAGGCGCTCGGCGATCTCGCGGGCCTTCGGCACCAGCTCGCTTTCGTCGACGGCGAGCGAGACGAGCCCGATGCGTTCGGCCTCTTCGCCCGATACCGGCTCGCACAGCAGCAGGTAGTACTTCGCCTTCGCCATCCCGCACAGCAGCGGCCAGACGATTGCCGCATGATCGCCGGCGGCGACGCCGAGCCGCGTATGCCCGTCGATGATCCGCGCGTTCTTCGCGGCGATCGGAATGTCGGCGAGCAGTCCCGCGACGAGGCCCGCACCGACCGCCGGCCCGTGCATCGCGGAGACGATCGGCTTGCTGCAATGGATGACGTTGTAGACGAGGTCGCGCGCCTCGCGCCAGACGCGCGAGCGCACATCGAAATCGTCGGCCATCTCCTCGACGAGCGAGAGGTCGCCGCCGGCCGAGAAGCCGGCGCCTTCGCCGCGAATCACGACGGCGTGGGTGTCGGGATCGGTGTCGATGTCGCGCCAGATATTCGCCAGCTCCCGGTGCAGCGCCGCGTCGGCGGTGGAGAGCTTCCGCTTGGCGCCGTTTCCCGCGCCCATCACGAGCTCGAGCACGCCGTGCTCGCGTTCGACGATACCCAGCGAGCGGTAGGCGGCGTAGCGTTCGGTGCGTGTCATCGGGTTCTTCGTCCCTGGTGAAGTGGGGGGGCGGTCAGATCTTCCTGCGGCCCTGCCAGTACGGCTCCTTGAGCACGTTCCTCCGGATCTTGCCGATCGGCGTCTTCGGGAATTCGTCGACGAAGCGGATCAGCCGCGGCCGCTTGAGCCGGGCCAGTCGCTGCTCGCAGCGTTCGACGACCTGCTGCTCGGTGAGCGTGCAGCCGGGGCGCAGCCGGATATACGCGGCCGGGACTTCGCCCCAGTGCTCGTCGGGAATGCCGAACACCGCGCATTCGGCGACCGCCTCGAGCGAGTACAGCGCGTTCTCGATTTCCTTGGGGTACACGTTCTCGCCGCCGGAGATCAGCATGTCCTTCGCGCGGTCGATCAGCGTGATGAACCCGTCGGCGTCCTTCACGCCGACGTCGCCGGTGAGTCCCCAGCCGTTGCCGGCGCGAAAGAACGCGTCGGTCTGCTCGGGCTCGCCGTAGTAGCCGATCATCAGGTTGTCGCCGCGCGAGGCGACTTCGCCGATCTCGCCGACGGCGGCCGGGGTGCCGTCGGCGCGCAGGATTTCGGTGTCGACGTTGTACGGCGCGCGCCCGACGCTGCCGAGCTTTCCGGGCAGATACCAGTACCGCAGCACCGCGACGACGCCGATCTCGGACTGGCCGTAGATCTGCGTGAGCCGCAGCGCCGGAAGCCGCTTCATCAGCTCGAGCTGCACCCGGTCGGGCATCGGGGCGCCGGCGAAGCTGAGCTTCGTCCAGCTCGCCAGGCGCCGCGGATCGCACGCCGGACTGGTGACGAGCGCGCTGGCCTGCGTGGGCACCATGAACGTCGCGGTGACGCCTTCCTCCTCGACCGCTTCGACGAAGCGTTCGACCGACCAGGGGGTGACGAACACGCAGCTCGCGCCGGCGAGCACGGCCGGCTGGAACATGATGTTCAGCGCCGCGACGTGGAACAGCGGGGTGACGATCGCCACGCGGTCGCGCTCGTCGATCGCTTCCTCGACCATCACCGTGTGCGCGGTGATCGCGCGCGCCCGGTGGTTCATCAGCACGCCCTTGGGTCGCCCGGTCGTGCCGCCCGTGTACGTCATGCAGAACGGGTCGCGTTCGTCGATCCCGACCACCGGCGCACCGACGGCATCGTCGTGCGCCTCGGCGGCGAGCAGCGCGTCGAACGATTCGGCCCAGTCGGGCGTGTTCGGGCCGATGCACAGGAAGCGGCCGATGCGCGGGCACGATGCGCGCACCGTGTCGACCTGGTCGGCGAGAGCCGCGTCGAAGATCAGCAGCTCGGTGTCGGACTTTGCCAGCACCCAGGCGAGCTCGTCGTGGGCGTAGAGGATCGACACGTTGTTGAGCACGCACCCGGTGCGCGCCACGCCGAAGAAAACCGTGCCGTATTCGGGCAGGTTGCGCGAGAGCATCGAAATCTTCGCGCGTTTGTGCAGGCCGAGGCGCAGCAGCGCGCGGGCCAGGCGGTTGGCGTCGCGGTTCAGTTCGCGATACGAGACGACCGAGCGCCGGTCGGGTGCGCGAAAAACGATCGCGGCGCGGTCGGGAAAGCGCGTTGCGGAACGCCTGAGCATGTCGCCCGTGAGCATCGTCGCTCCCCTTCCGCTTTGCGGAACGGCTTTGCGCCGATCGTAAAGGTGGCCTCGCGCGCACGTCAACCTCGTCGACAATGGCCGGTGTTGCGCGCTTTCGCCGATCGCGCGCGGTCTCGGGCGCCCGGCCGTTGCGCGGGCGATCGCCTTGCGAACCGGACACTAGAATCGGCCTTGGATACCGGGGAGGGCCGATTGAAGGCGAAAGCGGGCAAGGCGCCGGGCGGTGTGCAGTCGCCGGAGTACGGGCGGGCGCCGGCGCGCAGCGTCGACAGGGCCGAAGGCGGGCGCTACTCGCGCAGGCGCGCACTGGCCGCGCTCGCGCTCGCCGGGTGGGGCGCACGCGCGGCGGC
>JAKFES010000146.1:0-22371 GCA_036675585.1 Burkholderiaceae bacterium
GCTCGAGGGACTCGCTCGCGCGCTGCTCGCGCTGCGCGCGGGCGAGCCGAGCCCCGGGATCGCGCCGTGCCCAACCCCGACGCATTCGCTGGCCGAGGCGCGACGGCTCGCGGCGCGGCTGCTTCCCGATCCATCGACGGCACGACGGCTCGGGCCCGAGCCGCTGCTGCGCGACGAGTGGACCGGCGAACTCGTGGCGCCACCCGACGCATCCGGCGCTTCGCGCATCGCCTGCGGGGACGCCGCTGCGGCGACGGACACGGACGACGCGCCGCCGACGCGTAGCGCGCGACTGGTGCGCCGGCCCGAGGTGCGTGAAGCGCACGACGACGAGGACCGCCCCGCCACCGGCGCGTGGATGGTGCAGGCCGATCCGCCGCACGAGCACGCCGAGGATCCGTTCGGGCTGCAGCGCCCGGTCGACCGCGACGAGAAGACGAGTGCCGACGAATACGGTGACGCGCTCTCGGAGCTCGCGCAGGCGCGGCTCGTCTCGTCGCCGGGACGCCCGCAAGAAGTGCTCCTCTCGGACGATCCGCCCGCCGCGCGCGCCCGGCTCGGCGCCGTCGGCGGCGACGGGGCCGAGGCGTGTATCGGCTACCCGGAATGGGATTACCGCCTCGCCGGCTACCGCGACCCCGGCACCGTCGTGCAGGTGCTCGCGCCGGGGATCGGGCCGATGGAATGGGTCGAGCGCACGCTCGCCGAGCATCGCTCGCTGCTCGAGGCGATCGAGCGCCGCTTCGGGATGCTGCGCGCGCATCGATCGCGCCTGCGCCGCCAGCTCGACGGCGAGGACCCGGACATCGACGCATACGTCGAGGCGCAGGCGGACTTCCGCGCCGGGCTCGCGCTCGCGCAGGCGCTGTACCAGACGGTGCGACCGGCACGGCCGGACACGGCGATCGTGCTGCTCGTCGACACGAGCGGTTCCACCGATGCGTGGGTGCGAACGAACCGGCGGGTGATCGACATCGAGCGCGAAGCGCTCCTGCTCGTGTGCACCGCGCTCGATCGAACCGACGTTTCGTGGGCGGTCCAGGCGTTCTCCGGCGAGGGCCCGCACCGCGTCACCGTGCGTTCGATCAAGCGTTTCGACGAACGACACGCAGCGCCGGTCGCGCAGCGCATCGCCGCACTCGAGCCCGAGCACTACACGCGCGCCGGCGCGGCGATCCGCCACGCGGCGGCGCTGCTGATGCGCCAGCCGGCGGCGCATCGGCTGCTGCTGCTGCTGTCCGACGGAAAGCCGAACGACGTCGACGAATACGAAGGACGCTACGGCGTCGAGGACATGCGCCAGGCGGTGATCGAGGCGAAGGCGCAGGGGATCTCGCCGTTCTGTCTCACGATCGATCGCCAGGCGGCCGGCTACCTGCCCGGCGTGTTCGGCGCGGGCCATTATTCGCTGCTGCCGCGCCCCGAACTGCTGCCGACCGTGCTGCTCGACTGGATGAAGCGGCTGCTCGTTTCGCGCGGCTGAACCGGGCGCGTTCAGTGATCGCGGATGTCGTCGATCGTGCGCTCGCCGAAATCGGGCCGCGCGAGGTACGCGACGATGCGCGCGGCGATCTCGCCGGGCCGGCCGAGTTCGCCCGAGGCCTTCAGCTTCCGGAACCGGTCGATCGAAGGGAAATCGGCGGTGCGGATCGTCGCCTGCATCCCGGTGTCGAGCACCCCCGGCGCGAGCGAGCACGCGCGCGCCGGATTGGCATGCCCGGCCTGCTCGGCGACGATGCAGCGCGTGAACATGTCGACGCCGGCTTTCGCCGTGCAGTAGGCCGACCACCCGGCGATCGGGTGGCGCGCAGCGCCCGAGGAAATGTTCAGGATGCGCCGCGCGCCGCGCAGCGCATCGGTGGCTTCGAGGAACGCGGCGCTCAGCAGCATCAGCGACGCGAGGTTGACCTGCAGCGCCGCATCGAACGGCGACGCGCGCAGCGACTCGACGGGCCCGATCGGCTCGACGACGCCGGCGTTGTTGATCAGCACGAAGCGCGACGCGTCGGGATGCGCGCGGATCGTGCCGACCAGCGACGAGGCGAGCGCGCGCGCGGCGTGCGCGTCGGCGAGGTCGACGCGGCGATAGTCGAGCGCAGCGCCACTCGCCGCGGCGGCCGCGGCGAGCGAGCCATTCTCCGCGCGCGCCACGCACACGAGCAGCCGGGAGGGCGACAACAGCCGTTCGGCGATCGCCGCGCCCAGGCCGCGCGATGCGCCGGTGACGACGACGACTTCGTCCACGGGCGCGCTCATGCGATCAGAACGCGTGTTCGGCGGCGGGGAAGCCGCGCGTCTTCACCGCATCGCGATACGCGTCGATCGCCTCGCGGATGCTGCCGGCGCCCGCCATGAAATTGCGCACGAAACGCGGCTTGCGCCCGGGGAACACGTCGAGCATGTCGTGCAGCACCAGCACCTGCCCCGAGCAGCCCGCGCCGGCGCCGATGCCGATGGTGGGGATGGTCAGCTGCTTCGTCAGTTCCTCGGCCAGTTGCGCGGGAACCATCTCGAGCACGAGCATCGTCGCGCCGGCGCGCTCGAGCACGAGCGCATCGGCGACGAGCCGCTCGGCGGCCCCCGCCTCGCGGCCCTGCACCCGGTACCCGCCCAGCGTGTGCACCGACTGCGGCGTGAGCCCGAGATGCGCGCACACGGGGATGCCGGCGCGCACCAGCGTCTCGACCGTCGGCGCGAGCCACGCACCGCCTTCGATCTTCACCATCTGCGCGCCCGCCTGCATCAGCCGCACCGCGTTGGCGAACGCCGCTTCGGGCGTCGCCTGGTACGTGCCGAACGGCATGTCGGCGACCAGCCACGCGAAGCGCGAAGCGCGCGCGACGCAGCGCACGTGGTAGGCGACTTCGTCGAGCGTGACCGGCAGCGTCGACGCGTGGCCCTGCACGACCATGCCCAGCGAATCGCCGACCAGCAGGCAGTCGATGCGCGCGGCATCGAGCAGCGCCGCGAAGCTCGCGTCGTAGCAGGTGAGCATCGCGATCGGCTCGCCGCCCTCGCGCATCGCGGCAAGCTGCGGTTGCGTGATCGGCTTGCGCGTCGTGTCGCTGCCGCCGCCCGGCGCCGAATGGGCGCTCACGTCGATCCCCCCACCGGCGCGTACGAGCGCAGCCGCAGCGAAAGGTCGCGCAGCGCGCGGATGCCGCTCGACTCGGCGCGCTGGCACCACTGCTGCAGGTGCGCGACGAGTTGCTCGCGATTCAGGTTCGAGCGCTCCCACACGGCGGCGAGGTCGCGACGCATCTCGACCAGCTTGCGCAGGCGCTCGCTGGCCGCGAGGATCTCGTCGAGGCGCGCTCGCTGCTGCTCCGACCAGCGCGCGGCATCGGCCGGCAGCCAGCGGCGCGCGGAAGCGACCAGCCGCCCCTCGGGGCGATTCAGCCGGCGCAGCCGCCGGGCCTCCTCGGCGCACGCGCGGCGCAACGAGCGCGCGAACTGCGCCATCACGTCGTAGCGATGCGCGATCACCGCGTGCAGCGTTTCCGGGTCGACGCACGAGCGCACGGCCGTGAACGCGGGACGCGGCGCGACACGGCGCACCTTCGCGAGCCCGAGCGTCGCCAGCAGCCGGATGTACAGCCAGCCGATGTCGAATTCGTACCACTTCACCGACAGGCGCGCCGAGCTCGCGTAGGTGTGATGATTGTTGTGCAGCTCCTCGCCGCCGATCAGGATGCCCCACGGAACGATGTTCGTGCTCGCGTCCGCGCAGTCGAAATTGCGGTAGCCGCGGGCATGGCCGAGGCCGTTGACGACGCCGGCGGCGAGCACCGGAATCCACAGCATCTGCACGCCGAACACCGTGAGCCCGATCGCGCCGAACAGCGCGACGTCGATCGCCAGCGTGAGCAGCACCCCGAGCAGGCCGTGGCGCGAATACAGCCGGCGCTCGATCCAGTCGTCGGGCGTGCCCTGCCCGTACTTGCGAACGGTCTCGGCGTTGGCGGCCTCGGCGCGGTACAGCTCGGTTCCGCGCAGCAGCACCGTGCGCAATCCGCGCTGCACCGGACTGTGCGGATCCTCGACGGTCTCGCACTTCGCGTGATGCTTGCGGTGCACCGCCGCCCACTCGCGCGTGACCATCCCGGTGGTCAGCCACAGCCAGAAACGGAAGAAATGCGACGCGACCGGGTGCAGCTCGAGCGCACGATGCGCCTGGCAGCGATGCAGGTAGACGGTGACGCCGATGATCGTCAGGTGCGTGGCGACGAGCGTGTAGGCGACGATCTGCCACGCGGCGGCGTCGAGCAGCCCGCCATCGAGAAAACGCAACACGGCGCGCAACGCGGCATCGAGCGCCGGAACGACGACGAATTCGGGCAAATCGGCTCCTTCCGGGGTTGCCGGACGATTCTACCGTGTCGCGATGTCTCGTTCCTCGCGTCGCCAGCGCACTGCGAAGAAGCCGTCGCAGTCGTCGCGGTGCGGCAGCAGTCGCAAGGTGCCGCCGGCCATCGCTTCGGCGTGCAACGCGGCACCCTGCGCCTTCAGGACCGGCTCGGGATCGCAGCGCGTCCAGCCCGGGTGGCGGGCTTCGAAGGCATCGCGTTGCGCATCGTTCTCGGCGGCGAGCAGGCTGCAGGTCGAGTAGACGAGAAAGCCGCCGCGGCGCACGAGCGCGGCGCCGGCGTCGAGCAGCGCGCGCTGCTGCACGAGCAGCGCTTCGAGCTCGCGGCGCGTCGTGCGCCACTTCAGGTCGGGCGCGCGGCGCAGCGTCCCGCTGCCCGTGCAAGGCGCATCGACGAGCACGGCGTCGGCGCGTTCGTGCAGCCGCTGCAGGCGCGCATCGCGTTCGTCGACGAGGACGATCGGATGGACGTTGTCGGCGCCGCTGCGCGCGACGCGCTGGCGCATCCGCTGCAGGCGCGCGGCCGAGACGTCGCACGCGTAGATGCGTCCGGTCGAGCGCATCGCGGCGGCGAGCGCGAGCGTCTTGCCGCCGGCGCCGGCGCACAGGTCGACGACGACCTGGCCGCGTCGCGGTGCGACGAGCATCGCGAGCAGCTGGCTGCCGACGTCCTGGACCTCGAAGCGGCCGGCGACGAACCCGGGCGTGCGTTCGAGCGCCGGCTTGCCGTGCGCACGCAACGCGAGCGGCGCCTGCGGCAACTCGCGCGTCTCGATGCCGGCTTCGTCGAGCTCGCGCCGCACGCCGGCGCGATCGGCCTTGAGCACGTTCACGCGCAGGTCGAGCGGCGCGGGCTCGAGCAGCGCGGCGGCGAGCGCCTGTGCCTCGGCCGGCGCGAACTGCGCGAGCAGCGACTCGGCGAGCCAGTCGGGCAGGCTGTAGCGCTCGGCGAACGGGAACTGCGCCGGGATCTCGAGCCGGCCTTCGCGGCGCGCATCGGAGACGGCGAGCCAGGCATCGCATTGCGCCTCGCCGGGCGGCGCGCCCGCGGGCGCCTCGACCTGCGCGATGCGTTCGTAGAGCCGGCGCCGGCGCAGCACGTCGAACACCGACTCGGCGATGCGCGCCCGGTCGCGCCGGCCGAGCGCGGGGTGCGCGCGGAAGAACGCGCGCAGCGAGACGTCGGCGGGCTGCTCGCCGTGCATCGCCTGCACGAGCGCACGACGGCGCAGCGCGCCGAAGCGCACGTCAGCCGCCCCAGAGGCAGCGCGTCTCGCCCGGGCGCGGGTCGACCAGCACGACCCGCTCGCCTTCGCGCCGCAGCCGATCCTCGACGAACCAGCGAAGCGCCATCGGGTACAGGCGATGCTCGAGCGCGAGCACGCGCGCGGCGAGCCGCGATTCGTCGTCGTCGGGTCGCACGGCGAGCGCGGCCTGCGCGACGATCGGGCCGGCATCGAGCTCGCTGCCGACCAGGTGCACCGTGGCGCCGTGCACGGCGACGCCGGCCTGCAGCGCGCGACGGTGCGTCGACAGCCCCGGGAAGGCGGGCAGCAGCGACGGATGGATG
This sequence comes from Burkholderiaceae bacterium, assembly GCA_036675585.1. Classification (GTDB taxonomy): domain Bacteria; phylum Pseudomonadota; class Gammaproteobacteria; order Burkholderiales; family Burkholderiaceae_E; genus Zeimonas. The sequence goes on from JAKFES010000146.1 coordinate 5,937, forward strand.
TTCAGGATCCGCCCCGCATAACGCTCGACGAAGACGTCGCCGAGGATGCGCATGAACCCGGCGAGCACGACGACGTCGGGCGCGTGCCGGTCGATCGCGGCGGCGAGCGCACGCTCGAACGCCTCGCGTGCGCCGTGGAGACGATGGTCGACGGTATCGGTGGGCAGGCCGCAGGCCGCGGCACGCTCCAGGCCGGCGGCGTGCGGCCGGTCGGCGATCACGCACTCGATGCGCGCGGGCCAGCGCTCGTCGCGCAGCGCCTGGGCGATGGCCGTCATGTTCGAGCCGCGCCCCGAAATCAGCACGACGATTCTCTTCATCGAGCAAGCTTATCATCGCGAGGATCCGGGTCGTCGCGCCTTATAATTCAAGGTTTTGCGCGCCCGCACTCCGCCCCGCCCCCTCGATGGAAATCTTTCGCCGCCAGCCGCCGCCCCAGCGGCGCAGCCCGTGTGCATTGACGATCGGCAATTTCGACGGCATGCACATCGGGCATCAGGCGGTGATCGGACGGCTGCGCGACGGTGCACGCGCCCGCGGACTGCCGGTCTGCGTGCTCACCTTCGAGCCGCACCCGCGCGAATACTTCGCGTCGCGCGCGGCCACCGCCGGTCGCCCGGACGCGACGGCACCCACGCGGATCAGCACGCTGCGCGACAAGCTCGACGCGCTCGCGGCGTGCGGGGTCGATCGCGTGTGCATCGCGCGCTTCGACGCGTCGCTCGCGGCGCTGCCGGCCGAGCGCTTCGTCGACGAGATCCTCGTGCGTGCGCTGCAGACGCGCTACCTGCTGATCGGCGACGATTTCCGCTTCGGCACGCGGCGCACCGGCGATTTCGAGCTGCTGCGCCGCGCGGCGGCCTCGTCGGGCTTCGAGCTCGAGCGGCTCGACACGATCGAGCGCAGCGGTTCGCGCGTGTCCAGCTCGGCGGTGCGCGCGGCGCTCGCGGCGGGCGACTTCGCGCACGCGACGATGCTGCTCGGCCGGCCGTACTCGATCTGCGGGCGCGTGATGCACGGCCGCAAGCTGGGTCGTTCGATCGGCTTTCCGACGCTGAACCTGCGCATCCCGTTCGAGCGGCCCGCCGTCGACGGCGTGTTCGTCGTGCGCGTGCATGGCCTGCGCGACGCGCCGCTCGAGGGCGTCGCGAGCCTGGGCACGCGGCCGGCCGTCGAACGCGACGGGCGCCTGCTGCTCGAAGTGCATCTGTTCGATTTCGACGAACCGATCTACGGCCGGCTCGTGCGCGTCGAGTTCGCCGCCCGGCTGCGCGAGGAACGACGTTTCGAATCGCTCGATGCGCTCACCGGGCAGATCGCGCGCGACGCGCAGGCCGCGCGAGACTGGTTCGCGACCGAACACGCACGCGACGCCGGCCGCCGCGCATCCCCCTGATCCCGGAGAACCCATGGCCGAAGGAAAACCCGTGCAACCGCGACGCGACAAAGGCTGGCGAGACACGCTGAACATGCCCGAGACGCCCTTCCCGATGCGCGGCGACCTGGCGCGGCGCGAGCCGGGGTGGACGAAGCAGTGGCAGGACGAGAACGTCTACGAGCGGATCCGCGCCGCATCGAAGGGCCGCCCGGTCTGGGTCCTGCACGACGGCCCGCCCTACGCGAACGGCGACATCCACCTGGGCCACGCGGTCAACAAGATTCTCAAGGACGTCATCGTCAAGAGCCGCAACATGGCCGGCTTCGACGCGCATTACGTCCCCGGGTGGGATTGCCACGGCATGCCGATCGAGATCCAGATCGAGAAGCGCTACGGCAAGCATCTGCCGGCCGACGAGGTGCAGGCGAAATCGCGCGCCTACGCGACCGAGCAGATCGCGCGGCAAAAGCGCGATTTCATCCGGCTCGGCGTGCTCGGCGACTGGAACGATCCGTACCTCACGATGGCGCCGGGCAACGAAGCCGACGAGCTGCGCGCGCTCGGCCGCATCCTGCGCAAGGGGTTCCTGTACCGCGGGCTCAAGCCGGTGAACTGGTGCTTCGATTGCGGCTCGGCGCTCGCCGAGGCGGAAGTCGAATACCGCGACCGCACCGATCCGGCGATCGACGTCGGCTTTCCGTTCGCCGAGCCCGAGCGCGTCGCGCGCGCATTCGGCCTGCAGAAGCTCCCCGTCGAACGCGGCTACGCGGTGATCTGGACGACGACGCCGTGGACGATCCCGGCGAACCAGGCGCTGAACGTGCATCCCGACTTCGACTACGCGCTCGTTCGCGTCGACTGGCTGGGCGCCCCGGCGCTGCTCGTGCTCGCCAGCGAGCGCGTCGAGGCGTGCCTGAAGGCGTGGAAGCTCGAAGGCGAGATCGTCGCGACGTGCAAGGGCCGCGCGCTCGACGGCATCCGCTTTCGCCACCCGTTCGCCGACCGGCTCTCGCCGGTGTACCTCGGCGACTACGTCACGCTCGAGAGCGGGACCGGCATCGTGCATTCGGCGCCCGCCTACGGGATCGAGGACTTCGTCTCGTGCAAGGCCAACGGGATGGCCGACGACGAGATCCTGCAGCCGGTGCAGGGCGACGGCGTGTATGCGCCGTCGCTTGCACGCTGGGGCGGGATGTCGATCTGGGACGCCAACCCGGGCATCGTCGAGTACCTGCGCGAAATCGGCTGCCTGTTCGACACGTGGGCGCACACGCACAGCTACATGCATTGCTGGCGCCACAAGACGCCGGTCATCTATCGCGCATCGAGCCAGTGGTTCGCCGGAATGGACGTGTCGCCGAACGACGGAGGGCCGACGCTGCGCGAATCGGCGCTCGCCGGCGTCGAGTCGACGCGCTTCTATCCCGGCTGGGGAAAAGCGCGCCTGCACGCGATGATCGCCACGCGCCCCGACTGGACGCTGTCGCGCCAGCGCCAGTGGGGCGTGCCGATGGCGTTCTTCCTGCATCGCGAGACCGGCGCGCTGCATCCGCGCACCGATGAATTGCTCGAGGCGGTCGCGCAGCGCATCGAGCGCGAAGGCATCGAGGCGTGGCAGCGCCTCGATGCGCGCGAGCTGCTCGGCGACGAGGCCGACCAGTACGTGAAGAGCCGCGACACGCTCGACGTCTGGTTCGATTCGGGAACGACGCACGACACCGTGCTGCGCGGCTCGCACCGCGACAAGTCGCATTTCCCCGCCGACATGTACCTCGAGGGCAGCGACCAGCATCGCGGCTGGTTCCATTCGTCGCTGCTCACGTCGTCGATGCTCGACGGCGTCGCGCCGTACAGGGCATTGCTCACGCACGGGTTCACCGTCGACGGCCAGGGCCGCAAGATGAGCAAGTCGCTCGGCAACGGGATCGAGCCGCAGGAGGTCGCCGGAACGCTCGGCGCCGAGATCCTGCGGCTGTGGGTCGCGAGCACCGATTACTCGGGCGAGATGTCGCTGTCGAAGGAGATCCTCGCACGCGTCGTCGAAGCGTACCGGCGCATCCGCAACACGCTGCGCTTCCTGCTGGCGAACCAGGCCGATTTCGATCCCGGGCGCGATGCGGTGGCCGCCGAGCGGCTGCTCGAGATCGACCGCTACGCGATCGCGATGACCGCCGCATGGCAGGCGGCGATCGAGGCCGACTACGAGCGCTTCGAGTTCCACCCGGCCGTCGCGCGCGTGCACACGTTCTGCTCGGAGGATCTCGGCGCCTTCTACCTCGACGTGCTCAAGGACCGGCTGTACACGACCGGCGCCGACTCGCTCGCGCGCCGCTCGGCGCAGACCGCTCTGCACCACGTCACGCATGCGCTGCTGCGCATCGTCGCACCGATCCTCTCGTTCACCGCCGAGGAAGCGTGGCCATTGCTCGCGCCGGCACTGCATCGCGACGAGGGTCGGACGATCTTCACGCAGACGTGGCATCGCTTCCCCGGTGTGCAGGAATGGGCCGACCCGGCGTCGCCCGCCTGCAGCGCGCTCATCGCGAAGTGGTCGCGCATCCGCGCGGTTCGCGCGGAGGTCACGCGAAAGCTCGAGGACGTGCGCAGCGCGGGCGCCATCGGCTCGTCGTTGCAGGCGCAAGTCGAGGTGCGCGTCCCGGGCGAGGACTTCGACGCGCTCGCCTCGCTCGACGACGACCTGCGCTTCGTGCTGATCACCTCGGGCGCCAGGGTGGTGCGCGTCGCCGGCGCCGACGAGCAGGCGATCGACGTGCGCCCGAGCGACGCGACGAAATGCGACCGGTGCTGGCACTATCGCGAAGACGTCGGCGTCGATCCGGCGCACCCGGCGATCTGCGGACGTTGCGTGTCGAACCTGTACGGCGACGGCGAGACGCGCCGCTACGCATGACGCGGCCGCCCACCGCGCACGCGTCGATCGGGAGCTGGCTGGCACTGGCCGCGGGCATCGTCGGGCTCGACCAGGCGACGAAATATGCGATCGCCGGAACGCTCGCCTTCGGCGAGCGTATCGCCGTGCTGCCCGGCTTCTTCGACCTCACGCTCGTCTACAACCGCGGGGCGGCTTTCAGCTTCCTCGCCGACGCAGCGGGCTGGCAGCGCTGGTTCTTCATCGCGCTCGGCGCGCTCGCCGCCGTGTTCATCGTCTGGCTGCTGCGACGCCACGGCGAGCAGCGACTGTTCGCGCTGGCGCTCGCGCTGATCCTGGGCGGCGCGATCGGCAACGTGATCGACCGGATCGTGCACGGGCACGTCGTCGATTTCGTGCTGCTGCACTGGAGGGGCTTGCACTGGCCGGCGTTCAACGTGGCCGACAGCGCGATCACGGTCGGCGCTGCGCTGCTGGTCTTCGACGAACTACGCCGCATCCGACGCGGCCGCTGAAGAAGGGAACTGCGTGCTGGACTGGTTGCATCAAACCCAATGGGCGGGAAATTCCGCCACCGCCTGGTTGCTCGCGACGGCGACCGCGCTGGTCGGCTTCGTCCTCGCGCGCACCGCGCTCGTCGTCGTCCGTTCTCGCCTGCGCAGGATCGACGCGCAGAGCGCGCCGCTGGCCGCGGTGCGCGCAACCCGCCCGTTGCGCGCGGTGGTGGAGGCCACGCGCAACTCGCTGCTGCTGCTCCTCGCCGCCGTGCTGTCGACCCAGTTCCTCGAGCTGGGCGAGCGCGGCGAGCACATCGTTCACAACGTCGGCTTCGCGATCGTCGGCGTGCAGGTCGCGCTGTGGGTCAACGCGCTGATCGACGGTTGGTTGAACCGCCCGCGCACGCGCAACGGCGAGCACCGCGGCAATCCGGTGATGATCGGAATCCTGCGCTGGTGCATGCAGTTCGTCGTGTGGACGACGCTCGTCCTGGCGATGCTCGCCAATGCGGGCGTCAACATCACCGCATTCGTCGCGAGCCTGGGCATCGGCGGCGTGGCGGTCGCCTTCGGACTGCAGACGATCCTCGGCGACCTCTTCTCGTCGCTGAGCATCGGCCTGGACAAGCCGTTCGAGGTCGGCGAGTTCATCGCGTTCGGTCCGGACCTGGGCACCGTCCGGCACGTCGGACTCAAGAGCACGCGCATCGATTCGCTGCGCGGCGAGCAACTCGTCATCTCCAACTCCAGGCTGCTCGAGCAGCTCGTGCGCAACTACAGCCGCATGCCCCACCGGCGCGTCGTCTTCGGCGTGCGCCTGCCGTACGGCACGTCGAGCGACCAGGTGCGAACGGTCATCGAACGCGTGCGCGAGTTCATCGAATGCGAGCAGCACGCCCGCTTCGATCGCGGACACCTCGCCGCGCTCGGCGAATACGGACTCGAGTTCGAGTTCGTCTACTACGTGCTGGACTCCGACTACACGCTGTACATGGACATCCAGCAGCGCGTGAACCTCGCGATCGTCGACCTTCTCGGCGAGCTCGACCTGGAATTCGCCGTGCCGGCGCGCCACGTGCGCCTCGCGAACGAATCCGCGGGCGCCCCGGCCGCGGCGCGCATTCCGGCGCGCGGCCACACGGGCCCGTCGGCCGTGTGATATACAGCGGGCATGCTCGACGGCAAGCGGATCGTTCTCGGCGTCACCGGCGGCGTCGCCGCCTACAAGGCGGCCGAACTCGCGCGCGAACTGCAGCGCGCGGGCGCGAGCGTGCAGGTCGTGATGACCGAGGCGGCGGCGCGCTTCGTCGCGCCGGTCACGTTCCAGGCGCTCACCGGCGAGCCGGTCTTCGTCGACCCGTGGGACGCGCGGATCGCGAACAACATGGCGCACATCGAGCTGTCGCGGGCGGCCGACGCGATCGTCGTCGCGCCGGCGACCGCCGACTTCCTCGCCAGGCTGGCGAACGGACTCGCCGACGACCTGCTCAGCACGATGTGCCTGGCGCGCGAATGCCCGCTCGTGGTCGCCCCGGCGATGAACCGGCAGATGTGGTTGCATCCGGCCACGCAGCGAAACGTCGCCCGAATCGTCGCCGACGGATGCTTCGTCGCGGGCCCGGGAAGCGGCGACCAGGCATGCGGCGAGACCGGACTGGGGCGCATGCTCGAGCCGCTCGAGCTGCTCGAGGAGATCGCGGCCAGCTTCGTGCCGAAAGTGCTCGCCGGGCGCGGCGTGCTGCTCACGGCCGGGCCCACCTTCGAGCCGATCGATCCGGTGCGCGGACTGACCAACCGGTCGTCGGGAAAAATGGGTTTCGCGCTCGCACGCGCGTTTCGCGACGCCGGCGCCGACGTCACGCTGGTCGCCGGCCCGGTCGCGCTCGCGACGCCGCGCGGCGTGCGGCGCATCGACGTCGGCACCGCGCAGCAGATGCACGAGGCGGTGCTCGCGCAACTCGGCGCGCCCGGGCCGCACGGCGGCAGCGGGGCGAACGACGACGCCGGCGCGAAGGCGATCGACGTCTTCGTCGCGGTCGCCGCCGTCGCCGACTGGCGGATCGCGAACCCGAGCCCGCGCAAGTGGAAGAAGGACGACCGCATGCGCGCGCCGGCACTCGAGCTCGCCGAGAACCCCGACATCCTCGCCAGCGTCGCGAAGCGCCCCGATGCGCCGTACTGCGTCGGCTTCGCAGCCGAGAGCGAAAAGCTCGAGGAGCACGCCGCGGCCAAGCGCGCGCGCAAGGGCGTTCCGCTGCTCGTCGCCAACATCGGGCACGAGACGTTCGGTCGCGACGAGAACGAACTGCTGCTGGTCGACGACGCCGGCTCGCGGCGCCTGCCGCGCGCCTCGAAGGACGCGCTGGCGCGCGAGCTCGTCGCCGAGATCGCGCGCCGCCTGTCGCGATGAAGCTCGACGTACGGATCCTCGACCCGCGGCTGGCCGAGGCGATGCCGGCGTACGCGACGAAAGGCAGCGCCGGACTCGACCTGCGCGCGTGCGTCGACGAGCCGGTCGTCCTCGAGCCGGGCGACGCGCAGCTGCTGGCCACGGGGCTGGCGATCCACATCGGCGATCCGCATTTCGCCGCGATGATCGTGCCGCGCTCGGGTCTCGGCGCGCGGCACGGCATCGTGCTCGGCAACCTCGTCGGACTGATCGATTCCGACTACCAGGGACCGCTCATGGTCTCGTGCTGGAACCGCGGGCGTGCGCCGTTCACGATCCAGCCGATGGAGCGCATCGCGCAACTCGTCGTCGTTCCCGTCGTGCAGGTGCAATGGAACGTCGTCGAGCGCTTCGAGGAAAGCGCGCGCGGCGCCGGCGGCTTCGGCAGTACCGGAAGCACGTGAACGCACCGCGCCTGCTGCTCGTCTGGTGGTCGACGACGGGCGGTACGCGCCAGCTCGTCGAGGCGCTCGCCGAAGGCGCGCGCGAGGAACCCGCGATCGAAGTCGTGCTGCGCCGCGCCGACGAGGCCGATGCGCCGGAGCTGCTCGCCGCGAATGCCTATGTGTTCGCCGCGCCCGAGAATCTCGCGTCGATGGCCGGCATGATGAAGGACTTCTTCGATCGCACCTACTACCCGGTGCTCGGACGCATCGAAGGAAGGGCCTACGCCGCGCTCGTCTGCGCCGGAACCGACGGCCAGGGCGCGGCACGGCAGATCGCGCGGATCGCGACCGGATGGCGGCTGAAAGCGGTGGCCGAGCCGCTCGTCGTCGTCGTCGGCGCGCAGACGCCCGAGCAGATCCTCGCGCCGAAGACGATCGACCCCGCGCAGCTCGAGCGCGCGCGCGAACTCGGACGCACGCTGGGCGCCGGGCTGTCGATCGGGATCTGGTAGGGCGCGGCGCGAGACGACGCGCCCACGCGCGTCAGCGCAGCTTCTGCGCGAGCCCTTCGAGCTTGACGACGTCGGCGGCGAACACGCGGATGCCTTCGGCGAGCTTGTCGGTCGCCATCGCGTCTTCGTTGACCGCGTAACGGAACGTCTTCTCGTCGAAATGCGTGCGCTCGATCGACTTCGCGCGCGCCGCGTCGGCGTCGAGCCTGCGCTCGACCTTGCGCTCGCTCGCGCCCAGCTCGGCGAGCAGTTCGGGGCTGATCGTCAGCAGGTCGCAGCCGGCGAGCGCGAGCACCTGTCCGACGCTGCGAAAGCTCGCGCCCATCACTTCGGTCGGATAGCCGAACTTCTTGAAGTAGTCGTAGATCCGGCGCACCGAGAGCACGCCCGGGTCTTCCTCGGGCTCGAAATCGCGCCCTTCGTGCTTGCGGTACCAGTCGTAGATGCGCCCCACGAACGGCGAGATCAGCGTGACGCCGGCGTCGGCGCAGGCGACCGCCTGCGCAAACGAGAACAGCAGCGTCAGGTTGCAGTGGATCCCCTCGCGCTCGAGCCGTTCGGCGGCGCGGATCCCCTCCCACGTCGAAGCGACCTTGATCAGCACGCGCTCGCGCCCGATGCCCGCTTCCTCGTACAACGAAACGATGCGTCGTGCGCGCGCGATGCTCGCCTCGGTGTCGAACGACAGCCGCGCGTCGACCTCGGTCGACACGCGCCCGGGAACGACCTTCAGGATCTCCTGCCCGAAACGCACGAGCAGGCGGTCCGACAGCGTCTGCGGATCGTCGCCGGCGTGCTCGTGCGCGCATTGCGCGAGCAGCGGCGCGTAGTCGGCCTTCTGCACGGCCTTCAGCACGAGCGACGGATTCGTCGTCGCGTCGCGCGGCGACCATTGACGGATCGCACGGAAGTCGCCCGTGTCGGCGACGACGACGGTGAACTGCCTGAGTTGTTCGAGCGCATTCATCGCAAACCCTCCGGGAACGGCGCGGGCGCCAGCGGCTTCGCGCCGCGCGCCCGCGCGAACGCGAGCAGCGCGCCCGCTGCGAGCAGCACGAACGCCGTCGCGCTCCACAGCGCGAAAGGCACGCCCGCCAGCGGTACGTTGGCTTCGCTGCACGAGGCATCGGCCAGGAACAGCCACGGCAGCGCCTCGTCGAGTCGCAGGTTCATCAGCGTGCGATCGGCGAAAGTGAATGCGCACGACTGCGTCTGCGCCGCGACGAACTGCTGGTGCAGCGCGGCCCACAGCCCGCCCGCCGACGCGAGCGCGGTCGCCAGCGCGAAACCGCGCACGACGCCGGGGCGCCCGCCGAGCGCCCAGCCGGCGAGCGCGAGCGCCGCGACGACCAGGTAGACGAGGCGCTGGAACGTGCACCACGCGCACGGGCGCATGTCGAAGCGATGCTGCAGCACGAGCGCGACGCCGACCGCGGCGACGGCGAACGCCGCGCACAGCAGCAGGAGCGAACGACTTCGATCGGTCATCGGAGCGAACTATACGGCAGCGCGCGCGAACACCGCGCCCGGCGCCCCTGCTCCGGGCGCGGTGCGCGCGCACGCCGTCAGGTCAGCATGTCGTTCCAGATGTTGCGTGCCCAGGCATTCGCGTACTGCCCTTCGAGCTCGCTCGGTGCCGGCGACAGCCCGCCGGCGCCGGCCACCGGCTCGATCGTCTTCTTCTCGGGCACGTAGCGGTGCACCGACGCGACGTGCACGACGTTGCGGTCGTCGACGAAGCTGTAGCAGGTGTTCGCCATCATCTGCGGCTGCGGCGGGCGTCCGGCGAGCAGCTCGACGATCGCCGCCGCGGCCGCCTTGCCGTGCTGGTTCGCCATGTGCCCCGATTTCGGCATCTGCGACGCCGACAGGGTCGCGTCGCCGAGCACGTGGATGCCGGGCGCCGCGGTCGACTCGAGCGTGACCCAGTCGACGGTGCACCAGCGGTTGTTCGCGTTGACGAGCCCGGTGCGCGACGCGATCGCCGCCGCGCGCTGCGGCGGAACGACGTTGAGCACGTCGGCGCGAACCCGGTCGCCCAGCTCGGTGATCGCAACGCGATTGCGTGCGTCGAGCTCGGTGACGTTCATGTTCGGCTGGTAGTCGATGAACCCCTTGTACTGGCCGTTCCACACGGCGAGGAACAGCCCCTTCTTCGACTGGATGTCGGGGTTCGCATCGAGCACGACGATCTTCGAGCGCGGCTTGCGCGTCTTGAAGTAATGCGCGACCTGGCACACGCGTTCGTACGGCCCGGGCGGGCAGCGATACGGCGACTTCGGGATCGTCAACACGTAGACGCCGCCGTCGGGCATCGCCTCGAGCTGCGCGCGCAGCGCGACGGTCTGCGCGCCCGCCTTCCAGGCGTGCAGGATCGACTTCTGCGCTTCGTCGTCGAGCCCCTGCACGGCGTCGAAATCGAAATCGACTCCGGGCGAGACGACGATGCGGTCGAAGCGCTGGGCCGCGAGCTTGCCGAACGTGACGTTGCGCGTGCCGGGGTCGATCGCGCGCACCTCGTCCTGCACGACGCGGATGCCGGCGGCGCGCAGTCCGTTGTACGGCACGGTCAGGTCCTCGATCCGGCGCGAGCCGCCGAGCACGAGGTTCGACAACGGGCACGAGATGAAGACCGGCTCGCGCTCGACGAGCGTCACGTCGATCGCCGAGCCGCCCCATTTCTTCAGGTACTTCGCGGCCGTGGCGCCGCCGTAGCCGCCGCCGACGACGAGCACCCGCCCCTGCACCGCACCCGGCGCCGCGGCACCGCTGCCGCCCGCGCGCGTCGCGCACCCGGCGAGCGACAGCGCGCCGCCCGCGCCGGCGACCGCGAGCGCGGAGCCGAGCCCCTGCGCGAAGCGCCGCCGACCGGATTCGACCGGGACGCGATGCGTTTGCCTGCTGTGTGCGTCGCGGCTCATTTGGCGCTCCCTTGCTGCCCGCTGAAGTACGCGGCGAGCGTGGCGATCTGTTCGTCGGTATAGCCCTTGGCGAGCTGGTTCATGATCGTCGCCTTGCGCGTGCCGTCGCGAAACGCCTTCATCTGCTCGACGAAGTACGCGGGCGACAACCCGGAGAGACCGGGCATTCCCCCGCCACCGGCCGACCGGCCGTCGGTTCCATGGCAGTTCGCGCAGTTGCCGGCCAGGTAGCGCGCCGATTGCGCGTGCACGGGCGCAGACCACGCCCAGGCGACGGCGACGATGCAGACCGCCGAAGCGAACATCTTCGATCGCATGCCTTTCTCCTCCTCGTGAACGGAAGCGCGCATTCTCGGCGCGGTGCGCCGTACCGAACAAGCTCGTGCGCTGCGTGCATATTGTCATGGAGCCCGCAGGCCGGCCAGCGAAGGCCGGTCGACGCCCGCTCGTCGCGCGCCGCCGCGACGGCAGGCGACGCACAGGAAAAAGGGCTCCCGCAGGAGCCCTTCGAATCGCCCCGCGGCGCGCAAGCGCCGCTGCGACGCCGCTTCAGGCGGGCAGCACCTCGATGTGCTCCTCGCCTTCGCCGCCGGCCGCCGGAGGCGCCTCGGCGAACGACAGCGTGACCTCGCCCGCCTCGTCGACGTCGACGGTGACGCGACCACCCGCCACCAGCTTGCCGAACAGCAACTCGTCGGCGAGCGCCTTGCGGATCGTGTCCTGGATCAGGCGCTGCATCGGGCGCGCGCCCATCAGCGGATCGAAGCCCTTCTTCGCGAGCATCGCGCGCAGCGCGTCGGTGAACACCGCGTCGACCTTCTTCTCGTGCAGCTGCTCCTCGAGCTGCATCAGGAACTTGTCGACGACGCGCAGGATGATCTGCTCGTCGAGCGCACCGAAGCTGATGATCGCATCGAGCCGGTTGCGGAACTCGGGCGTGAACATCCGCTTGATCTCGACCATCTCGTCGCCGGCCTTGCGCGTGTCCGAGAAGCCGATTCCGCGCTTCTGCAGCTCGGTGGCTCCCGCGTTGGTCGTCATGATGATGATGACGTTGCGGAAATCGGCCTTGCGCCCGTTGTTGTCGGTGAGCGTGCCGTGGTCCATCACCTGCAGCAGGATGTTGAAGATGTCCGGATGCGCTTTCTCGATTTCGTCGAACAGCAGCACCGCGTGCGGCTTCTTGGTGATCGCCTCGGTGAGCAGCCCGCCCTGGTCGAAGCCGACGTATCCGGGGGGCGCGCCGATCAGCCGCGACACCGCGTGCCGCTCCATGTACTCCGACATGTCGAAGCGCAGCAGCTCGATGCCGAGAATGAACGCCAGCTGGCGCGCGACCTCGGTCTTGCCGACGCCCGTCGGACCCGAGAACAGGAACGCGCCGATCGGCTTGTCGGGCTTGCCCAGCCCCGAGCGCGCCATCTTGATCGCCGCCGACAGCGCGTCGATCGCCGGATCCTGGCCGAACACGGTGGCCTTCAGGTCGCGATCGAGCGTCTGCAGCCGGCCGCGATCGTCGGACGACACCGATGCCGGCGGAATACGCGCGATCTTGGCGACGATGTCCTCGATCTCGCCCTTGTTGATGATCTTCTTCTGGCGGCTCTTGGGCAGGATGCGCTGCGCGGCACCCGCCTCGTCGATGACGTCGATCGCCTTGTCGGGCAGGTGACGATCGTTGATGTACTTGGCCGACAGCTCGGCCGCCGCCGACAGCGCCGACGACGAGTACTTGACGCCGTGATGCTCCTCGAAGCGCGACTTGAGCCCGCGCAGGATCTGCACGGTCTGCTCGACGGTCGGCTCGACGACGTCGATCTTCTGGAAACGCCGCGACAACGCGTGATCCTTCTCGAAAATGCCGCGGTATTCGTTGTACGTCGTCGCTCCGATGCACTTGAGCGTCCCCGACGAGAGGGCCGGCTTGAGCAGGTTCGACGCGTCGAGCGTGCCGCCCGACGCCGAGCCCGCACCGATCAGCGTGTGGATCTCGTCGATGAAGAGGACGGCGTTCTGCGCCTGCTTCAACTGCTTGAGCACCGTCTTGAGCCGCTGCTCGAAGTCGCCGCGGTATTTGGTGCCCGCGAGCAGTGCGCCCATGTCGAGCGAATAGACGGTGGCGTCGGCGAGCACCTCGGGAACGTCGCCCTGCGTGATGCGCCAGGCCAGGCCCTCGGCGATCGCCGTCTTGCCGACCCCGGCCTCGCCGACCAGCAGCGGATTGTTCTTGCGCCGCCGGCACAGCACCTGGATGACGCGCTCGACCTCGTTCTCGCGCCCGATCAGCGGATCGATGCGCCCTTCGCGCGCCGCCGCGTTCAGGTTCTGCGTGTACTGCTCGAGCGCACCTTGCTGCGTGCTGCCCGCCTCGGCCTCGGTCTCGGCCTGCTCTTCCTTCACCGGCTCTTTCGGCTGCGGCGCCTTGGTGATGCCGTGCGAGATGTAATTGACGACGTCGAGCCGCGTGATCCCCTGCTGGTGCAGGTAATACACCGCGTGCGAGTCCTTCTCGCCGAAGATCGCGACCAGCACGTTGGCGCCGGTGACCTCCTTCTTGCCGTTCGACGTGCTCTGCACGTGCATGATCGCGCGCTGGATCACGCGCTGGAACCCGAGCGTGGGCTGGGTGTCGATTTCCTCGGCACCGGGCACGACCGGGGTGTTTTCCTTGATGAATCCCGTCAGGTTCTTGCGCAGGTCTTCGACGTTCGCCGCGCACGCGCGCAGCACCTCGGCCGCCGACGGATTGTCGAGCAGCGCCAGCAGCAGATGCTCCACGGTGATGAACTCGTGGCGCTGCTGCCTGGCCTCCACGAAGGCCATGTGCAGACTGACTTCCAATTCCTGCGCGATCATGCTTCCTCCATCACGCACTGCAGCGGATGCTGGTGCTGGCGTGAGTAACTGCTAACCTGTTCGACCTTGGTGGCCGCTACGTCGCGCGGAAAGACTCCGCACACGCCACGCCCTTCACGGTGCACCTTCAACATCACTTGGGTCGCCTTCTCCCGGCCCATGCCGAAGAATCTCTGCAGGACGTTCACGACGAACTCCATCGGGGTGAAATCGTCGTTTAGAAGCATCACCTGGTACATCGGCGGCGGCTTCAGCCGCGACTCCTTGCGCTCCAGAACGGGAGACGGATCTTGACGCGTCGCCATGAATGCATTCTAGCGAGTGTTGCTTCTACTGCAACAACGTTGCGGCAGAGCATTCCGCCGACCGTGACGGGCTGCACAAAGCAAGAGGGACGCCCATCGAATGTCGCTCCAAAGCCCCAGTCGTGTCTTGACGACACCCCGCTTTTCACAAAGAATCCGTGGCGCTGCCCGGGGTTGTCCTGGTCTTGGGCGCCGGACTCCCGTTCGAGACCGACGCGCTTCGCTCCTGGAGTTCTCCCAGACGCCTTCAGGGCGTCATCGGCAGCATCCAGTCGATCGCGTCAGGGGAAGGCGAAAAGCATGGCAACGGGTACCGTCAAGTGGTTCAACGACTCGAAGGGGTACGGCTTCATCACCCCCGACGATGGGGGTGAGGATCTGTTCGCGCACTTCAGCGCGATCCAGATGAACGGCTTCAAGAGCCTGAAGGAAGGCCAGAAGGTGCAGTTCGACGTCGTGGCGGGCCCCAAAGGCAAGCAGGCGTCGAATATCCAGCTTCCGTGAAAACGGGGCGGCGTGCCCTCGGGTGCGCCGCCCTTCCTCCCGCGCGCGAGGCGGCCCGGCGCCGGCTAGCGGCGCGGCTTCATTTGCGCATCGGACGGCTTGTTGCGCAAGACCTCGTTGACGCCGTACGGGCTGTCACCCGGAATGTCCTCGGTTCCGACCGGCATTTCCTCGATCGCCAGCGTATGGTAACGCAAGGCCTTGTGCACCGGCCATGGGCGCGCGAGTTCCACCAGCCGGCGTTCCTCGTCGTCGCTGTGCACCCGGACGATCAGTAGCCAGGCGCCGTTGTCGGCGAGCTGGCGGATGATCCGTGCGTTCTTGATCTCGGCGCCGACCAACTCGGCGAGCAGGCCCGCCTGCTCCTCGCTCGCGCGCATCAGGTCGGCGGTCTGCTCGGCATCGAGCAGCAGGCTCGCGTCGGCCGCGAAGCCGGCCCGCGCCAGCGCATCGTGCAACGCCTGGGCGTGCTCGCGCTCGAGGGCGAGCACCGCGTGGCCCTTCGGATAGAACACGCCGCTGCGCGTGTGCAGGAACGCCGCGCGCTGGCGCGCAGCGAGCGACGGGTCGCCGGAGGGCGCACGCCGCGGGTCGTGCGGGTGATCGAGGCGGTGCGAATCCGCCTGCTGCCATTGCTCCTGCGGTGTCTTCGCGGAACCGGGCGGGGGTTGTCGTTCCGGCATCGAACGCTCCTCGAGTGACGAACCGGTAGGGCTGCAAGCGCCGTTCCCGCGGGGGCGTGGTGCGTCGCACGCGCGGCGGCCGTCGTCGACCGTGCGGCGGCGCGCGCGTCGCGCACGTCCGCAACGCAGCCCGGTCGCTGAACGCGCGTGCCCGCCCCCGTTCGCGGATTCAGGCGCCGCGAACGTTCGGCTCGCCGCGCGTGCGTCCGCTGCGACCGGGCTCGTACAACGTGCCCAGCGGATCGCGCGGCGGCTCGTCTTCCTGCTGGCGCTCGGCCTGCAGCGAGGCGATCCGGTCGCCGAGCGCCGGCGCGACGCGCGCCGCCAGCGAGTTCAACACCGCCATCGATCCGACCTGGACGTCGCGCCCGCCCTCCACCGCCGCTCCGAGGATCGCCTGCGCGACTTCGTCGGGGTCGAGCTGCGGCGACGGCAGCTTCGGTTCGTGATCCATGTAATTGCGCGCGTGGTGCGGGAACGGCGTGTCGGTCGCGGTCGGCTGGATCAGCGTGATGCTGACCGGCGCCCGGTCGACGTCCTCGATCTCGACGCGCAGCGCATCGGTGAATCCCTTCACCGCGTGCTTGGACGCGCTGTACATCCCCTGCAACGGGACGACGGCGTCGGACACTTCGCTGCCGACGTTGATCAGCGCGCCGCCGCTTTGCCGCAGATGCGGCAGCGCGACGAGCGAGCCGTTCACGACGCCCCAGAAATTCGTGTCGAACAGCCGGCGGCTGTCGGCCTCGCCGACTTCGTCGAGCCGGCCGTAGATCGTCACGCCGGCATTGTTGATCCAGGTGTCGATCCGGCCGAAGCGCCGGATGGCCTCGTCGGCGATGCGCTGCACGTCCTCGCGCGAGCCGACGTCGGCGACGACGGCGATCGCTTCGCAGCCGGTCTCGCGCGAGAGCTCGCGGGCGAGCTCGTCGAGCGTGTCTTCGCTGCGCGCGGCAAGGACGAGGCGGGCGCCGGCGCGCGCCGCCGCGCGCGCAGTGGCGAGGCCGATTCCGCTCGAGGCGCCGGTGACGACGATGACCTGTTCGGAAAGCGG
>JAKFES010000196.1:0-3593 GCA_036675585.1 Burkholderiaceae bacterium
GCCGCCTGCCGCTCGAGCGACGCTCGCGGTGTGCGAATCACGACGAGGACTATCAGCAGGGGACCTGTCGCTACGGGAACAGACGACGTCACCTGCAAAAGCGCAGGCCGTCTGCCGCGGGCGCGCCTGTGCGCAGCCGAGAAGCGCAGCGGGGGCCAGCATCGGTGCGCTGGCGGCAGACGGACCGCGCCTTTGCACGCGCCGGCCTTTGCACGCGGACCTCGCACGCAGAGGACGTGGCGTGCGGCGCGATGGGCCGCCGAGATGATCGGCACGGCGATCTTCGCGATCTTCGTCGCGCTGATGCTCGCCGGCGTGCCGATCGGCGTGGCGCTGATGCTCGCCGGAGCGGTCGCGATCGGCTCGGCCGATCTGGGCTGGCTGTCGATCCCGAACAACTTCTACGCGGGGATCGCGAAGTACCCGTTGCTCGCGCTGCCGATGTTCGTGCTCGTCGGGTCGATCTTCGACCGCTCGGGCGTCGCGCAGCGGCTCGTCCAGTTCGCGCTGGCGCTGGTCGGGCGCGGCCCGGGGATGCTGCCGATGGTCGCGATCGGCGTGGCCATGTTCCTCGGCGGCATTTCGGGCTCGGGCCCGGCGGCCGCCGCGGCGGTCGGCGGCGTGATGCTCGGGTCGATGGCGCGCGCCGGTTATCCGCCGGCGTATTCGGCGAGCGTGATCGGCGCCGCGGCCGCCACCGACATCCTGATTCCGCCTTCGATCGCCTTCATCGTCTACTCGGTGATGGTCCCGGGCGCCTCGGTTCCCGCATTGTTCGCCGCCGGCATGATCCCCGGGGTGCTGGCGGGCTGTGCACTGATCGTCCCGGCGATCTGGCTCGCACGCCGGCACGGGTTCGGCGCCGGTGAAGCCGCCGTTCCGCGCCCGGCGCTGCTGCGCTCGCTGCGCGAAGCCGCCTGGGGCCTGTTCGCCCCGGTGCTGATTCTCGGCGGAATGCGGATGGGCTGGTTCACGCCGACCGAAGCCGCGGTGGTCGCGGTCTTCTACGGATTGTTCGTCGGCATGTTCGTCTACCGGACGATGAAGGCGAGCGACCTTCTCGAGAGCCTGGTGGAGGCCGCCGAGCTGTCCGGCGTCATCATGATCGTCGTCGCGCTGGCGAGCATCTTCGCCTACGCGGTGAGCACGCTCGGCATCGCCGATCCGCTCACGCGCACGATCCTCGACAGCGGGATCGGCCCGTGGTGGGCGCTCGCGGCGATCGTCGCGGTGCTGCTCGTCACCGGCATGGTGCTCGACGGCATCTCGATCTTCCTGATCTTCGTGCCGCTGCTGCTGCCGCTGGTGCGCGGTTTCGGCTGGGACGCCGTCTGGTTCGGCGTCCTGATCACGTACATGGTTGCGATCGGGCAGTTCACGCCGCCGCTGGCGGTAAACCTGATGGTTTCGTCGCGGCTCGCCGGCGTACGCATCGAGCAGACGATTCCGTGGGTGATGTGGTTCGTCTTCGCGATGCTGGTCGTGCTCGTCGCGCTGATCGCGGTGCCCGAGCTGTCGCTGTGGCTGCCGCGGGCACTGAATTTTTGACAACGCCGGTCGCATCGGCTTGAATCGGGAGCATCGCCGCCGGGGAGTCGGTTCATGACGCTGCGCACGCTGCTGCTGCTGATCGTTTTCGGGGCGCTCGCCGCGTTCGCCCTGGTGAACTGGCAGGTGCTGAACACGCCGACCACCCTGTCGCTCGCGTTTACCGAGGTGCAGGCTCCGCTCGGGCTCGTGATGCTCGCGTTCATCGTGCTCGTCACCGTGCTGTTGCTCTCGTACATCGTCTATCTGCAGATGTCGGGGCTGCTCGAGACACGGCGCCACGGCAAGGAGCTGCAGGTGCAGCGCGAGCTCGCCGACCAGGCCGAGGCGTCTCGCTTCACCGAGCTGCGCGCGTACCTGGAGAGCGAGTTCGCCCGCTGGGCGGCCCGCCAGGACGACCTCGAGCGCAGCGTGCACGCCCGGCTCGACACCGTCGAATCGCAGCTCAAGACGAGCGTCGAGCTGCAGGGGAACTCGCTTTCCGCCGCGGTCGGGGAACTCGCCGACCGGTACGATCGCGACCGGCCCGAACGCTGATCGAAAACCGGCACCCGAATGTCCTGCCAGACGCGCCTCGAGCAGATAGAATGGCTGCGACCCGGACCGGGCGCGCCCGCGCGTCCGGCGCACTTTCCACCGCCCCACTCCGGAACCTCCGCATGAAAATCGAAGACCTTCTCGCCGCACTGCCCGAACAGGAAGTCACCATCGACGTCCTGCGAGAGAAATACGCGAAAGGAGACGAATCGACCGCGCACGATGTCCGCAAGCGGGTTGCACGCGCGCTGGCGTCGGTCGAGCCGCAGGCGTTGCGCGAGCACTGGGAGGCCGAGTTCCTCTGGGCGATGGAACACGGATTCGTCCCGGCGGGCCGCATCAATTCGGCTGCGGGAACCGACATCCGGGCGACGCTGATCAACTGTTTCGTGCAGCCGATCGGCGACGCCGTCTGGGGCCACGACGAGAACGGCACGCCGGGCATCTACGCCGCGCTGCAGGAAGCGGCCGAGACGATGCGCCGCGGCGGCGGCGTCGGCTACGACTTCTCGTCGATCCGCCCGCGCGGCGCGCTCGTGCGCGGAACGCTCTCGCGCGCGTCCGGGCCGGTCTCGTACATGCGCGTCTTCGACAAATCGTGCGAAACGCTCGAGTCGGCCGGATCGCGCCGCGGTGCGCAGATGGGCGTCATGCGCGTCGACCACCCCGATGTGGAGGAGTTCATCGGCGCGAAGAACGACGGTTCGCTGTCGAACTTCAACATGTCGGTGGCCGTCACCGACGATTTCATGCGCGCGGTCGAGGCCGACGCCGAGTTCGACCTCGTCCACGAGGTCCGGCCGTTCGACGACAACGGGCTGGGTCGGCATCCCGACGGCGCCTGGATCTACCGCAAGGTGCGCGCGCGGGAGCTGTGGGACCAGATCATGGCGTCCACGTACGACCACGCCGAGCCCGGCGTGATCTTCATCGACCGCGTCAACCGCGACAACAACCTGTCGTATTGCGAGCGGATCGACGCGAG
Source organism: Burkholderiaceae bacterium (assembly GCA_036675585.1). Taxonomy (GTDB): domain Bacteria; phylum Pseudomonadota; class Gammaproteobacteria; order Burkholderiales; family Burkholderiaceae_E; genus Zeimonas. Next base: position 3,071 of record JAKFES010000196.1, read on the forward strand.
CAACCCCTGCGGCGAGCAATTCCTGCCGCCGTACGGCTGCTGCGACCTCGGCAGCCTGAACCTCACGCGCTTCATCGTCGACCCCTTCGGCGAGACGCCCGCCTTCGATTTCGATCGCTTCCGGCGCACCGTCGCCATCTCGGTGCGCGCACTCGACAACGTGCTCGACCTCACGCTGTGGCCCCTCGAGGCACAGGAGCGCGAAGCGCAGTCGAAGCGTCGCATCGGACTCGGTTTCACCGGGTTGGGCAATGCGCTGACGATGCTCAAGCTGCGCTACGACACCGAGCCCGCGCGCCAGTTCGCCACGCGCATCGCGCAGACGATGCGCGACGTCGCCTACGAGGCTTCGGTCGAGCTCGCGATCGAGCGCGGCCCGTTCCCGCTGTTCGACGCCGACCAGTGGCTCGCCGCGCCGCACGCCGCGTCGCGCCTGCCCGAGTCGCTGCAGAAGCGCGTGCGCGAGCACGGCGTGCGCAACTCGCACCTGCTGTCGATCGCGCCCACCGGAACGGTCAGCCTG
>JAKFES010000133.1:0-3569 GCA_036675585.1 Burkholderiaceae bacterium
CTCGGTTGCGCCGGCCGCAGCGCCGCGCGAAGACGCGATGCGTGCGAGCCGGCGCGCGGCCTGCGCGGGTTCGGCCGCGCGGGTTGCCTCGCCCGTCGTCTTCGCCGGCGCGGCGGGCGACGCGGGCGCCTGCACCAGCGAGACGAGATCGGCGCCGTAGCGCGAGCGCAGCGCGCGCAACGCCGCATCGAGTTCGCGCTGGACCGACGGCTTGACGCGCGGCGATGCGAACGCGTCGACCGAGTCGACCTTCGCCAGCCAGGCAGCGAATCCCGGGATCGGCGACAACGTGCAGAACGACTTGAGCCGGGGAAGCTCGGCCTGCAGCCGCTCGGCAACGCGCTTGATCAGGAAATCGCCGAGGCTCACGCCGCGCAGCCCCGGCTGGCAGTTGGAGATCGAGTAGAACGCGGCGACCTTGAAACGATCGTCGCGCGTCGCCGGCGGCGCGCGACGATCGAGCAGCGGCGCGATCGAATCGGGCATCGTCTCGAGCAGCGCGACTTCGACGAAGATCAGCGGCTCGCCGGGCAGCGTCGGGTGGAAGAACGCGAAGCAGCGACGATCGGGGGCGAGACGGCGACGCAGGTCGTTCCAGCCTTCGATCTGGTGCACGGCCTCGTGCTGGATCAGCTTGTCGAGCAGGTTGGCCGGCGAGCTCCAGTCGACCTGCACCAGATTGAGGAAGCCGGGATTGAACCAGGACGACAGCAGGTGCTGGAAATCGGCGTCGACCGCCTTGAGCTCCGGATGCGTCGGCAGCCGCTGCAGGATGCGCGCGCGCATCGCGACGATGTGCGCGGTGGCGTCGGGCGCGCGGTTGAGCCGGCGCAGCAGCTCCTGCCGCGGCGACTCGGCCGCGCGCCACAGCTCGATCAGCGTCTCGGGCGAACGCGTCATCGCGTAGTTCTCGGCCAGCCGCAGCACTTCGGCCGGATCGGGATCGAACTCGGCGGCGAGCGCCTCGAAGAAGCGCGCGGCGGTCTCGGACGAAAGCCGCCGGTAGCGTTCGAGCGCACGTGCCGCGATGACCAGGCTGTTCGACTCGCCACGCGCGGTGAGCAGCTGGCGGCAGTCGTCGAGCAGGGCGCGCAGGTCGGTGCGCTCGCGAACGTCGCGTCCGACCTGCAGCAGGCGCTCAAACACGACCGCCCTCCGCATGCGCGCCGCCGGCCGCCGGCGCGCGTCGCGACCACACGATCAGCGCGGCTCCGACGGCGAGCATCGGCAGGCACAGCCACTGCCCCATCGTGAAACCGAGCGCCTGCAGGCCGAGGAAATCGTCGGGCTCGCGCGCGAACTCGGCCACGAAGCGAAACGCGGCGTAGCCGACGAGGAAGACGCCCGAAACCATTCCGGCCGGGCGCGGACGCGACGAGAACCACCACACGAGCACGAACAGCGCAAGGCCTTCGCCGGCGAACTGGTAGAGCTGGGACGGATGCCGGGGCAATGCATCGACGTGCGGGAACACCATCGCCCACGGCACGTCGGACGGGCGACCCCACAACTCGCCGTTGATGAAGTTGCCCATGCGCCCGGCGGCAAGCCCGATCGGCACCAGCGGCGCGATGAAATCGGTGACGCGCAGGAAGGACAGGCCCCTCTGCCGGCAGAACAGCGCGACCGCCAGCACCACGCCGACCAGCCCGCCGTGAAACGACATGCCGCCCTTCCAGACCTCGAGAATCTCGAGCGGATGCGTCGCGTACCAGCCGGGTTTGTAGAACAGCACGTAGCCGAGGCGTCCGCCGAGCACGACGCCGATCGCGCCCCAGAACAGCAGATCCTCGAGGTCGCGAACGGTGAGCCCGCTCGCCGCCGACCACTGCGGGCGCTTCAGGCGGCTGCGTCCGAGCACGAAGAAAAGCCCGAACGCCAGCAGGTACATCAATCCGTACCAGCGGACCGCGAGCGGCCCGATGGAGAACGCGATCGGATCGAATTGAGGATGGAGCATCGGATCCTGTCCTGCACCGAGCGGGCATTCTGCCCGATAATCGGCTCTCGTCACGAGGGAGTCCCCGGCATGAAAGGCGACGCGAAGGCCATCGAGTGGCTGAATCGCCAGCTGCGCAACGAGCTGACCGCGATCAACCAGTACTTCCTGCACGCGCGGATCTTCGGCCACTGGGGCCTTCCCGGCCTGGAGAAGATCGAATACGAGGAATCGATCGGAGAGATGAAGCACGCCGACCGGCTGACGCAGCGCATCCTGCTGCTCGACGGCCTGCCCAACCTGCAGGATCTCGGCAAGCTGAACATCGGCGAGACGACCGAGGAGATCCTGACCAGCGATCTCGCGCTCGAGCGTGCCGCGCTCGACACGGTGCGCTCGGGGATCGCGCACTGCGAATCGGTCAGCGATTACGTCTCGCGCGAAATCCTCGTCGACATCCTCGACGATTCCGAGAAGCACGTGGATTTCCTCGAGACGCAGCTCGAGCTGATCGGCCGCGTCGGACTGCAGAACTACCAGCAGTCGTTCATGAACCGGGACGCGCCCTGAGGCCGCGTCGATGCGATCGCGCGCGAGCGCCTGGAGCCGGCGCGCGTCAGGCCGCGCCGGCGCACGCGCAGCCGAAGGCCGGAAGCTCGCGTTCGGCGTCCGCGCTATGCTCGTCGACCAGTTCGCGCAGGCGCGGCCCGCACTTGCCGCAGCACGACGCGACGCCGAGCTCGGAGCGAAGCTGCGACAGCGAGCGCATTCCGTCGCGCAGGCGGGCGCGGATCTCGCGGTCGGACACCGCGCGGCAGACGCAGACGATCATGGCGGAAACGCCCGTAACACAAATGGTTCGCATTAAGATTACAGAAGTCCTCGCTTCGAGGCAAGCCCGCCCCTCCCTCCACCTCCCACGCTGAAATCCATGCCTTCCAACCGCCGCAGCCGCAACATCACCGAGGGCGTCGCCCGCGCACCGAACCGTTCGATGTACTACGCGATGGGGTACCGTCGCAGCGATTTCGACAAGCCGATGATCGGCGTGGCGAACGGCCACAGCACGATCACGCCCTGCAATTCGGGGCTGCAGGTGCTCGCCGACGCCGCCGTCGAGGCGATCCGCGCCGGCGGCGCCAATCCGCAGATCTTCGGCACGCCGACGATCTCCGACGGGATGGCGATGGGCACCGAAGGCATGAAGTATTCGCTCGTTTCGCGCGAAGTGATCTCCGACTGCGTCGAGACCTCGGTGCAGGGCCAGTGGATGGACGGGGTGCTCGTCATCGGCGGCTGCGACAAGAACATGCCGGGCGGCATGATGGGCATGCTGCGCGCGAACGTGCCGTCGATCTACGTGTACGGCGGAACGATCAAGCCCGGACACTGGAAAGGCAACGACCTGAACATCGTCTCGGTGTTCGAGGCGGTCGGCGAGTTCTCGCGCGGTCGCATGAGCGAGGAGGATTTCTGCGGAATCGAGGAGAACGCGATTCCCGGCACCGGGTCGTGCGGCGGGATGTACACCGCCAACACGATGTCGTCGTCGTTCGAGGCGCTCGGGATGAGCCTGCTCGGCTCCTCGACGATGGCCAACCCCGATCCCGAGAAGCTGCACTCGACCGCC
>JAKFES010000268.1:0-22015 GCA_036675585.1 Burkholderiaceae bacterium
GCGGTCGAGCGACGCGGCAAGTACCTGCTGCTCGATTTCGGCCGCGGAACGCTGCTCGTGCACCTGGGCATGTCGGGAAACTTCCGTTTCCTGACGACGGCCGCCAGCGAAACGCCGGGGCGCCACGACCACGTCGACCTGGAGTTCGAGCACGGGACGCTGCGCTATCACGATCCGCGCCGCTTCGGCGCGATGCTCTGGCACGACGCCGATGCCGGGCCCGTTCTCGCGCACCCGCTGCTCGCGCCGCTCGGCGCCGAGCCGTTGTCGGACGCGTTCGACGGCGCGCTGCTGCATCGGCAGACGCGTTCGCGCTCGGGCGCGATCAAGCCGGTGCTGCTCGGCGGCGCGGTCGTCGTCGGGGTCGGGAACATCTACGCGTCCGAGAGCCTGTTTCGTGCCGGGATCCGCCCCACGACGCCGGCACGACGGATCGCGCTCGCGCGCTGCGAGCGGCTCGCCGCCGCGATCCGCGAAACGCTCGCCGAGGCGATCGCGAGGGGCGGCAGTACGCTGCGCGATTTCGTCTCGAGCGAAGGCGCGGCCGGTTGCTACCAGACCGCGAGCCTCGTCTACGGCCGTGCGGGCGAACCGTGCCGGACCTGCGGGGAGCCGGTGCGCGCGCTGCGCCAGCAGCAGCGTTCGACCTATTACTGCCCGCGCTGCCAGCGCTGACCAAACGGCCGTCGCGCGCCGCCCGCCGGCCCGAATCGGCCACAGGGCGGACATCGGCCCGCGTACGCGAACCATGCCACGCTGCGCCGCGGATCGCCGTGCTATAGATCGTGCCCCTGCCGGGTCGGGCAATCGAAGGATAGCGATGGGATCCCTCGGAGAGCGCATTGCCGAGTATGGAGGCTGGCGTCGCGAACTCGCGGACGCGGTGCTCCGCTATGCGCAGTGGCTGGACGACGCCGAGATCTCGGACGCCTCGCTGCTGTCGCGCGTCGATCGCATCGTCGAGCGGCTCGGCAAGGAACGGGTCTCGATCGCTTTCGTCGCCGAGTTCTCGCGCGGCAAGTCCGAGCTGATCAACGCGATCTTCTTCTCGCGATTCGGTCGCCGGATCGTCCCGTCCGGGGCCGGTCGCACGACGATGTGCCCGACCGAGCTGCTGTTCGAGTCGCACCGGCCGAGCGCGATCCGGCTGCTGCCGATCGAGACCCGGCTGCTCGATACCGCGGTCTCGGAGTTGCGCGACGACGAGAGCCGCTGGGTCGAGCGCCGGATCGATCCCGAAGTTCCCGAGAGCCTGCGCCGCGCGTTCGAGAGCGTCCAGGAAACGATCTGGGTCGACGCCGCGCAGGCGTCGCTGCTCGGCTTGTACGACGAGGGCGACGCGGCGTCGGCGGTACGGCCCGATGCGCAGGGCAAGATCGAAGTGCCTCGCTGGCGTCACGCGATCGTCAACTGGCCGCATCCGCTGCTCGAGCAGGGGCTGGTCGTGCTCGACACCCCCGGGCTGAACGCCATCGGCGCCGAGCCGGAGCTGACGCTGAAGCTGATTCCCGGGTGCGATGCCGTTCTGTTCGTGCTCGCTGCCGACGCCGGCGTGACGATGAGCGACCTCGCCGTCTGGCGCGAGCACATCGCGACCAACCACGGCACGGGCCGCTACGTCGTGCTCAACAAGATCGACGCGCTGTGGGACGGGCTGAAGGACGAAGTCCAGGTGCAGCTCGAGGTCGCGCGCCAGGTCGGATCGGTCTCGCAGACGCTGGAGGTTCCCAACGAGCGCGTCTATCCGGTGTCGGCGCAGAAAGCGCTGGTTGCACGGATCAACGGCGACGCGTCGCTGCTCAAGCGCAGCCGGATCTCCGACCTCGAGTTCGCGCTCGGCCGCGAGCTCGTGCCGCAGCATCGCGACATCGTGCGCGAGCACGTCGAGCGCGAATTCGGCGAGCTGCACTCGGTCGTCGCCGCGTCGCTCGCCGCGCGTCGGCGCAACGTCGTCGAGCAGCAGTTCGAGCTGAACGGGCTGCGCGGGAAGAACCGCGGCGTGATGGACCACATGGCCGCGCGCATCCGCAGCGAACGCGAGGAGTTCGAGAAGAGCCTGCGCCATCTGCAGGCGTTGCGCGCGGTATTCTCGCGGCACGCCCAGTCGATCCATTCCACCGTGGGCCCCGATTCGCTGAAGCGTCACGTGCGCCAGGCGCGCGAGACGATGAAGGCGAGCGCGTTCTCGAGCGGTCTGCGCGACGGAATGAGCTCGCTGCTCGGGGCGGTGCGCGCCGACCTCGACGAGACGACGCGGCTCGTCGGCGAAGTGAGTACCCTGATGAGCGCGATGTACCGCAGCTTCAGTTCCGAGCACGGGCTCGCGCTGGGCAATCCGGCCTTGTTCTCGACGCAGCGCTATTACACCGAGCTCGATCGCATCGAGCAGCTCCAGCGGCGCCAGTTCGGTGCGATCACGCTGGCGACGACTTCGCAGTGGGCGCTGATGCGGCGCTTCTTCGAGTCGGTCGCCGCGCGGTTGCGCGAGATCTACGAACTCGCCGATCGCGAGCTGAATTCGTGGTTGCGCTCGGTCATGTCGCCGATCGAAAGCCAGGTGCGCGAGTACCAGGGGCAGCTCAAGCGCAGGCTCGAGACCGTGCGCCGGGTGCTCGATGCGAACGACACGCTCGAGAGCCGGATCGCCGAGATCGAGCGCGACCGCACCGCGGTCGAGCAGCGCATCGCGCTGTGCGCCGAATATGCGCGGCAGGTGGGCGCGCTGCTCGCCTCGCGCGACCGAACGCTCGTCGACGCCTGAACGAAGCGGCAAGGCGAACACCCGGCGATCGCCGCGTCCGCCGCGGAATCGTCCGCCTTCCCGGCCGACGGCGCTGCGTACAATGCGCCGCGTGATCGCACCCCGACTCGTCGACTGGCAGCGCCTTCACGGGCGCCACGATCTGCCGTGGCAGAACACGCGCGACGCCTATCGCGTGTGGCTGTCGGAAATCATGCTGCAGCAGACGCGGGTCTCGAGCGTCGTGCCGTATTACCGGCGCTTCGTCGCGCGCTTCCCGACGCTCGCAGCGCTGGCGGCGGCCGGCGAGGACGAGGTGCTCGCGTCGTGGAGCGGGCTCGGCTATTACAGCCGGGCGCGCAACCTGCATCGCTGCGCGCGCGAGCTCGTCGCGCACCACGGCGGCGCCTTTCCTTCCGATCCGGCAGCGCTCGCGCGCCTTCCGGGCATCGGCCGCTCGACGGCCGCGGCGATCGCGGTGTTCGCTTTCGGGCGCCGGGCGGCGATCCTGGACGGCAACGTGCGGCGCGTGCTCGCGCGGCACGCCGGCGTGCGCGGTCATCCCGGCGAGCGTGCGGTGCTCGACGAACTGTGGCGGATCGCCGAGCGCGAGCTTCCGTACGACGCGATCGAGCCGTACACGCAGGGGTTGATGGACCTCGGTGCAGGCCCGTGCGCGCGCACGCGCCCCGATTGCGCGCGCTGTCCGATCGCCGCCGATTGCGTCGCGCATCGCGAAGGGCTGGTCGCCACGATTCCGGCGCCGCGGCCGCGGCGTGCGCTGCGCGTCGAGGTGCGCACCTGGTTCGTGATCCGGCGCGACGACGAGGTGCTCGTCGAAAAGCGCGCGCCGCGCGGCGTATGGGGCGGGTTGTGGTGCCTGCCCGAGGCGTCGGGCGACGACGAGTGCGCACTGGTGCACCGATTCGCGCTGCCCGCCGGGCGCCGGGCGTCGCTGCCCGAGATCGAGCACGCGTTCACGCATTTCCGCCTGCGCGCGCGCCCGGTCGTGTTCGAATGCGTCGATCGGGTGGCCGTTCCCGACGGCGCTGCACTTCGCTGGCTGGCGCTCGACGACGCGAACGAAGCGCCGCTTCCCGCGCCGGTGAAGGCGCTGCTCGTGCGGATCAGAGGACCTGGTGCTGGTGCAGGTACTGGTGGATCAACGACAGGCGCGTGACCGGGTCGTCGAGCTCCATCAGCTTTTGCCTTGCGCGCGGCGGAATCGGCAGGAACTCGCAGATCCGGTTGCCGACCCACGACGCCGAATCGAAGCGGTACGGCTCGGCGATCATGCGGCGCATCGGGTCGGTCTCGCGGGCGACGAGGTCGTCGACCAGCCGGCGTACCAGCGTTTCGCAGCCGGCGTACTCGTCGGGAATGCGCACTTCCTCGTCGGGGTCGATCATCTCGATCTCGGCGCGGATCACGCCGTCCTGGCGAAGCGTGCGCTCGAGCACCCGAAAGCGCTGACCGCCGAGCGCACGAACGTTGAGCAGTCCGGACTCCTCGACGTCGAAATCGACGATGCGTGCCGTGCAGCCGACCGATTCATGCGTCGCGCCCGGATCGGTTTCGCCGCCCTCGGTGATCCGGCACACGCCGAACGGCGTTGCGGCGGATGTGCACTCGCTCACCAGATCGAGGTAGCGCGGCTCGAAGACGCGAAGCGTCAGCACCCCGTCGGGGAACAGTACGGTATTGAGCGGGAAGATGGCCAGTTCGCCAGGCATTGCGACTCTTCTGGCAGGTCAGGTCGATCGGGCCTGGCGGGAGGCGAGTGCGCGATGGCGCACGAGGACGTGTTCGATGCGTCGGAAGCGCCGGGCCAATTCCTCGACGCAGTATACCGAACGGTGCTGGCCCCCCGTGCACCCGATCGCCACGCTCAGGTAGCTGCGGTTCTCGAGGATGTAATGCGGCAGCCATGCGTGCAGGAAGTCGGCGATGTGCTCGACCATCCGCTGCACCGACGGGATCGATTGCAGGTACTCGGAGACCGGGGCGTCGAGGCCGGTGAGCGGGCGCAGCTCGGCGGTGTAATAGGGATTGGGCAGGCAGCGCACGTCGAAGACGAGGTCGGCGTCGAGCGGAACGCCGTGCTTGTAGGCGAACGATTCGAAGACGATCGTCATCGATGCCCGGTCGGTGCCGACGATGTCGCGCACCCAGCTGCGCAGCACGTTGGGGTGCAGGTCGCTGGTGTCGAGCGAGACGCCGAGATCCTCGATGGCCGACATCAGCTCGCGTTCGCGCTCGATCGACTCGATCAGCGTCGGCGCGTCGGGCCCCTCGCCGCCGCGCAGCGACAGCGGATGCCTGCGCCGCGTCTCCGAATAGCGCTGCACCAGCGTCTCGGTGCGCGCGTTCAGGAAGATCACCTTGACGTCGTGGCCGAAGCGACCGAGCCCGCTGACGATCTGGCGCAGGTCGCTCACCGAATCGCCGCTGCGCGCATCGATCGAAACCGCCACTTTCTCGTGGCCCGCCTCCTGCAGCGAGGCGATGACCTCGCCGAGAAAGCGGGCGGGCAGGTTGTCGATGCAGAAATATCCGTCGTCCTCGAGCACGTTGGTCGCGACCGACTTGCCCGAGCCGGAGATGCCGGTGATCAGCACGACGCGCATTCGCTCAGCCCGATTCGATCATCCGGCGCTGCCGCGCGAGGAAATCGCCCGTCGTGTCGAAGCCGCGCAGGTGCAGGATCGTGCTGCGAACCGCCGCCTCGGTGAGCACGGCGAGGTTGCGGCCCGCGGCGACGGGAATCACGACTTTCGGGATCGCCAGGCCGAGCACGTCCTCGGTGATCGCTTCGAGCGGAAGTCGCTGATGTTCGTCGTTCATCGACGTGCGGCGCACGAGGTGAACGATGAGCTTGAGCGTCATCTTCCGGCGCACCGCGGCTTCGCCGAAGATCGTCCGGATGTCGAGCAGGCCGAGTCCGCGCACTTCGAGCAGGTCGCGCAGCAGCGGCGGGCAGCGGCCCTCGATCGCGTGCGGCGCGATCCGGCTGAGCTCGACGACGTCGTCGGCGACGAGCCCGTGCCCGCGGCTGACGAGCTCGAGCGCGAGCTCGCTCTTGCCGAGCCCCGACTCGCCGCTGATCAGCACGCCCATCCCGAGCACGTCCATCAGCACGCCGTGCATCGAGCACGACGGCGCAGCCGCCTTCGACAGGTACGCGCGCAGCGCCTCGACGACGCGCGCCGAAGCAAGCGGGCAGGCGATCAGCGGCAGGTCGTCGGAGATCGCTGCGGACAGCAGCGGGGGCGGCGCAGCGAGTCCCTCGGCGATGATCACCGCGGGCGGCCTGCCCGCGATCAGTTCGGTGACGAGCGCGCGATGGCGATCGGCGTCGAGCTTTTCGGTGTATGCGCGCTCGGCATGACCGAAAACGTGGATCCGGCTCGGATGGATGAGGTTCAGGTAGCCGATCAGGTCGGCGGGCTCGATCGACGCGGGCGTCGCCGTGCGTCCGCTGCCGGCTTCGCCGGCGATCCACGACAGCCGCAATTCGTCGCGGTTCTGATCGAAGAGGGCGCGGACGGTGACGCTCATTCGGGAAGCATACGTGTCCGTGCCCGCGTCGTCAGCCGTCGCTGGGTCCGGGCGCTTCGCCGGAGAGGATCCGGTGCATTCGCACCGGATCGGTGCAGGCGAGCAGCGCTTCGCGTGTCGGCGTGTCCGAGAGCAGTTCGGCGAGTTCCGAGAGCAGTTCGAGGTGTTCCTCGGTGGCCGCCTCGGGGACGAGCAGGAACACGAGCAGCCCCACCGGCTTGCCGTCGGGCGCATCGAACGGAATCGGCTCGGCCAGCCGTACGACCGCCGCGAGCGCTTCCTTCAGCCCCTTGATCCGCCCGTGCGGAATCGCGACGCCTTCGCCCAGGCCGGTCGATCCGAGCCGCTCGCGCGCGAACAGCGAATCGAAGACCTTGCCGCGTTCGATACCGTGATTGTTCTCGAACAGCAGTCCGACCTGCTCGAACAAGCGCTTCTTGCTCGTGACCGAGAGATCGAGAACGACGTTCGTCGGGGGGAGCAGCCGGGAAAGGCGGTTCATCTGGAACGGGTTCGCGGTGGCAACGGGCATGATGCTCTGCAACATGAGACGGGACCCCCGTAGACGGGCGTCAAAAAGGGCCGATCATAGCCACCGGCGCACGCCGGGACAACCGCGGGAAAGACCCGGGATGTTGCAGTGCAGTGTAAAACCATTTCAGCGACAAGGTGATTGCATCACGATTCCGGCCGGTGCTTGACCGAATCGTGGTCGAAGCCGTCACGCTTCTCCTTGTACTTCGTCACCTGCCGGTCGAGCTTGTCGGCCATCGCATCGATCGCGGCATAGAGATCGGTGTCGACGGCTTCGGCGAACAGGTCGTTGCCGCGCACGCCGAGCGTCGCGGCGGCGCGCTGGTCGAGCTTGTCGACGCTGAGCGTCACATTGACGTCGATCGACTCGTCGAAGTGGCGCTGGATGCGCTCGAGCCGGGTTTCGACGTAGTCGCGAAGCGCGGGGGTGAGTCCCACGGCGGGTGCGGACAGAACGAGATTCATCGGTACTCCTGGAGGGTCGAGCGGACGGGAGCGGGCCGCAAGGTACGGGCCCGCGAGCCCGCTACAGTGATTTTCGCCTCGAAACGGTCGGGATCCGCAGCGACTCGCGGTATTTGGCGACGGTGCGTCGCGCAACGACGAAACCCTGCGCGCCGAGCATTTCGGCGATCCGGCCGTCGGAGAGCGGATTCGAGCGGTCCTCGGCGTCGACGAGCTGACGGATGAGCGCGCGGATCGCGGTGCTCGACGCCGAGCCGCCGCTGTCGGTGGCGACGTGGCTGCCGAAGAAATACTTCAGCTCGAAGGTGCCGAAAGGCGTGAGCATGTACTTGCGCGAAGTCACGCGCGAGACCGTCGACTCGTGCAGTCCGAGCGCATCGGCGATTTCGCGCAACACGAGCGGGCGCATCGCGACCGCGCCGTGCGAGAAGAACGCGCGCTGGCGTTCGACGATCGCCTGCGCGACGCGCAGGATCGTCTCGAAGCGCTGCTGCAGGTTCTTGATGAGCCAGCGCGCTTCCTGCAACTGCCCCGACATCCCCGGCGCCGCGCCGCGGTTGCGCTTGAGGATCTGCGCGTAGGCGTCGTTCACCCGCAGCCGCGGCAGTACCGACGGATTGAGCGCGGCGATCCAGCCGGCGCGGGTTCGGCGCGCGATCACGTCGGGAACGACGAACCCGGCTTCGTCGCCGGCGAAGGGCGCGCCCGGGTGGGGATCGAGTTGCAGGATCAGCGACTGGGCAGCACGCAGCGCGTCGTCGTCGCAGCGCAGCGCGCGACGCAGTCTCGCGAAGTCCTTTGCGGCGAGCGATTCGAGGTGATGATCGACGATCGCGCGCGCGAGCCGTCCGGTCTCGGCTTTCGTACCGGCATCGGTCGCCAGTCTGCGATCGAGCTGCAGCAGCAGGCATTCGCGAAGGTCGCGCGCACCGATCCCGGCCGGGTCGAAGCTCTGCAGCAGGCGCAAGGCGGTGCCGACCTCGTCGGCGGTCACGCCGAGCTCCTCGGGCAGCATCGCCGCCAGCTCGGCCGGGCCGGTTTCCAGGAAACCGTCGTCGTCGAGGGCGTCGATCAGCAGCTGCACCAGCGCGCGATCGCGCCGCGTGCAACGCGTTCCGGCGAGCTGTTCGTACAGATGCTCGCGAAGCGACGGCGTCGCCGCGGCCAGTTGCGGATAATCGCGCTCGTCGTCGTCGCCCGGCGCCCGTGCGCCGTCGCCGCTCCATTCGTTGCCGCGCTCGTCGTTGCCGTCCCAGCCGCTCGCGCTCCAGTCGGCATCGGCGTCGATGGCACCGGCCGCACCGCTCTCGCCGGCTTCGCCGGAATCGGGCGCCGACGAGCTCGCCGACGCGCGGTCGTCGAGCGAGCCGCTCGCCGCGATGCGAACGCAATGGGCGAGCGGGTCGTCGAGCCTTTCGAGCAGCGGATTGTCGGCGAGCGCCTGCTCGAGTTCCTGATTCAGCTCCAGCGTCGAGAGCTGGAGCAGGCGGATCGACTGCTGCAACTGCGGAGTGAGCGCAAGCTGCTGCGTCTGCCGGAGTTGCAGCGACGGCTTCATTACAGGCCGCCGAATGCCGTTGGCGCGGATCGCCTGCGTGCTCGCCCCGCGCGCGGGCCGACACGCGATGGCGCCCTTCGCCTACATCGAGAAATGCTCGCCGAGGTAGTACCGGCGCACGTCCTCATTCTGTACAACCTCGTCCGGACGTCCTGAAGCAAGAACAGTACCAGCTCGGATGATATACGCGCGATCGCAGATGCCAAGCGTCTCGCGGACGTTGTGGTCGGTGATCAGCACGCCGATGCGGCGATCCTTCAGGAAGCGGACGATGCGCTGGATTTCGATCACGGCGATCGGGTCGATCCCGGCGAACGGTTCGTCGAGCAGGATGAAGCGCGGCGAACCGGCCAGCGCGCGCGCGATCTCGACGCGCCTGCGCTCGCCGCCCGACAGCGATTGCGCGCCGTTGGAGCGGATGTGCTCGATCTGCAGCTCGCCGAGCAGCTCCTCGAGCCGCGCTTCGATCTCGCGCCGTCCGAGCGCGCGCCCGCGCGCGTCGGTCTGCAACTCGAGCACCGCGACGATGTTCTCCTCGACGCTGAGCTTGCGAAAGACCGAGGCTTCCTGCGGCAGGTACGACAATCCGAGGCGTGCGCGCCGATGGATCGGCAACTGCCCGATCGGCGTTCCGTCGAGCTCGATCGTTCCTCCGTCCGACGGGACCAGGCCGACGATCATGTAGAAGCACGTCGTCTTGCCGGCCCCGTTCGGGCCGAGCAGGCCGACGACTTCACCGCTGGCGACCTCGAGCGAGACGTCCTGGACGACCTTGCGGCCGTGGTAGGCCTTCATCAGGTGCCGCGCGACGAGCCGGCTGTCGGGGCGGCCGGACGCGCCCCCGGCGGGCCTCGTCATCAGCGCGATCCGCCTTCCCGGGGCACTTCGATCCGATCGGCGGGTTTCAGCGGGGTCGGTGGCGCCGTCGGCGCGCCCGCGGCGGCTTTGCCGTCGCGCGGCTGGATGACGACGCGCACGCGTCCGCTCGGATTGTCGGGCGCAGCCGTCCGTCCGCGCGCGCCTTCGACCGTGAAGAACTCGCTGCGCGCCTCGTACAGGATGTCGTTGCCGTGGACTTCGTCGACGATGCGGCCGTTCTCGGTTCGCCGCAACATCGCCTGGCGCTGCAGATGCACCGTCTCGAGCTTGCCGTCGTAATCGATCTGCTGCGCGTGGCCTTCGATGTACTGCTCGCCGGGTCCGTCGCGCCTCTGCCGGAACTGCGCGAGGCTGCCGGTGGCGGTCGCGTACTGGTATCCCTCGGGATCCTGGCGCACGACGAGCCGGTCGGCGGTCAGGCGGATCGTGCCTTTCGTGAGCACGACGCTGCCCGTGAACACGTTGATCTGCTTGAGGTCGTCGTACTGCATGCGATCCGATTCGACCTGCGTGGGCGCCTCGCTGTCGCCTTTTACCGCGTGCGCGGGCGAGGCGAGGACGGCGATCGCGACGGCGATCGCGATCGCTGCGGCGGGGCGTCGGTGCGGGCGGGCGAAGAATCGAAGGTCGGGGAGCGCACGCATGATCAGCGGGACGGTGGCGGCGGCTGCCAGGTGAGCGTGACCTGGGAATCGACCTTCAACGAGCGGGCCGCATTATCGAATTCCATTCCGACGCCCGTCAAGACGGATGCGCCGCGCTCGATGCGCACCGGCTGGTCGCTGCGCGCGATCTCGGTGTCGCTGTAGATCGTGACCTTCTCGGTGCGGATCGTCATCTTCGGTTCGCGCTCGCTCGCCGCGCGCACCAGGACGACGTTGCCGGTGAGCAGCGTTTCGGTGCCGTCGGCGTTCGAGCGGCCGCGTTCGGCGCGAACGGTCACGCGCGGCTTGTCCGGATCCAGGCTCACCAGGTACGGCGACTCGTAGGTGCTCGTGCCGTCGTCGGGGAAATGCAGCAGATGGTCGGCCGACATCCGGTACACCGGCTCGCCGTCGAGATTGATGCGCGTGAACACCGCGTCGTCGAGGAAATAATCGGGCTCGCCGGGCGGCGTGCGCGATGCGGCCCCGGTCTCCTCGCGGTCGGCGAGCAGCGCCAGGTACCAGGTTCCGGCGGCCAGCCCGGCGAGCAACACGAGCGACACGGCCGCGGCGAGCTGCTCCCAGCTGCGCCGCCTCATGGCGCGCGGGGCGCGGCGTAGCGCGCGAGCGCCGCGTCGAATCGTCCCTGCGCGTGCAGCACGAAGTCGGCGAATTCGCGCACGGCGCCGTGGCCGGCGCCGAGCGTCGAGACCCAGTGCGCGCGTTCGCGCACGCTCGCCGGTGCATCGGCCACCGATGCGGCGAGCCCGGCGATCGCCATCGCCTGCAGGTCGGGCCAGTCGTCGCCGACGAACGCGCAGTCCTCGAGCGCGATCCCGCGTTCGACGCCCAGCGCGCGCAACGCCTGCGCCTTGTCGCCGACGCCCTGGCGAACGTCGTCGAAGCGCAGTTCGGCCGCGCGTGCGTCGACGATCGAGGAACGGCGCGCCGTGACGATCGCCAGCCGGATCCCGGCCTCGCGCAGCAGTGCGAGCCCGAACCCGTCGCGAACCGAGAACGCCTTCATCGCTTCGCCGCCGGGGCCGATGTACAGGCGCCCGTCGGTGAGCGTGCCGTCGACGTCGAACGCGACCAGCCGCACGCGCCGTGCGCGGGCGACGACGTCCTCGGGGATGGCGCGCGCGTCGGCGGTCTCGGTCATCGCGACGCGTTCAGACGATCTTGGCGGCGAGCAGGTCGTGCACGTTCAGCGCGCCGACCAGATGCCCGTGCGGGTCGACGACGAGCAGCTGGCTGATCCGCCGTTCCTCCATCACGTGGACGGCCTCGGCGGCGAGCGCGAGCGCGTCGATCGTCGCTGGAGCGCGCGTCATCACCTCGTCGATCCGCAGTCCGCGCAGGTCGCGGCCCTGCTCGAGCAGGCGTCGCAGGTCGCCGTCGGTGAAGATGCCGGCGAGCGCCTCGTCGTCGTCGAGCACCGCGGTCATTCCCATTCGCTTGCGCGTGACCTCGAGAATCGCGTCGACGACGCGCGCGCCGCGGCGCACGACGGGCAGCGCCTCGCCCGAGCGCATCACGTCGCTCACGCGCGTGAGCAGTCGACGCCCGAGCAGGCCGCCCGGGTGCGAGCGCGCAAAATCCATCGGCCCGAAGCCGCGCGCGTCGAGCAGCGCCACCGCGAGCGCGTCGCCGAGCGCAAGCGCCGCCGTCGTGCTCGCCGTGGGGGCGAGATTCAGCGGGCACGCTTCGCGATCGACCCCGGCGTCCAGGTGCACGTCGGCCGCGCGTGCGAGCGGCGACTGCGCATTGCCGGTGATCGAGATCAGGCGCGCGCCCTGGCGCTTGACGATCGGCACGATCGTCAGCAGCTCGTCGGTGCTGCCCGAGTTCGACAGCGCGACGAAGACGTCGTCGCGCGTGACCATGCCGAGATCGCCGTGGCTCGCTTCGCCGGGGTGGACGAAGAACGCCGGCGTTCCGGTCGACGCGAGCGTCGCCGCGATCTTGCGCGCGACGTGCCCCGACTTGCCCATGCCGGAGACGACGACGCGGCCCCGGCACGCGAGGACCAGCCGGCAGGCATCGGCGAAACGCTCGTCGATGCGATCGGCCAACCGGGCCACCGCCTCGGCCTCGATGCGCAGGACCTCGCGTGCCCGCTCGAGCATCCGCTCGGGCTCGACGGTGCAGGATGGCGCGCGGTCGCCCGTTTCGCCCCGTTTGTCGTTCATCGGGGCGAGTATAAAGGCGGCCGGTTAGAATCGCGGGTTCGACGCACGACGGTCTTTTCCCTGATGGCAGAGTTCCTCGCGCTGGATTCGATCCGCTTCGGCTACGGTCCGCGCGTCCTTTTGAACGACATCTCCATGCGCTTCGAGCGCGGCAAGGTCGTCGCGCTGATCGGCGGCTCCGGCTCGGGGAAAACGACGATCCTGCGCCTGATCGGCGGGCAATTGCGTCCGCAGTCCGGCAAGGTCGTCTTCGACGGCCGCGACGTGCACGCGCTCGACCGCCACGACCTGTACCGGCTGCGCCGGCGCATGGGCATGCTCTACCAGTTCGGCGCGCTGTTCACCGACCTGACGGCCTTCGAGAACGTCGCGTTCCCGCTGCGCGAGCACACCGACCTGCCCGACGAAATGATCCGCGACCTGGTGCTGATGAAGCTCAACGCGGTGGGCCTGCGCGGGGCCGCGCAGTTCGCCACCTCGGAGCTTTCGGGCGGAATGGCACGGCGCGTCGCGCTCGCGCGCGCGATCGCGCTCGATCCGCCGCTCATCATGTACGACGAGCCGTTCGCCGGGCTCGATCCGGTCGCGCTCGCGACGGTGGCGCAACTGATCCGCCGGCTCAACGATTCGCTCGACTGCGCCTCGATCGTCGTCTCGCACGACATCGACGACGCGTTCGCGATCGCCGACTACGTGTATCTGCTCGCCGCGGGGCGCATCGCCGCCAGCGGAACGCCCGACGAGATGCGCACCTCCGACGACCCGAACGTGCGCCAGTTCCTCGAAGGGCTCATCGACGGCCCGATCGCGTTCCACTACCAGGCAACGCCGCTCGCCAAAGATTTCGGGCTGCGGTCATGAGCGCGCACCGATGACTCGCGCACTGCTGCTGCCTTTCGTCTGGCTGTTCGACTGGATCGCCGCCACCGGTCGCGCGACGCGCTTCTTCCTGCGCCTGTGCTGGCTGGGCGCGGCGTCGCTGCGCCGCCCGCGGCTGGTCGTCGACCAGATCCATTTCATCGGCAACTACTCGCTGTCGATCATCCTGGTGTCGGGGCTGTTGATCGGGTTCGTGCTCGGCCTGCAGGGCTATTACACGCTGCGCCGCTACGGATCCGAGGAGGCGCTCGGTCTGCTGGTTACGCTGTCGCTCGTGCGCGAGCTCGGGCCCGTCGTCACGGCGCTGCTGTTCGCCGGGCGCGCCGGCACGTCGCTCACCGCCGAAGTGGGGCTGATGAAGGCGGGCGAGCAGATCGACGCGATGGAGATGATGGCGGTCGATCCGGTCGAGCGCGTGCTCGCTCCGCGCTTCGCCGCGGCGGTGTTCGCGATGCCGCTGCTCGCGGCGCTGTTCTCGGCGCTCGGCGTGCTCGGCGGGTACCTGGTCGGCGTCGAGATGATCGGTGTCGATCCCGGCGCATTCTGGTCGCAGATGCAAGGCGGCGTCGACTGGCTCGCCGACGTCGGCAACGGCGTGCTCAAGAGCATCGTGTTCGGGTTCACGGTGGCGTTCGTCGCGCTGTTCGTCGGCTACAACGCCAGGCCCACCCCCGAGGGCGTTGCACGCGCGACGACGACCACGGTCGTCAGCGCCTCGCTGGCGATCCTGGGGCTCGATTTCATACTGACCGCGCTGATGTTCAGCGCCACCTAGTGCCGAAGATCCGGAGAATCCTTCGATGAAACGTTCGGGAGTCGACCTGCTCGTCGGGCTGTTCGTCCTGCTCGGCTTCGCTGCGCTGGTGTTCCTCGCGCTGCGCGCGGGGAACATGAGCAGCGCCGTCGGGCTCGGTGCCACCTACTCGACCACCGCCCGCTTCGACAACATCGGCGGCTTGAAGCCGCGCGCCGCGGTGCGCAGTGCGGGCGTCGTCGTCGGTCGCGTCGAGGCGATCCGCTTCGACGACGAGAGCTACCAGGCCGAGGTCTCGCTCGCGCTCGACGAGCGCTACCGGTTTCCCAAGGACTCGTCGGTGAAGATCCTGACGTCGGGCTTGCTCGGCGAGCAGTACATCGGACTCGTTCCGGGCGGCGACGAGGAGATGCTCGCCGACGGCGACCGGATCACGCTGACGCAATCCGCGGTCGTGCTGGAGAACCTGATCGGGCAGTTCCTGTACGGCAAGGCGGCCGAGGGAGCGCCGAATTGATCGCGTCCGCGGCGGTTCGTCTTTTCTGCGCGGCGCTCGTCGTCGCCTCGATGGCGGGGTGCGCGAGCACCGATTCGCCGGCGGCGAAGCGCGATCCGCTCGAGCCGATGAACCGTGCCGTCTACCGGTTCAACGACGCGGTCGACCGCGCGGTCGCGAAGCCGGCGGCGCGCGCGTACGAGGCCGCGATCCCCGAGTTCTTTCGCACGATGATCGGAAACGCCTTCGGCAACCTCGCCGACGTCTGGACCGCGGCGAACCAGCTGATGCAGGGCAAGCCGGGTCACGCCGCATCCGATGCCTGGCGTGTGATGGTCAACACGACGCTCGGTTTCGGCGGGCTGCTCGACATCGCGAGCGAAGCCGGCATCGAGAAGCACAACGAGGATTTCGGCCAGACGCTCGGGCGATGGGGCGTGCCGTCCGGGCCGTACCTCGTGCTGCCGATTCTCGGCCCGTCGACTTTTCGGGATGCGCCGGGGCGCGCGGTGGACATCTACGCCGATCCGGTGCGCACGATCGACTCGCACGGCCAGCGCAACAACGCCACGCTCGTGCGGGCGATCGACACGCGCCAGCGGCTGTTCGAGGGGGAACGCCTGGTCGACGAGGCCGCGCTCGACCGATACTCGTTCATCCGCGACGGTTACCTGCAGTTGCGCCGCAACCAGATCCACGACGGGAGTCCGCCGCCGTCGTACGAAGAGGACACCGACTGGCTCGACGAACTCGAGAAAGAAGAGTCGGGCCGCCCGGATGCTCGACCGGAATCGGGGTCACCCGATCCGGCCACGAAAGACGCGAGGTAAGTCCATGAATGCTGCCATCCTGCCTGCCCTGTTCGCCCCCTTCGCACGCGTTGCGCGCCCGGTGCGCGCCGCGTTGTGGTTCACCGTGTGCGCGATGTTGCTGGCCTTCGCCACGCACGCGCGTGCGGCCGAAGCGCCCGACCAGCTGATCGAAAGGCTGAGCGGCGAGGTGCTCGAGCGCATCCACTCCGATCCCGCGCTCAAGGCGGGCGACCCGCGCCGGATCGACGAGCTGGTCGACGGCATCGTGATGCCGCACGTCGATTTCCAGCGCATGACCGCGCTCGCCGTCGGGCGTCCCTGGCGCGAGGCGCGCCCCGAGCAGCGCGAGCAGCTGATGCAGAGCTTTCGCACGCTGCTGATCCGCACGTATTCGGGAGCGCTCTCGAGCGTGAACGACCAGAAGATCCGCATGAAGCCGTTTCGCGCCAACGCGCAGGACACCGACGTGATCGTGCGCAGCGAGGTCGTCCAGCCGGGTCGCGAGCCGGTGCAGCTCGACTACCGCATGCGCAAGACCGGCGAAGCGTGGAAGATCTACGACGTCAACGTGCTCGGCGTGTGGCTGGTCGAGACGTACCGCACGCAGTTCGCGCAGGAAGCGAGCGCCGGCGGCATCGACGGGCTGATCCGCAGCCTGCAGGAAAAGAACCGGCAGCTCGCCGCGGGAAACCGGGCCTCCTGAGCGCCGTGTCGAGCACCGCGTCTTCGTCGCCGTCCGCGCGCGCCGCATCGAGCTGGCGATTCCCGGCCGAGCTTCGCTTCGGCACCGCGCGCGAAGTGCTCGAGGCGGCCAGCGCCGCGCTCGAGTCGTCGCAGCCGCGCTTCGACCTGTCGGCGTGCGAGCGCTTCGATTCGTCGCTCATTGCCGTCCTGCTCGAGCTGCAGCGGCGCGCCGCGGCGCGCGGGCGCAAGTGCCGCTTCGAGGCGCCGACCGAGAAGGTCCTGAAGCTCGTCACGTTGTACGGGGTCGAATCGCTGCTGTTCGACGCCGTCGCCGTCCGCCGCACGGCGCCGGCGACGTTGCCGGTCCGATGAAACCCGCGATCGACGCGCGCTCCGTGGTCAAGCGCTACGGTGCGTTCGAGGCGTTGCGCGGCGTCTCGCTTTCGATCGCGCCGGGCGAGTTCTTCGGTCTGCTCGGGCCGAACGGCGCGGGCAAGACGTCGCTGATCTCGATCATCGCCGGGCTGAGCCGGGCCAGCGCGGGCACCGTCGAGGTGATGGGGCACGACGTCGTCGACGATTTTCGCGCGGCGCGGCGCGCGCTCGGCGTCGTGCCGCAGGAACTCGTCTTCGACCCGTTCTTCACCGTTCGCGAGACGCTGCGCATCAGTTCGGGCTATTACGGGATCCGCCGCAACGACGACTGGATCGACGAGATCCTCGAGCATCTCGATCTGACGGCGAAGGCCGACGAGAACATGCGCGCGCTCTCGGGCGGGATGAAGCGGCGCGTGCTGGTCGCGCAGGCGCTCGTGCACCGGCCGCCGGTGATCGTCCTCGACGAGCCGACCGCAGGCGTCGACGTCGAGTTGCGCCAGGGGCTGTGGTCGTTCGTGCGGCGGCTCAATCGCGACGGCCATACGATCGTGCTGACCACGCACTACCTCGAGGAAGCGCAGGAGCTGTGCGGGCGGATCGCGATGCTCAAGTCGGGGTCGGTCGTCGCGCTCGATCGCACCGAATCACTGCTGCGTCGATTCGCCGGAGCGCGCCTGCAGCTTCGCCTGTCGGGCGCGCCGCTGCCCGGCGATCTCGAGCCGCTTCGCGTCGTCGACGGCGCGCCGCCCGCGCGCAAGGGCTTCGATACGCTGCGCATCGACCAGTACCCCGACGTCGAGCGCGTGCTCGCCCGGGTGCGCGAGGCCGGTTGCACGATCGAGGAGATGGACCTGCAGCGCACCGACCTCGAGGACGTCTTCGTGCAGCTGATGAAGGAGACGCGCTGATGGACGAGACCCCGGGGGGCGAGGTCCCGGTGGGCGAGACCGCGCGCGCGGCGGGCCGCGTCGCGCCGGGCTTTTCGTGGGAAGGCTTCCTCACGCTGTTCCGCAAGGAGCTGCTGCGGTTCTACAAGGTCGGCTTCCAGACGATCGCCGCGCCGATCCTCACGTCGTTGCTGTACCTGCTGATCTTCTCGCACGTGCTCGAGGACCGCGTCCAGGTCTTTCGCGACGTCGGCTACACCGCGTTCCTGCTGCCGGGCCTCGTCATGATGTCGGTGCTGCAGAACGCCTTCGCCAACAGCTCGTCGTCGCTCATCCAGAGCAAGATCACCGGCAACATCGTGTTCGTGCTGCTCACGCCGCTCTCGCACCGCGAGATGTATGCGGCGTACGTGCTCGCCGCGATGGTGCGCGGACTCGTCGTCGGTGCCGGCGTATTCGCCGTCACCGCGTGGTTCGCCGACCTGTCGTTCCACGCGCCGCTGTGGATCGTCGCGTTCGCGGTTCTGGGCAGTGCGATTCTCGGTACAATGGGGCTCGTCGCGGGGATCTGGGCCGAGAAGTTCGATCAGATCGCAGCGTTCCAGAACTTCATCGTGATGCCGGCCACGTTCCTGTCCGGCGTCTTCTATTCGGTGAAGTCGCTACCCGGTTTCTGGCAGGCGCTGTCGCACCTGAATCCGTTCTTCTACATGGTCGACGGGTTTCGCTACGGTTTCTTCGGCGCCTCCGACATCGAGCCGGGCATCAGCTTCGTGGTCGTCGCCGCAACGCTCGCCGTCGTCGCGGCGACCGCGCTGCGGCTGCTCGCCAGCGGCTACCGGCTTCGACACTGAAGGTCCGCCTCGCCTGCATCCCGATTCAACCGAGTTCGATCCGGATTTCGCCATGGTCACACCCGAGAATGTTCGCAGCTACATCGCCGCCGGCCTCGATTGCGAGCATCTGGAGGTCGACGGCGACGGCCGGCACTTCCAGGCGGTCATCGTCTCCCGCGCCTTCGAGGGCATGCGGCCGGTGCAGCGTCATCAGCTCGTCTACCGCGCGCTCGGCGATCGCATGCGCGAGGAGGTGCACGCGCTGTCGATGAACACCCTGACGCCCGAGGAGTGGGCAGCGCTGCAGTGAACCGGGCGCACGCGCTCCCGGCAAGCCGAGAGCGCCGATGCCCATTGCGAACATGGACAAGCTGAAAATCGAAGGCGGCCGCCCGCTGCGCGGCGAAGTCGCGGTATCGGGCGCGAAGAACGCCGCGTTGCCGATCCTGTGCGCGGCGCTGCTCGCCGCCGACGCGGTCGAGCTGTCGAACGTGCCGCAGCTGCACGACGTCGCGACGACGCTTCGGCTGCTCGGGCGGCTCGGCGTGCGGACGGCGCGCGAGGGCGACCGCGTCCACGTCGACGCATCGGGTGTCGATTCGGTCGAGGCGTCGTACGAGCTGGTGAAGACGATGCGCGCATCGATCCTCGTGCTCGGGCCGCTGCTCGCGCGTTTCGGCGAGGCGCGCGTTTCGCTTCCCGGCGGCTGCGCGATCGGCCAGCGTCCGGTCGACCAGCACCTGAAGGGACTGCACGCGATGGGCGCGCAGATCGCCATCGAGCACGGGTACGTCGTTGCGCGTTCCGGGCGCCTGAAGGGCGCGCGCATCGTCACCGACATGGTGACGGTCACCGGCACCGAGAACCTGATGATGGCGGCGACGCTCGCCGAGGGCGAGACGGTGATCGAGAACGCGGCGCGCGAGCCCGAGGTGGTCGACCTCGCCGCCGCGCTCGTCTCGATGGGTGCGCGCATCGAAGGCGCCGGTACCGACCGCATCGTCGTGCACGGCGTCGAGCGGCTGCACGGCGCCGCGCATCGCGTGATGCCCGACCGGATCGAGGCGGGCACGTTCCTGTGCGCCGTCGCCGCCGCCGGCGGGGAGATCGTGCTGCGCCGGGCGAACCCGCGCACGATGGACGCGACGCTCGACAAGCTGCGCGAGGCGGGCGCGCGCATCGAGTCGGCCGACGACACGATCCGGCTCTCGATGCCGAAGCGCGCGCGTGCGGTCGACCTGCGCACCGCGCCGTACCCGGCCTTCGCAACCGACATGCAGGCGCAGTTCATGGCGCTCGACTGCGTGGCCGAGGGCACCGGCGTCGTCACCGAGACCATCTTCGAGAACCGCTTCATGCACGTGCTCGAGCTGCAGCGGCTCGGCGCCGACGTCGTGATCGAGGGCAACACGGCCATCGTGCGCGGCGTGCGCGCGTTGTCCGGCGCACGCGTGATGGCCACCGACCTGCGCGCCTCGGCGGGGCTCGTCATCGCCGGCCTGGTCGCCGACGGCGAGACCGTCGTCGATCGCATCTACCATCTCGATCGAGGCTACGAGCGGATGGAGGCGCGGCTGGCGGCACTGGGGGCGAGGGTCGAGCGCATCGTCTCGAGCGCCGCAGCCGGCGCCGTCGCGGCCGGGCAGCCGAACGCCGAACCCGTCCGTAGCGGGGCCGCATGATTTCCGAGGCGAACCGATGATCACGCTCGCGCTCTCGAAGGGACGCATCTTCGACGACACCGCTCCGCTGCTCGAGGCGGCCGGCATTCCGCTGCAGGCGACCGCCAACGGTTCGCGCAAGCTGATCCTGCCCACCGCCGACCCGAACCTGCGGCTGATCATCGTGCGCGCCTCCGACGTGCCGACCTACGTGCAATACGGCGCGGCCGACCTCGGCGTCGCGGGCAAGGACGTCTTGCTCGAGCACGGGGGCGAAGGCCTGTACCAGCCGATCGACCTCGGCATCGCACGCTGCCGGCTGTCGGTCGCCGCGCCGGTCGGCTTCGATTACGCGCGCGCGGTGCGGCGCGGCGCGCGGCTGCGGGTCGCGACCAAATACGTGAAGACGGCGCGCGAGCACTTCGCCGCCAAGGGCGTGCACGTCGACCCGATCAAGCTCTACGGATCGATGGAGCTCGCTCCGCTGGTCGGGCTGGCCGACGCCATCGTCGACCTGGTCAGCACCGGGGGCACGCTGCGCGCGAATCACCTGGTCGAAGTCGAGGAGATCATGCCGATCTCGGCGCGGCTCATCGTCAACCAGGCGTCGCTGAAGACGCGGGGCGCGCAGCTCGAGCCGCTGCTCGATGCGCTCGCGCGAGCGGCGGCGCACGCGCATCCGGCGGGGGGGCAGGCGTCATGAGCACGACGATGCCGGCGCGGCTCGACAGCCGCGAGCCCGATTTCGCCGCCCGGCTCGCCGCGCTGCTCGCGCGCGAGCCCGCGCAGGACGCGCGCATCGAGCGCGTCGTCGCCGACATCGTCTCCGACGTGCGTGCGCGCGGCGACGAAGCGCTGCTCGAGTACACGCTTCGTTTCGACCGGCTCGACGCGCCTTCGGCGAGCGCGCTCGAGCTGCCGCGCGCGGAACTGCAGCGCGCGCTCGATTCGCTTGCCGCGACCGAGCGCGACGCGCTGCGCGCGGCTGCCGAACGGGTGCGCCGCTATCACGAGCACCAGCTGGCGCATTCGTGGTCGTACGTCGACGAGGACGGCACGCGGCTCGGGCAGCGGATCGGCCCGATCGACCGCGTCGGCCTGTACGTGCCCGGCGGCAAGGCCGCGTACCCGTCGTCGGTGCTGATGAACGCCGTGCCGGCCCGCGTGGCCGGCGTGCGCGAGCTGGTGATGGTCGTTCCGACGCCCGACGGCGTGCGCAACCCGCTGGTGCTCGCCGCCGCGTGCGTGGCCGGCGTCGATCGCGTCTTCACGATCGGCGGCGCGCAGGCCGTCGCCGCGCTCGCCTACGGCACGGCCTGCGTGCCGGCGGTCGACAAGATCGTCGGCCCCGGCAACGCGTACGTCGCCGAGGCGAAGCGGCGCGTGTTCGGCACGGTCGGCATCGACATGATCGCCGGTCCCTCGGAGATTCTCGTGCTGTGCGACGGCACGACCGATCCCGACTGGATCGCGATGGACCTGTTCTCGCAGGCCGAGCACGACGAGATGGCACAGGCGATCCTGCTCACGCCCGACCGCGCGTTCGCCGACCGGGTCGCCGCGTCGATCGGCGAGTGGCTGCCGCGGATGCCGCGCCGCGAGATCATCGGTCGCTCGCTCGCCGATCGCGGGGCGCTCGTCGTCGTGCGCAGCATGGACGAGGCGTGCGAGATCGCGACCTCGATCGCCGCCGAGCACGTGGAGATCTCCGCGCGCGACGCCGAACGCTGGGTCGAGCGCATCCGGCACGCCGGAGCGATCTTCCTCGGGCCGTGGACCTCCGAGGCGCTCGGCGACTATTGCGCCGGCCCGAATCACGTGCTGCCGACGATGCGCACCGCGCGTTTCTCGTCGCCGCTCGGCGTGTACGACTTCCAGAAGCGAACGAGCATCATCGAAGCGTCGCCCGCGGGCGCGCGCACGCTCGGCGCGATCGCCGCGACACTGGCGCACGCCGAGGGGCTCGATGCGCACGCACGCAGCGCCCGGCTTCGCGTCGACGCCCCCGCCGAGGCGGTGCCGGCGATGCCGGCCGCCGCCGGGGGCGCGCCGGGCCCG